>JBJMHP010000114.1:0-24773 GCA_045807325.1 Actinomycetes bacterium | reverse complement strand
GGGGTCGGGCGGGAGGGGCAGGTCGACCTTCTCGCGGCTGTGCCGGGTGGGGGAGAGCTCGGCCACCATGGCGGCCGCCCAGCGGTGGATGTGGCCGATGTGCTGGACCAGGTCGTCCATCCTCCAGCGCCCGCAGGTGGGGACCGGAGTGGCCGGGTCGGCGCCGCGGATGGCGCCGGCGAGCCGGGCGACCTCGGCATCGGCGAGGTCGCAGAACCGCTGGTGCGAGTAGAGCCCCGGCATGCCGCGAGCTTGGCACAGCGGACCGACAGCTGCAGTGGAGGGTCCGGGAACTAGATCGAGCGGCTGGGCGGGGGAGGGTCCTCCGCCCAGCCGCTCGTTCGCTACGCGCTAACGCCTCGGTCACGGGGGCCGGGGCGCTCCCATGGCAGGTGTCAGGGACCACCTCCTTCCTCGGCCTGCGGTTGGACCGGCTCGCCTGGGGGGCGGGGCCGGAGGACGGCCGCAGGCTGCAGTTTGTGTGGGAACTCTCTGGATGTCCGGCGGATTCCCACGAACTTCGGCCGGACATCTACGTAGATCACAGGATGATCTCGACGTGTATACGATTTGACTCCAACAGGGCGGTGCCGTACAGTCCGACGCGCTACCCCCATGGCACTGCAACAAAGAGCCTCCCCCCAGGCTCAGCGACATCAAGAAGCATCGCTCTGAATTTGCTGTTCGCGGTTCGGTCCGGGCTTCCCCTTTCCTGTCGCCCCCACGACAGGGACTGCTCGAGGCGCTCCCCCCAGCGCTTGCCGCGGACTCGTGAATTCCGAGTTGCAAGACTGACGCACGGCTTGTCAGGAACGGCTAGGTAATTCCCGGCAAGTTCGTGATCCCCCCGTCGGCCGCGTGGCCGGTTGGCCACGCTGTGAAATAAATGAGGTGGCTGCAATGGCGGCCTGGTTCTCCCTATGCCTCCCCCAGGGCATCCCCCCTGCATGCGTCTCCCTGACCACTGTTTCGGAAGGGGGGCCCTCGTGACCCAAGTCCACGACGACGTCAACGGCCCGGGCGACCGCTGGTACGCCGGACGGCTGGACGCCCAGCCCGAGGCCGAGGAATGGGAGCTCGACGGCCATGGAGCCGCCGCGCCGGCCGACGGGGAGCCGCTGTTCGAGCAGCTCCGCAGCACCTACCTGCAGAACGACGACAGCGGTGAGTGGGCGCGCGACACCGACACCGGCGGCTGGGCCTCCGACGACTCGGGCCGCTGGGAAGCCGGCACCGCCACCGCCTACGAGGACGCCGATGACCGCTACCAGGATGACCGCTACCAGTGGGTGGACTCGCCGACGGCCTGGGAGTCGGGGTCCGAGGCCGGCTGGGACGACGAGGAGCTCGACGACCTCGACGACGAGGAGGACGACGAGTTCGACGCCGAGCCGCTGGTGCCGCGGGCCCGCGAGAGCCGGCGGTCGCGGTCCTCGCAGGGCCGGGTGGGGCTGCGCCGCACCAGCACGCTGCTGAACACCTCCACCATCCTGCTGTTCGTGGTCGGGGCGCTGGTCACCGCCGGGCTCACCGCCTGGATCCTCTCGGCCCGCCTGCTCACCACCCGCCAGCTGTTCTTCCTCGTCCACTCGACCCTGGGGATCCTCATCGTCCACGCCTTCGGCGGCGGGCTGGGGACGCTGCTCACCAGCGGCGACTCGCGGATGAAGGACCGGATCCGCAAGCTCTCCACGGCCGGGCTGGCGGTGGTGGCCTGGCTGGCCTCGGCAGTCGGGACCTGGTTCGGCTACGCCGGCTACCGGGCCAAGGTGCCCCCCGGCGGCAACATCGAGATGTACCCGCGCGAGTACCTGCTGCACAGCTCGAAGCTCGCGTTCTGGGAGACGTTCGCCATGGAGTGGAAGGTCCACATTGGTTGGACCACGCCATTCCTGGCGACGGCGGTGGCCTTCACCGCCCTGCGGTACCGGCGCCGGCTGGTCGCCGACCGGCTGGTGCGCAAGGTCATGACCATCATGCTGCTGCTCGCCTTTGCCGGGGCGCTCGTCGCCGCGGGACTGGGGGCGGTGGTCAACGTGACCGCCCCCAACGACTTCATGCACCGGGGCTGGAGTCCCTGACCGCCGCGACCAGAAGAGATGGTGATGAGCTGATGCGCGAAGGAGCGAGCCGCGCGGCCGTGGCGGCATCCCAGAACCGGGCCGCCGTCGGCCGGCACGAGCGGCGCCCTCACCTGGTCGCCGCGCCGAGACACGACAACCGGCCGGTCTCCCGGGCGACCCGGGCCGGGCGCTCCCGGCACGCCGCCCCCACCGGCTGGGCCCTGTGGACCGGGCAGGCGGCCGCCCAGGCCCGGACGTGGTGGGCCGAGGGGACCGAGCGGGTGGCCGCCCGGGCCCGGGAGCGCTGGAGCGAGCAGGTCGCCGCCCAGCGGACCACGACCATCCGGCCGGTGGCCGCCGCCGGCACCCTCGGCGACCTCGGGCACGCCGCCGGGCAGCGCGCCGCCGGCGGCCGGGCACGGCGGGCCGACCCGACCCCACGGCACCTGGCCGGGTCGCCACGGAGCCGGCGGGCCAGCTGGCGTGAGGACGTCATGACCGGTTGGTGCTCGCTGCTGCTGGTCCTCGGCCTGTACCTGGACGGCTGGAACCACATCAACCTGCTCGACGACGAGCTGGGCCCGTTCCTGACCCCCTGGCACGGGCTGCTGTACCTGGGGTTCGCGGTCACGGCGGGATGGATCCTGACCCGGAACCAGCGCCGCGGCGCCTGGTCGCTGCAGGCGGTGCCCCCCGGGTACCGGCTGGCCCTGGTCGGGGTGGGGCTGGCCATGGTGGCCGTGGCCGGTGACGCCGTCTGGCACACCGTCTACGGGGAGGAGCAGGGGCTGGCCCTGCTGATCTCGCCGTTCCACCTGGTGCTGTTCACCGGGGCGTGCCTGCTGGTCGGCTCGGCCCTGCGGGCCGCCTGGTCGGGGCCGACCTCGGCGGCGGTTCCGGGGCTGCGGGTGTTCTGGCCCGTGGTGCTGTCGACCACGCTGGTGGTGGCCATGACCGCGTTCTTCTTCCAGTACGTGTCGCCGGTGGTGGCCTGGCGGCGGCCCGGGCTGGCCGGGCTCCCGGCCGGCTCCCCGTTCGCCGAGACGGTGCAGGTGTACGACCTGCTCGGCCTGCTGGTGCACAACCTCCTGTTCGTGGCCCCGGTGCTGCTGCTCCTGCTGCGCTGGCAGACCCCGCTCGGGACCTTCACCGTGATGGCCGGGTCGGTGGCCCTGCTGCTGGCCACCCAGACCGAGCTCGGGCTGGTCGGCCTGGTCGGGGCGGCGGTGCTGGGCGGGGCCGCGGCGGACGTGTCCGTGAGCCTGCTGCGGCCGTCGCCCCAGCGGCGGTGGGCGGCCCGAGCGGTGGCCGTGATCGCCCCGGCCGTCTACTGGACCGCGCACTTCGCGCTGCTCAAGGCCGGCTACGGGGTGACCTGGGAGCTGGAGATCTGGCTCGGCTCGGTGGTCTGGGCGTCGCTGTCCGGGCTCAGCCTGGCCCTGCTGATGTGGCCGCCGGCGGTGCCGCTCACCGCCTGGAACCGCGGCCGCACGGCAGCCACCCGGTCGCACGCAACGCCGACGGCAATGCCCGCGCGGATGGTCGGGAGGTGACCTCGATGCCAACCACGACTGAGACCACCGCCTCGATCCACGAGCGGTTCGAGGCCACGGCGCTGCCCCTGCACGACTCGATCTACCGGGCGAATCTGCGCATGACCGGTGACCCGGTGATGGCCCAGGACCTCACCCAGGAAACCTACCTGCGAGCATTCCGGGCCTTCGACTCCTTCCAGGCCGGCACCAATTGTCGGGCCTGGATGCTGCAGATCTCCCACAACCTGTTCTGCCGCGACTACCGCGGGCGCAAGCGCATCACCTACCGGACCGCGGCCGACGACGACGTCGACGTGCTCGCCCAGTTCCGGGCCGACGTGCCCAACCCCGAGGAGGAGGCGCTGCGCCAGCTCGACCGGGAGGCGTTGCGGCGGGCCATCTCCAAGCTGCCCGAGCCGTACCGGGTCGCGGTGACCCTGGTCGAGCTCCAGGGCCTCTCCTGCGAGGAGGCGGCCGAGGTGATGGGCACGCCGAAGGGAACCGTGCTCTCGCGGCTGTTCCGGGCCAGGGAGCGGCTCCGGCGGCTGCTGCTGTCGGAGTTCGGCCGTGCCCGCACCCGTGTCCCCGTCACCGTCCAAAATTCTTGAGAGATATTGGGAATCCGATGACACAGACAAGAGTTCCCAGGTGGCAATGGAAATTCTCGGCCCAGGGAAGGACCGTGATGCCGCGACGCCGTCTGCTCCTGACCGTCTCGACCCTGGTCGCGGTGGCGCTGGCCGTCGCCGGCTGCACCATCCCGACCACCAAGGACGGCGGAGGATACGGCCCCTCCAACCAGAGCGCCCGTAAGGCCGCCAAACCGGCACCGGTCGAATTGCACAGCGGGGCCACGGAGAAGATGAAGAGCGTCAACGCCTCCTGGACCCCAGCCCTCTACGTGGCCACCACCGGGACCAAGGTCGTCCTGGACGTCTCCAACACCGACCCCACCCAGCACAATTTCACCTTCGGCGACCTCGAGATCTCCAAGAACATTCCCCCTGCGACGAGCACGGTCATCCGTTTCACGGCACCCAAGCCGGGTCGCTACCGGTTCTATTGCAAATACCACCAGCAGGAGATGCAGGGCTGGCTGACGGTCACCTGACCGTCGCCGGCAACCCCCCCGGCATCCCCGCACCTCGACGACTCCTGACAAGGAGGGAGCCATCGTGTCCTCGTTCCGTCCCCCACGCCGTTCCGGCCTGCGGGCTCCGTGGGTCGCCGGCGTGCTGGCGGTGCTGATCGCCGCCGCACTGGCCGGCGCGGGCGCCGCCGCCGGCGCTCAGGAGGCCCCTGACACCACCGCCACCCAGCAGGCACCCGACGACTCCGGCGGGACCGCCTCGAGCGTCGACGACAGCCAGTCGACCGAGTCGACCGCCCCGGCCGACGACGCGACCACCACCACCGAGGCCGCCGGCGACCAGACCACCACCACCGAGGCCGCCGCCGACGACACCACCACCACGGCCGCCGACAACGGCGCCGAGGACCCGGCCGCCGACGACAACGGCAACATCAACAACCTGCCCCTCAACAGCGGCATCCAGACCGGCACGGTGTTCAACCCGGTCCCCTACGGCGAGATCCCCGGCAACACCCCACAGGTGCTGATCCAGCGTCCGGGCAGCGGCCGCATCGTCCCGCTCAACCGGGAGATCACCATCCGGGCCCGCTTCAAGAACTTCACCCCCGGGTTCTTCTCCGACCCGAAGTCCGAGTACGGCCTCGGGACCCAGCGGCTGGACGGGAACGGCAACCTCCAGGGCCACAACCACGGCTGCTTCCAGCGGGTCGCCCGTGACGGCAGCGTGCCCGCCGATACCTGCGACTCCTTCGTGGTCCTGTCGCAGGACGGCACCTCGGACGTCCTCACCGGCATCATGCCGCCCCTGACCCAGCCCGGCCGCTACCGCCTCTGCGTCGACGCCGCCGCCGAGAACCACTACCCGGCCGCCCGGGCGTTCGCCCAGCGTGGCGGCCCGGTCGACTGCGTCCGCGTGCTGGCCATGGACTTCAACCAGCTGCGCGGCGCCCAGCCGGCCGCCAACGCCAACCAGTAGCCCCGTCCGCCACCGACACGACACATCAGGAGGAGCATCCTTCATGCTCAGGAGAGTCACGATGGCGGCCGTGGTCGCCGTCGTAACCGCCGCGATCATCGGGCCGGCCGCCCTGGCCCAGAGCAGCGACGACTACACGACCAAGCAGGTCGAGTACGGCGACGACGTCTACGGCGGCACCGATGGCGGGTCCGCGTCCGGCAGCAGCGGGAGCAGCCAGTCGGGCGGCGCCTGGACCAAGTTCTCGGCCAAGCTGTCCGGCTCCAACGAGGTCGGTGGAGGCGACCCCAACGGCAGCGGCACCGCCGCGGTCAAGGTGCGCGGCACCGAGGTCTGCTTCGACGTGAAGTGGAGCGGCTTCCAGGCCATCATGTCGCACATCCACAAGGGCGCCGCCGGCACCAACGGCGACGTGCTGGTGCCCTTCTTCACCAGTGAGAGCCCGCTGGACGCCAACAGCAAGAGCGGCTGCGTCACCGCCAAGGCGTCCGTGGTCAAGAACATCATGGCCAACCCGAGCAACTACTACGTCAACGTCCACTCGCCCGAGTTCCCCAAGGGCGCGGCCCGCGGGCAGCTGGTCGCGGCCGGCGCCAACGACCAGCTCGCCTTCACCGGCGGCCCCATGTCCAGGGGCCTGATGCTGCTCGGCCTGTGCGTGATCGCGGCCGGGTCGACGCTGCTGGCGGTCGGCCAGCGGCGGCGGGTCGCCTACCACCGTCCTCGCCACTGACCGACGACAACTGACCATCCACAACATGCAGCACCTTGGCGATCCGGTGGACGGTCGTCCGTCCAGGAGGGAGCGGACGGTCCGGAGGTCCGAAGGCGGCGTCGGCATCAACGACGCGAACCTGGGGACGCGGGCCACTCGCACCGGTCGCCAGGCAGGCAGGGAGGGGCAGGCTACGGGAGACCTGCCCCTCCCGCCGCCATCTTCGGTGCCCAGCGGTGTCATCGACGGGATGCTCCTCGGTGTGCTGGTCTGGGCGATCCTCGTCCTCACGCTGCTGCCGGGGCTGCACGTCTCGATGGCGGCGCTGTTCCCGACGCTGCTCGGCTGCCTGTGCGCCGGCGGCGTGGTCGGCCCGGGCGTGCAGGCGGCGCTGCGAGCCGGCCGGCCGAGAGGGCTGCCGCCGCCGGCCGGGATCGGCCAGGGCCGGCGCCGGATCGTCATCCTCGGCGGCGGCTTCGGCGGTGTCAGCGCCGCCCGCCGCTTCGAGCAGCTCCTCCCCTGGACCCCCTGGCTGGACGTCACTCTGGTCAGCCAACGCAACCACCTGCTGTTCACGCCGATGCTGGCCGAGGTCGCGGCCGGCTCGGTCGAGGCCGGCAACGTCGGGGTGCCGCTGCGGGCGGCCTGCTCGCGGACCCGGTTCCGCCGGGCCGAGGTGCTCGGCGTCGACCCCGACCGGCGGGTCGTCCACCTGCGCCGCGGCGACGCCCTGGAGAGCCTGCCCTACGACCACCTGGTGCTGGCCCTCGGGGCGGTGCCCAACTTCCGCGACCTGCCGGGCGTCGCCGCCAACGCCCTCACCCTGGCCACCCTGGAGGACGCACGGCGGCTCCGCGACCACGTCCTGGGCCGGCTCGAGCAGGCCGACCACGAGCCCGACCCGGCCGAGCGGCGCCGCTGGCTCACCTTTGTCGTGGCCGGCGGCGGGTTCGCCGGCACCGAGGCCGTGGCCAGCCTCTTCGACCTGGTCCACAGCGTCCTGCGCTACTTCCCGAACGTCCGGGCCAGCGACCCCCGTTTCGTGCTGGTCCACTCGCGCGAGCGCATCCTGCCCGAGCTCGGTGACCGCCTGGCCGGCTACGCCAGCGGCAAGCTGGTGGCCCGCGGGATCGAGCTGCGCCTCGGGGTCACGGTGGCCGGCGCCGATGCCGGCGGGGTGGACCTCAGCGACGGCGAGCGCCTGCAGGCCCGCACCCTGGTCTGGGCCGCCGGGACCCGCCCCAGCCCGGTGCCGCTGGTGACCGGCCACCCGGAGGGGCCTGGGGAACCCCGAGGGGGTGCCCCGGTCGATCGGCGGGGGTCCTTCCGGCGGACCGTCCCGGGCGGCGGGGCGGTGGCCGTCGACCGGACCCTGCGGGTGCGGGGCACCGACGACATCTGGGCGGTGGGGGACTGCGCCCGCGTCCCCGACCTGTCCCGCCGCGGCGCCACCTGCCCGCCGACCGCCCAGCACGCGGTCCGCCAGGGCCGGGCCGTGGCCGACAACATCGTCGCCGCCATGAGCGGCGCCGCCCCCGAGCCGTTCCGCTTCCGCGGCCTCGGGTTCCTGGTCCCCCTGGGACGCCAGAGCGCCGCCGCCGAGCTGCGCGGCATGCGCTTCTCCGGCCTGCCCGCCTGGCTGCTGTGGCGCGGCGTCTACCTGTGGAAGCTGCCCGGGCCGCAGAAGCGGC
Source organism: Actinomycetes bacterium (assembly GCA_045807325.1). GTDB lineage: Bacteria > Actinomycetota > CALGFH01 > CALGFH01 > CALGFH01 > CALGFH01. The sequence continues at coordinate 16,700 of JBJMHP010000114.1, read as the reverse complement.
TCCGGGTCCTGCTCGACTGGACGGTCGAGCTGCTGTTCCCGAGAGACATCGCCCTCACCGCCCCCGAGCGCCACCCCGCCTCCCAGGCCGTCGAATGAATCCCGACCGACCGGGGCACCCCCCCGCGGTTCCCCAGACCCCTCCAGCCAGGATCGAGACCGCCAGGGGGGGCGGTCACAGCTCGGCCGCGCGGGCGGTGGCCGCCGGCGCCCCGGCCGGGGTCGTCGGCGGGCTGGCCTTCGGCGCCGCCATGGCCCAGCTGGGCGTGCTGCCCACGGTGGCCACGCTGGTCGGGCTGGGCTCCTCAAGGGCCGGGTTCGCCGTCCACATGGCCATCTCGGCGCTGGTCGGGGCCGGGTTCGGGCTGATGGTCCGGCGCCAGCGCTGCGGGGCCGGCGAGACGGTGTTCCTCGGCGCCGCCTACGGGGCGCTGTGGTGGTGCATCGGCCCCCTGACCCTGCTGCCGCTGGCTCTCGGTCAGCCCCTGGCCTGGGACCTGGCCGCCGCCCAGCGGGAGTTCCCCAGCCTGCTCGGCCACCTGGTGTTCGGCATGGGGACGGCGCTGGTGTTCGTCGTCCTCCACGGCCCCGGCGACCCCGGGCGGGTCAGGCACCCGGTCGGGGTCGGGACGCTGGTGCGCGGGCTGCTGGCCGGGGTGCTGGCGGCGCTGGCCCTGCGGGCCGTCCTGCACGGCCGGGCGCCGGCCGTGGTCCCCGGGGTCTTCGTCGGGGTCGCCCAGGCGGCCCTCTCGCCCCGGTCCGACCAGGGGATCGGGGCGGCCCTGGTCCGCGGCCAGGGCTACGGGTTCGTGGCCTGGGTGGTGGGGGAGCTGACCGTGCTGCCCCTGCTGGCCGACGCCGGGCTGCGCTGGTCGCTTCCGGAGGCCCGGGCCAGCTTCCCCGGCCTGCCCGGCTGGCTGCTGCTGGGCGCCCTGGCCGCCGCCACCCGGACCGTGCTCGACCGTGTGGCCCCGCTGTTGTCCTCCGAGCACCTGCGCGCCTACTCCGGCGCCGCCGCCGGCAGCGGCGTGCTGGCCGCGGCCCTGCGCGGCGCGGTCGCCGGGCTGCTCGGCGGGGCCGTCATCAGCCAGCTCATGCTGCGCGGGGCCGTGCCCGAGGTCGCCGAGCGGCTCACCGGCTCCAACGGGCCGCTGGCCGGGATCGCCGTCAACCTGGCCATCGGGGTGGCCATCGGCGTGTCCTACGGGCTGCTGTTCCGCCGCCTCGGCCAGGACGTCACCTGCGCGCTCGGCTGGGGCCTGTCGTACGGGTTCCTGTGGTGGGTCCTCGGCCCGCTCACCCTGCTGCCGGCCCTGCTCGGCGGCCACCCCGAGTGGAGCGCGGCCGCGGCCGGCGGGGCCATGTCCGCCCTGGCCGGGCACCTGGTCTACGGTGGCTGCCTCGGGGTTGCCTTCCACCTGCTGGAGGCGCCGTTCGGGGTGCCGTGGCTGGCCCGGACCCGGGCCGAGGCGCTGCGGGCCCTGCGCCGCCGCGAGGAGCTGCTGGCCGCCACCCCAGCCCTGTCGGCGGTGCTGCTGGCCATGCTGCTGACCGTGCTGGTCGTCACCATCGGCGCCTGACGACGGAGGGGCTCCTCCTGTAGTCGGCCGGTCAGGGTCGGTGATCGCGAACAGCTGCCAGGTGCCGTCGATGCCCTTCAGGGTGCGCGGCCCCCGGTCCCGATCTCTGAGCTCACGACCAGCCGGTCGGTCAGCCGCCGACGCGCTCGAACAGCTGGTAGACCGGCGGGAAGGTGCCGGCGAGGCCGATGGTCAGCAGGAACATGGTCAGCAGGAAGCCCCTGGAGAGGCTGAGCTCGCGGTCGCGCAGGCGGAAGTGCAGGTTGACCCAGACGATCACGTAGATGATCGAGGCCACCGTGGCCTTGCCGGTGAGCGGCCCCGAGGGGGCGTACAGGGTGAGCAGGTCGGCGAACTCGCTCGAGGCCGCCGAGGCCACCGTCAGCAGCCCCAGGGCCGCGCAGCCGGCACCGGCGGCGACGGTCGCGGCGACAATGCCGCCGTTGGGCTCGGTCTCGCTGGCCTGCATCATGCGCCTCCTGGAAGGTCGGGATCATCGAGATCGTCGAAGCTGTCGGCCCGCCGGCCGCCCGGCCAGGGCAGCACCGTGGCCAAGGTCCCCCCAGCCTCCGCGGGGGCATCCGCCGGCACCTCTACCGGGGCACCCGCCGGGGCCTCCGCCGGAGCCCGGGCGGCCTTCACCCGCCCCTCCGGGTCCTGGGGCCCCCGGTGGGGGAGCGTAGCCAACCCGCGGATCGAGCGCGCAGGGTTGTCCACGTCCGCCGCCCACCCGCGGACCGCGGGTTGGCGGCTGCCCGCGTCCCTCTCGGCCTCGGCCCAGGTCCAACCCTGGTCGTGGCGGTCCTCGACCTGGGGGGTCAGGGTGCGCTGGAGGCGGAGGGCGGCGGCGGTCAGGGCGCCGAGGCCGAGGCCGATCTTGGCGGTGACCGCGGCGCGGACGACCCAGGTGGGGAGGGTGGTGGCGAGCTGAGAGCGGAGCAGGTAGCCGAGGTCGCCGAGGCCACCGACGACGGTGAGGAGCCCGGCGGCGAGCAGGAGCTGGAACAGGCCGCTCTCGACCCGGCGGCGTAGCAGCTGCCGGATGGCCAGGCCGGCCAGGACCCACCCGGCCGCCGAGGCCCCGATCGACAGCAGCTTGCCGGCCAGCGGGGCCTGTGCCGCCGTCCAGGCGCCGGCCGCCTGGACCAGGTCGAGGGCGACCACCAGGGCCAGCGCGGCGGCCAGGGCGTCGCTCCAGCGGCGGGTCCGGCCGACCGCCACCACCGCCATGGCCAGCAGTGCGGCCCCGGCCAGCCATGGCAGCGGCGACGGCCCCGGCACCCAGTGGACCTCGCCGATCACGTCGACCAGGCGCCCGCCGGCGCGGAGCTTCACGGTCCATTGGGGGATCACCACGTGGGTCGACCCCGGCGCCCGCCGCACCTGCGCGGGCGGCTCGTCGGCCTCCCAGTGGGCGCGGTGGTCGTGCCAGGCCACCGACTGGCCGGCGTCGACCTGGCGCCAGCTCGCCGGGGCGCCGGGGTCGACGGCGGCCGGCGGCGGGCTGTCGGCCCGCCGCGGCCCGGCCATCTGGAGCGTCGGCGACCGCGAGTTCTCGAACACGCCCCGCGGCCCCGCCCGTAGCCAGGGCTCGAGCTGGTAGCCGAGCACGACCACGTCCCGGGGGCCGGTGTTGACCAGGCGCAGCCGGGAGCCGGCGTCGACCACCTCAACCGTCAGGCCGGGCACGGCCGGCCGCACGGTCAGGACCCGGGCCTGGTAGTTGCTCGGCTCCACCCCGCCGAGCGGGTGCGCGCCCACCGGCGGCGCCACCAGCACCACCGCGAACAGGGCCAGCAGCAGCGTGGTCACGACCAGCAGCAGCACCGTCGGCCAGGGGCGTCGGCCAGGGTGGGTCGGATGCATGGGCGTGGGTCGTCCTCCCTCACCGCACCGTGACGGCGCCCTCCATCATCTGGAGGTGGTACTTGCAGTAGAAGCGGTACACGCCGGGCTTGGCCGGGGCGGTCAGCTGGATGGTGGTGGTGGCGTCGACCGGCAGGTTCTTGGCCACCTTGGCCGCCTTGAAGGTGAAGTTGTGCTGCATGTAGTCGACGTTGGCCACCTTGAGAGTGACCTTCTGCCCGGCCGCGACCAGCAGGTGCTCCGGCTTCCAGATGAAGTTCACGGCGTTTTTGGGCAGCCGGGGCACGGTCATGGCCACCACCCCCTCGCGGGGGGCGATCGGCGGGGTGAACTGGGCCGTGCCGCCGTGGCTGTGGGCGGCCGCCTGGCCGGCCTGGGCGTTGGCCGGGAGGACGCCGCCGGCCGCGCTGGCCTGGCGCTCGGGAGCCGACCGGCGGGCCGTGATGGCCCAGCCGGCCGTGCTGACCAGGGCGACGACGAGCAGGATGACAACCAGCCATGGGGGACGCTGCATGGACGGACCTCGCTGGGGGGCGCGAGCGGATCTGGAAGGGAACTCCCCAGCGACCCTGCGGATTCCCGCCAATTGGTCGTCCACTTTGACAAGTATACGCCGATAGCGACGGCCGGTCGGTGGGCGGGCCGATCCCTGGTCATCATCCTCCTGGTCACCGCGGGCGCCCTCCAGCCCTGCTGGACGCCGCCGGGCCGGTAGCTCGCTAGGATGGGCGGGGCCGAGAACCCCGCCGCCCGAGGAGACCCGAGACCCATGCCCACCGACCACGGACCGGAGCTGGAGGCGCTGCGCAAGCGGCTCGCCGACGCGAAGGAGTTCCTTTGACCTGGCGGGCAAGGAACGGGAGCTGGCCACCCTGCGCGAGCAGGCGGCCGCGCCCAACCTGTGGGACGACCCGGAGCGGGCCCGCCGGGTGATGAGCCGGCTGGCCGCCGTCGAGGGTGATATCGACACGGTGGCCCGGCTTCAGGGCCAGCTCGAGGACCTCGAGACGCTCAACCAGCTCGCCCTCGAGGAGGACGACGACTCGGTGGCCGCCGAGCTCACCCAGGGCCTGGCCACCCTGACCGCGGCCGTCGAGGACCTCGAGGTGCTGGCCCTGCTGGGCGGGGAGTTCGACGACCGGGACGCCATCGTCACCATCCACCCCGGGGCCGGCGGGACCGAGTCCCAGGACTGGGCCGAGATGCTCTGGCGGATGCTGCAGCGCTGGGCCGAGCGGCGCGGGCTCAAGGTGACGGTCAACGACTACCAGGAGGGCGACGAGGCCGGCATCAAGTCGGTCACCATGACCCTGGAGGGCCCGCGGGCCTACGGGCTGGTCTCGACCGAGGCCGGTACCCACCGGCTGGTCCGGCTCTCGCCCTTCGACCAGGCCAAGCGGCGGCACACCTCATTCGCGGCCGTCGACGCCATCCCGGTGCTGGAGGACGAGGACACCCCCGAGATCGACGACGCCGACCTGCGCATCGACGTCTACCGCTCCTCGGGCCCGGGCGGCCAGGGCGTCAACACCACCGACTCGGCGGTGCGGGTCACCCACCTCCCGACCGGGATCGTGGTCGCGGTCCAGAACGAGCGCTCCCAGCTGGCCAACAAGACGATCGCCCTCAAGATCCTGGGTGCCCGGCTGGCCGAGCGGGCCCGCAAGGAGCGGGAGGCCCAGCTGGCCGCCCTGCGCGGCGACCGCGGCGACATCGCCTTCGGCAGCCAGATCCGCTCCTACGTCCTCCACCCCTACCAGATGGTCAAGGACCACCGGACCGGCGTGGAGACCGGCAACGTCCAGGCGGTCCTGGACGGCGACCTCGACCAGTTCGTGGCCGCCGAGCTCCGCCGCCGAGCCACCGACCACGGCGACCGTTGACCAACTCTGCGGCGCAGAGCACGCCCCGCTCAATCGCGCTCTGCGGAGAGGAGCGGAGATGGACGGCCCGGACGCGCGGGCGCTGCTCGACGACACCGAGCGCCTACGCCGCCGCCCCCGCGCCGACCGCCATCCGTCCTCGGTGCCGCTGTCGGGTGCTTCCTCATCGGCTGGTGGTACCGCCGCCAGCAGGTCGGCAGCGGCGTGGGGCGGGGGCGGCCCCGCCCTCCTAGGCGGGCGCGGACTCGTAGACTACGGCCGTGCGACCCCGCCCTGGCCTGCGCGCCTCCAAGCTGCTCGCGCTGCCGGGCGCCCCGGCGGTGGCCGTGGCGGCGCTGATCGCCGTCTACGTGGGCACCTTCGGCACCCTGACCCTGGCCCAGCAGGCCAACTTCGGCACCTTCGGCTACGACATGGGCCTGTACGACCAGGGGATCTGGCTGCTGTCGCGGTTCAAGGACCCGTTCGTGACCATCCGCGGGCTCCACTACTTCGAGCACCACGTCAACCTCATCACCGTGCTGTTCGTGCCCGCCTACTGGCTGGGGGCCGGCCCCTCGTTCCTGTACCTGGTCGAGACGGTCTGGATGGCCCTCGGGGCGGTGCCCCTGTTCCTCCTGGCCCGCGACCGGCTGCGCAGCGGCTGGCTGGCCGTGGCCGTGGCCGGCTGCTTCCTGCTCTACCCGTCGCTGGAGTGGATCAACTGGTGGCACTTCCACCCCGACGCGCTGATCATCACCCCGCTGCTGTTCGCCTGGTGGCTGGCCACGCGCGGACGCTGGGGCTGGTACGCGGTCGCGGTCGGGGTCGCGCTGGCCTGCAAGGAGGACGCCGCCCTGGCCGTGCTCATGCTGGGGCTGGTCCTGGCCGTGCTCGGGCAGCGCCGGGCCGGCCTGCTCACCGCCGCCGCCGGGGCCGGCTGGTTCCTGCTCGCCACCAAGGTGGTGATCCCGGCCGCCGGCGGCGGCGACGGGCCCTTCTACCAGGAGCTGTTCCCCGGCTTCGGCGACTCCCTTGGCGAGATCGTCTTGACCATGGTCGTCCACCCGAGCCGGCTGCTCAGCCTGGCCACCCAGCAGGACCGGCTCACCTACTACTGGAAGGTCCTGGCCCCGGTGGCCTTCTTCCCCCTGGCCGCCCCGCTGGTCCTGCTGATCTCCCTGCCCCAGGCGGTGATCAACGTGACCTCGGGCCACGCCCTGACCCACGACTTCCACTACCACTACACCTCCGTCGTCCTGGCCGGGGTGTTCCTGGCCACGGTGGAGGGCATGGCCTGGGCGGCCAGGAGCCAGACGGCCCGCCGGGTGGCGGTGACGGTGCTGGTGGCGACCTCGGTGGTGACCAACGTGGCCTGGTCGCCGTCGCCGATCGGCCGCGACTACAACAACGGCATCTGGGCCAGGGCCGAGCCTCGCCACGCCACCGCGCGGGCCGCGCTGCGGCTGGTCCCGCCCGACGCCGGGGTGTCCGCCTCCTACAACCTGATCCCGCACCTGACCCACCGGGTCTACGCCTATGAGTTCCCCAACCCCTGGCGGGTGACCAACTGGGGCGCCCACGGCGAGAACCCCCCCGACCCGGACACGGTCGACTACCTGGTCATCGACGAGCGGCTGCTGGGCGACCAGCAACCGCTGTACGACCGCCTGGTCGGCCCGTACGGGCTGTTCCGGAAGGTGTTCAACTCCGACGGCATCGTGGTCGCCACCCGCCGGCCCGAGGGGTCCGGGTAGGCGTGAGGGGACCGAGGCCGTTTCGTGACACGGCCGCCGGACCGGACCGGCGAGGATGCGCTAGGCTTGACGGCCTGCGTCCGCATCGAGAGTTGGGAGAGCGTCCCTGAACGTGATGGCAGGCCTCTACAAGCGCTGGCGACACCTGGTCCATGAGCTGGCAAAGTTCGGCATCGTCGGCGCCGTCAACACCGTCCTCGACTTCGGGCTCGCCAATCTGCTGTACCTGGGCCTGGGCTGGCCGTCGCTGGGGGCCAAGTCGGCCTCGGTGGCGGTGGCCGCCACCTCCTCGTACTTCATGAACCGGCACTGGACGTTCCGGCACCGGGCCCGTACCGGCCTGCGCCGCGAGTACACCCTGTTCTTCCTGCTGAACGGGGTCGGGCTGCTGATCTCGGACGCCTGCATCCTGATCGTGGAGCGGGGCTTCGACAAGACCGGCGCCCTCTGGTTCAACGTCGCCCAGCTGGCCGGCCTGGCCCTCGGCATGGTGTTCCGGTTCACCACCTACAAGCGGTGGGTGTTCGTGTCGCCCGAGCGGGCCGCGGCCCGGGCGGTGGCCGAGGGGTCGGTGGCCGAGCTCGACGGCTCGGCTCAGCCGGCCGGGTCCCGCACCGGCCTCTCGTCGTAGACGCCCCTGCCCGCCGCCCGGCGCACCTTCCACACGTCGGCCACCATCCGCAGCGCGTCCCCGCCAAGGCGGACCTTGCTGCCCTGACGCTCCTCGGCCCTGACCGGCACCTCGACCACCTCGATGCCGAGGCGGCGGGCGATCCACAGCGCCTCGGCGTCGAAGGCGAACCCGTCCACCCGGGCCCTGTGGCACACCGCCTCGGCGGCGCCGCGGCGGAACCCCTTGAGCCCGCACTGGGTGTCGTGGAAGGGCAGGCCCAGCAGCAGCCGCATCACCCGGTTGAAGACCCGGCTGGCCAGCCGGCGTAGCGGCGAGCCGGCGCCGGCATGGCTGCCCAGGCGGGCGCCGATGGCCACCGGGGCCAGGTCGAGGGCGGCAACCACCCGCTCCAGCTGCTCGGGCCCGTAGGAGCCGTCGGCGTCAGTGAACGTCACCACGTCGCCCCGGGCGTCCTGGATGCCGGTCCGGACGGCGTAGCCCTTGCCGTGGTTGCGGGTCGCGCGGACCACCCGGACGCGGGGGTCGGCGGCGGCGATCTGGTCGGCGATGGCGGTGGTCCCGTCGGTGGAGCCGTCGTCGACCACGATCAGCTCGACCTCGGCCCGGTCGGGCGGGAAGTGGGCCAGGTAGGCGGCCAGGGTCCCGGGCAGCCGCTCGGCCTCGTCCAGGCACGGCAGGACGATCGACAGGCTCGGCCCGGCGGCCGCCCGGTCGCTCATGGGACGGGCTCCCGGCGTTCCAGCACGACCACGTCCTGGCGGTCCATGACGGTCCTCCAGGCCGACCCGGCCTGGAGGCGGTCCAGCAGCTGCCGGTCCTGGTCGCCGAGCAGGTCGCGCTGGACGACCACGAACCGGAGCCGCTCCAGGGCCTCCGGAGGGTGCTCGTCGCCGGCCAGGCCCCAGTTGACGGCCCGGAACGGGTTGGGGAACTCGTACACCTCGACCCGGTGGCCCAGGTGGGGGACCAGGTTGTACTGGGCGCTGACCGGCGCCCCCTCGGGGACCAGGGCCAGGGCCTGGCGCCGGGCCTGGTCGGTCGGCCCGGCCGGGATGGCCACCGGGTCGCGGGCCCACGGCGCCGGCCCGTAGCGCCAGCTGGTGAAGCAGGCCACCACCACCAGCAGGACCAGCAGGGGGGCGAGCAGGGGCCGGCGGGCCGAGCGGACCCTGGCCAGCCCGGCCACCGCCCCGGCGGCCAGCAGGGGCGCGGCCGTGGCCAGGTAGTGGAAGCGCAGCTGGTGGTGCTCGGGCTGGACCGCGGCCAGGTTGAGCAGCAGCGGCGGGGCCACCGGGAGCAGCCACCTTGGCGCCAGCAGCGGCAGGCCGAGCAGCGGCAGGAACACCAGCAGCAGGTAGAACAGGCCGTCGTTGGCCATGCCGGTCTGCAGTGCGTGCCCGGCCATGGTGGGCAGGGCCCCCAGCAGAGCCAGCGGCCCCGTCCCGGCGATGCCGTAGTCGGTCTCGAACAGCCGCGTGACCCGGCCGGCATGCAGCGGCTCCAGCACGTAGGTGGCGAGCAGGAACCAGCCCAGGCCGGCCCCGGCCGTGCGCCAGCCGACCGTCCGCCGGCCGCCCGCGACCAGCAGCAGTCCGAAGCCGGCCACGACCAGCCCCACCTCCTCGCCGCAGAGCGCGGCCAGGGCCAGCCACACGGCCATGGCCCGGTACCGGCCGCGGTCGGCGGCCAGCACGGCCAGGGCGAGCAGGCCGGCGGCGATCGCCTCGGGATGGAACTGCCAGCTGATCGCCCACTGCACCCCCGGGTAGGCCAGATAGGCGACGGCCACGGCCAGCCCGGCCGCGGGATGGCCGAGATGGCGGCCGCCGACCCGGTACAGCACCACCGCCGGCAGAGCCAGGAACAGGACCTGGAGCAGCAGCAGCAGCCGCGGATCGGCCCACAGCCGGTACAGGGGCGCGACCAGCACCATGATGTAGGCGGCATGCTGGCCGAACAGGTCCAGGCCGCGGATGGTCACGGACGGCGCCCGCCCCCGCGACAGCAGCCAGGTCGCCTGATCGTAGATGCCGAGGTCAAAGCCGTAGGTTCCGAAGCGCGCATGGGCCGTCCAGGTCGCGGCCACGAACGCGGCCACGAAGACCGTCAGGGTTGTGCCGAGGGCCAGGGCGCACAACCCGGCCCCGGAGACCCGGGTGGCCTCGACCAGCCGCCGCCCCAGCCCGAGCAGGGCGAGCTCGAACCGGGAGCCGAAGGCGGTGCCGTAGCCGGCGGCGGCGCCGTAGCCGACGGTGGTTCCGTAGCCGGTGGCGGCGTCGTAGCCGGCCTCGGCCCCGGTGGCGTGCCCCGCCGCGGTCCCGAACCCCGCCGCGGTTCCCCGCTCAGCCGCGGACCCGCCCTTCACCCACCCGGTCCGGCGCCGAGTCCCCCGGTGGGGGAGCGTAGCCGAACCGGGAACGGAAGGCCCCGGGTTGTCCACAGCCCCCGGCCCGCCGGTCGCCCCCGACCCGCCACTCACCGCCGGCACGGCGAACCGGCCCAGGCGGCGGGGCAGTGGGAGGCCGCCCGGCGGGGCCAGGAGCTCGACCTCGGCGGAGCGGTTGAAGGCGTCGGGGGACAGGGGCCGGGGCAGGCCGAACGCCTCGGCGTGGCGCTCGGGGTAGTCGCCGGTGTCGTCCAGGTCGAACAGGTGCAGGTTGGGCAGGACGTCGGCCGCCTCCTCGAGGGCGGCCAGGTCGGACTCGGCGGCCGGCCGGTCGACGGCCAGGGTCAACCGGCAGCGGCCACGGCGGTCGAAGGAGACGGTGGCCGCCCGCTCCTCGTCCAGTGGCAGGTCGGCCGCGGGCAGCCACGAGCCCTGCCACCGGGGCGCCGCCGCCGGGGGCACCGGGGCGACCTCGGGGTCCGGGGGACTCATCGAGCCGACGGCGCCGGTCCCCCTGTGGACGGAGTGGGGCATTACCATGCCGATCCTGGTTTCATGGCTGCCGGCGACCACAACCCGAGGAGACGGCACTGGCGACGATCGCGGCCTTCACCCGCGAAGGGCTCTCCGCCGCCCGCACCCGCACCGTGTGGGTGCAGCGCGGCCTCACCGTGCTGACCTTTGGCGCCATCTACGTTGTCCTTCTCAAGACACTGCAGTGGAACCTTATCCTGACCCGGACAACGGCGGCTGGCGGCGACATGGGGTCGCACCACTACGTGGCCGCCTTCCTGCGCGAGGACCTGCTGCCGAGGGGGAGGGTGACCGGCTGGGCGCCCGGCTGGTTCGCCGGCATCCCCATGCTGACCTTCTACTTCCCGCTCCCGTACGTGCTCATCGCCGCGCTCACCCTCCCCCTGGGCGACCAGGTGGCGTTCAAGCTGGTGACGGTGCTCGGCCTGCTCCTGCTCCCGGTGACCTGCTGGGCGTCGTTTCGGCTGCTGCGCCTGCGCGAGCCGGCCCCGCTGCTGGCCGCCTGCGCCGCCACCGTGTTCCTGTTCATGACCCAGGCCACCCCCACCCAGCAGTTCACGATCTGGGGCGGGAACATCGCCAGCACCATGGCCGGGGAGTTCCCCTTCTCGATCTCCTTCGCCCTGCTGCCGCTGGCCCTGGCCGTGCTCTGGCGGGTGTGCGAGGACGGCAAGGGCTGGCGGGCCGCGGCCCTGCTGGTCTCGGCGGTGGTGCTCTGCCACATCCTGACCACCATCGTGCTGGTGCTGAGCCTGATCGTGCTGGTGCTGCGGCGGCCCGTGGCCACCGCCCTCACCTCAGTCCGGCGCCTGGCCCTGGTCATGGGGATGGCGTTCAGCCTGACCGCCTTCTGGGGGCTGCCGTTCGTGCTGCGGGTGCAGTACACCGCGCACTTTCGCTGGGACCAGCTCACCGACTACAGTCTGCTGTTCCCCAACGAGATCCGGCCGTATCTGCTGCTGACCCTGGTCGGGCTGGTCGTGGCCGTGGCCAGGGGGGAGCGGCGGGTGCTGCTGTTCGGCTGGCCGGCCGCGGCGGCCGCGTTCGTGTTCGTGGCCCTGATCCGGATCGCGCCCGAGGCGGCCCTGTGGAACGCCCGCATGCTGCCTTTCCTGTACCTGTTCTCGCTGCTGGTGGCCGCCTACGGCGCTTCCGTGGTCGCCGGCTGGCTGGCCGGGGTGCTGCAGCGGCGCACCGGGGTGGCACTGCGCTATGCCTGGCTGGCCGTGGTCGTGCTCATGGTGGTGACCCCGGTGATCGGGTCCTGGCGCCACCGCGGGTTCGTGCCCAGCTGGACGAAGTACAACTACGAGGGCTTCGAGGTGAAGGAGGGCTGGCCGGAGGCCAAGGCGCTGTTCGACACCCTGGCCAGCCTGCCCCCGGGCCGGGTCATGTGGGAGTTCAACCGCGACTACGAGCGCTTCGGCACGACCAGGACGCTGGAGAACATCCCGGTATTCGGCGGCCAGCCGACCATGGAGGGGCTGCTGATCGAGTCGTCGCTCAACGCCCCGTTCCACTTCATCAACCAGGCCGAGACCTCCGAGACCGCCACCCACGCGGTGCCCGGCATCGAGTACCCCGGCTTCGACTTCCCGACCGGGCTGGCCCACCTGCGGCTGTTCGGCGTCCGCTACTACGTCGCCTACGACGCCTGCAAGGACGACAAGGACCAGGCGGTGCCCTGCAAAGACCTGGGCATGAAGGACAAGGAGATGCAGGCGGCCGCGGCGGCCGGCCTGCCGATGGTCAAGCGCAGCGGCCGCTTCACCATCTACCGGGTCGGCAGCGGCGACCTGGTCCAGGTGCCCAAGTTCCGGCCAGTGCTGGTCGACCACGGCGACTGGCGGTCCAACGCGCTGGCCTGGTACGCCAACCCCAACTGGATGCAGACCCCCATCGTGTTCGCGTCCTCCGATGACCCGGCGGCCAGGGCCGCCTTCGCCAAGTCGGGGCCGCTGCCGCTGACCAGCCTGCCCCGGGAGCGGCTGCAGCGGCCGGGCGAGCTGCCCGCCACCACCAGCCGCGCCGGCGACGTGATCAGCTTCCACACCGACCGGATCGGCGAGCCCCACATCGTCAAGGTGTCCTGGTTCCCCAACTGGAAGGTCGAGGGCGCCGAGGGCCCTTGGATGCTGTCGCCCGGGCTGATGGTGGTCGTCCCCACCCGGGCCGACGTGCGCCTCAGCTACCAGGACACCCCGGTCGACCTGGCCGGCAAGGCCCTCACGGTGGCCGGGACCGGTGTGCTGCTGGCCCCGACGGTGATCGGCCGGGTCCGGTCGAGACGCCGCCGTAGTTCCTGAACTTCGACAAGCAGGTCTGGTATGGTCTTGCGTTGTCCAGGCCGACGGCCTACGGGGAGGCCCCCAACTTCCCGCCCGTGCAGCCCCGACGAGCGAAAGGCCATGCCCGCCCCGTGATCAAGCTCGATCATGTCAGCAAGTCGTACGGGAACGACGTCCTCGCCCTCGACGACGTGTCGGTGGAGATCGGCAAGGGCGAGTTCGTCTTCATCGTCGGCCAGTCCGGCTCCGGCAAGTCGACCTTCCTGCGCCTGCTCACCAAGGAGGAGCGGCCGACCACGGGCCGGATCTGGGTCGCCGGCAAGGAGCTGAACCGGCTCGCCTCCTGGAAGGTCCCGGCCCTGCGCCGCTCCATCGGCTGTGTGTTCCAGGACTTCAAGCTGCTGTCCAACAAGACCGTGCGTGAGAACGTCGCCTTCGCCCTGGAGGTCATCGGGGCCCGCCGCCACTCCATCGAGCGGACCGTCCCCGAGGTCCTCAAGCTGGTCGGCCTCCAGGACAAGACCGACCGCTTCCCCCACGAGCTGTCCGGGGGCGAGCAGCAGCGGGTCTCGATCGCCCGGGCGTTCGTCAACCGGCCGCTGCTGATGCTGTGCGACGAGCCGACCGGGAACCTGGACCCGACCACCTCCCAGGACATCATGCGGATGCTGGAGCGGATCAACCGCACCGGCACCACCGTGGTCATGGCCACCCACGACGAGCGCATCGTCGACCAGATGCGCAAGCGGGTGGTCGAGCTGGAGCACGGCAAGGTCGTCCGCGACCAGGAGCGGGGGGTGTACGACCTTGGCGTTTAGGATCTCCTACATCGCGGTGGAGGCTTACCGGGGGTTCCGCCGCAACCTGCTGCTGGCCATCTCCATGGTCATCATCGTCGCCATCAGCCTCACCCTGTTCGGGATCGCCCTGCTCGCCGGCAAGCAGGTGTCGCTGTTCGGCGGCTACTGGTCGGACAGGATCGAGGTGTCGGTCTTCCTCGCCCCCAAGATCCCGGCCCAGCAGCGCGACGACATCCGCCGCCAGCTGGAGGCCATCCCGGCGGTGGAGCGGGTCTACTACGAGTCCAAGCAGGAGGCCTACACACGCTTCCGGGACCAGTTCAAGGACTCGCCGGACATGGTCCGCAACGTCAGCCCGGACGTGCTGCCCGAGAGCTACCGGGTCAAGCTCAAGGACCCGACCCAGTTCGCCCAGGTCCACGACCAGTTCTGCTCGGGTCGGTTCGACGACCGCGGCAAGGAGGTCTGCAACCCCGGGATCTCGGACGTGATCGACCAGAAGAAGCTCGTCGAGCGGCTGTTCGCGCTGCTCAACATGCTCAAGAACTCCTTCTTCGTGCTGGCCGCGGTGCTCGGCATCGCCGCCGTGGTGCTGATCGCGGTGACGGTGCGGGTGGCCGCGTTCGCGCGGCGCAAGGAGACCCAGATCATGAAGCTGGTCGGGGCCTCCAACACCTACATCCGGCTGCCGTTCCTGGCCGAGGGCGTGGTCGCCGGCCTGCTCGGCACCCTGATCGCCTTCGGGCTGCTCCGGGCGGGCATGCTCTACCTGGACCGGGTGCGCGACCAGGTGTCGATCTTCCAGATCCTGCCCGCGGTCGGGATGCGCGAGTTCTACTCCTCCTGCATCGTGCTGCTGGCCCTCGGGGTGGTCGCCTCGGCCCTGGCCAGCCTGCTGGCCCTGCGCAAGTACGTGCGGATCTAGGCCGGCCGGTCCCGATGCCCAGGCGCGAGCCACCGGGCACGGTCGTCACCAACCGCCGCGCCCGCCACGACTACGAGATCCTCGAGACCGTCGAGGCCGGCATCGTGCTGCGCGGCAGCGAGGTCAAGACCCTGCGTGAGGGCAAGGCGTCGCTCCAGGACGCCTACGCCACTATCGAGGGCGGCGACGTGGTCCTGCACATGCAGATCCCGGCCTACTCTCACACCGGCTACGAGGGCCACGAGCCCACCCGGCCGCGCAAGCTGCTGCTCCACCGCAAGCAGATCGAGCAGCTGGCGGCCAGGATCAACGAGCGCGGCCTGACCCTGGTCCCGTTGCGCATCTACTTCAAGAACCAGCTGGTCAAGGTCGAGCTGGGCCTGGCCAGGGGCAAGCGCGCCTACGACAAGCGCCAGTCGATCGCCAAGCGCGACGCCGAACGCGAGATGGCCAGGGCCCGCAAGGCCCGCACCCGGGCCTAGGTCTGGGCGTCCGAGCTGAGGCGCCGGAGGCTGTCGGGATTGCGGCGCAGGAAGTCGTCCAGGCCCATCGGCGGGTGCCCGGCCACCGCGGCCACGTCGCCGCCGACCGCCTCCAGCTCGCCGTTGGCGATGGCCACATAGGTCGTCACCCAGCCGTCGACCTCCCAGTCGGGGGCGCCGTAGGACGCCCGCGAGGCGTACGCCTCCTCCAGCGTCTCGGGGTGGTAGGTGATGGTCCGCCCGGCGAGCTCGGACAGCCGCTGGGCGACCTCGGCCATGGTCGGGGCCTCCGGCCCGGTCAGGTCGTAGCTGCGCCCGTCGTGCCGGTGGCCGTCGGCCAGCAGCACGGCCGCGGCCACGTCGGCGATGTCGTCGCGGGCCACCGCGGCCACCCGCCCGTCGGCGGCCGGTCCCCGGATCACCCCGTCGGCCCCGACCATCAGCGGCAGGAAGTCGAGGTAGAGGTTGTCGCGCAGCATCGTGAAGCGCAGCCCGCTGCCCTTGATCAGCTCCTCGGTGTGCCAGTGGTCCCGCCCGAAGGTGAAGCTGCAGTCGGGCGCCGCCCCGAAGAACGAGGTGTAGACAACCCGCTCCACCCCGGCGTCGGTGGCGGCGCCGACCACATTGGCATGCAGCCGTAGCCGGTCGGGGTCCTCCGACGCCGACACCATGAACAGCGTGTGAGCTCCGGCGAAAGCCCGCCGGAGGCTGTCGCGGTCGTCGTAGCTGCCCGCCGCCACCTGGGCCCCGGCCAGCTCCGGCGCCCGCCCGGGATCCCTGGCGACCAGCCGCTGGCCCACCTCCCGCTCGGCCAGCCGCCGGGCCACCCGTCCCCCGAGGCCGCCGGTCACCCCGGTGACGACCACATCAGCTCCAGACATGGGCGGAAGCCTATCGGAATAGGGCTAGAATGGATGGCGTTGACAACAGCACATGGGGGTGCCTGGGTTCGACCGTGACGGATCGATCCAGGGGAAGCGAGCCGGAGTTCGCGGGGCTTCGTACCAAACCGCGAAAAACACAAGCGCCAAGCCTAACTACGCGCTCGCTGCCTAAGGTTTCTTAGACAGCCGTCCGCCGCTCCTCGCCTGTGGGAGCGGGTCGGGCGTCGATAGCAGGCTCACCTGCGGCGGGATGCCAGCGCCCGTCGCGGGAACACCTCAGCTGGCTAGGACCCGGGAGCGTCGCCACCGGACAACCCGGGTCTGAACCTCAACCGGAGGCTGCGCTCGGAGAAGCCCTGGAACGACGCCGCGGGACGGGAGTTCGAGTCTCCCCACCTCCACCAGCGGGGCCTGGTCACCGACCAGGCCCTTTGCCTTGCCCGAGGGCCGCCACCGGGGCGTCGGTACACGCTGGGTACACGCCAGCCTCCGCGTGCAGCCGGTCCAGGCGGTCGGCCAGGTGATCCAGCTCCTCCGGGAACAGGTGCCCATAGCGGTCCAGGGTGATCGACGCCGACTTGTGGCCCAGATGGTGCTGCACGGCCTTGATGCTCGCGCCCTCGCGGATGAGCAGGCTCGCGCAGGTATGCCGCAGGTCATGCACTCGGAGGGCGGCCGGCAGGCCGGCGGCACGGGCGGCCGG
>JBJMHP010000113.1:0-7817 GCA_045807325.1 Actinomycetes bacterium | reverse complement strand
GCAAGTCAACCAAGAACTACACAGCAGCCGAACTCCATAGACCGACCATGCTCACCGCGGTGTTGACACCCAGAGGAACCCTTCTGAGCACCTCATCTACCAGCCAGCGCCCCCCCGGCTCAGCTGGGGGGCGCCGGCTTGGGAGCGCGTCAGGGCGCGCAAGTCAACACATGCGGCTGCCGGGATCGGCCGGAGTCCGGTCGCGGCGCCAGAGCTGGCGGGTCGGATTGATCGAGGCTGATCGTGCCGTCGAGGCATCGCGGTCGTGTGGGGCAGGCTGTCCAGAGACTCGCATGTTGTAACCTTTGTTACAATCAGTCAGGTAACGTCTGGCTGGGAGCGGAACATGGAGTGGATCGTGCTGCTGGTGCGCCTGGCCGCCGAACCCTCGCGGCACCGGGTGGGGGTCTGGCGGGAGCTGCGCCGCGCCGGCGCGGTCTCGCTGGGCCCCGGGGTCTGGGCGGTGCCCGCCGTCCCGGTCTTTCAGCCCGCCATCCAGCGCGCCGGCGAATTGGCCCGCCGCGGCAACGGCGAGCTGCTGGCCCTGGACGCCCGGCCACGCGACCCGACCACCGCAGCCGAGCTGCAGGCGGCCTTCGAGCAGGCCCGCCAGGCCGAATGGGCCGAGTTCCTCTCCGAGTGCGACAGGTTCGAGGCTGAGATCGCCAAGGAGCTGCGCAAGGGCAAGCTGATCGTGGCCGAGCTGGAGGAAGAGGAGCACAGCCTGGAGCGGCTGCGCCGCTGGTACCGCGAGCTCAAGACCCGCGACGTGCTCGGCGCGGCGGCCGCCACCGAGGCCGAGCCGCGGCTCAAGGCCTGCGAGGCGGCGCTGGCCGACTTCGCCGAGCGGGTCTACCGCGCCGTCCACGGCCGACCCGACCTGCCCGTGGAGCCCGGCGATGCGTAACTGGCTGGTCGGCATCGGCGTCGGCGTCGGGCTGATGATGGCCAGCTGGGCGCTGCTGGTGCTGTTGGCCCGCCGGCTGCCACCGGGGCCGCTGCGGGAGCTGGCCCGGTTCATCCCCGACTGCGTGACCGCCGTGCGGCGGTTGCACGGCGACCCCAGGGTGCCGCGCCGCGCTAAGGTCGCGGTCGTGCTGGCCGGGTTGTGGCTGGCCAGCCCGGTCGACCTGCTACCGGAGTTCCTGCCGGTGATCGGCCCGCTGGACGACGTGGTGGTGGTCGCCTTGGCGCTGCGGTATGCCGCCAGGCAGGTGCCCCGCCAGGTCCTGCTGGAGGCCTGGCCGGGTGATACGGGGCTGCTGGAGCGGCTGCTGGGCCCTGAACGCACGCCGGCCTGACCCCGGCGGGGACGCGGCCCGCGTCGTTCCGGTCGGCCGGATCACCGCACCGCACCCGGGATCGTGCTCACCTCGGTGCGCTGGGCGACGTTGATGGCGCGCGCCTGACCTGCTCGACGGCGTCGTCAGGCTCCGTGGCGTGTGGCAGGCGTGATCGTGGGGCGCAAGGGCTCGGGTTGACTCCGCGAGCCAGGCCCTATATTACATACTCTATAAGTTTATAGACTTTGTAAGTCATTTGGTGGCGTGGCTGATGGTGGCCCTCAACGAGCGCAAGAAACAGCGCACCCGCCGACAGATCGGCGAGACGGCACTACGACTGTTCCTGGAGCGCGGGTTCGAGCAGGTCAGCGTCGCCGAGATCGCCGAGGCGGCCGAGGTATCGGCCAAGACCGTCTACAACTACTTCCCCACCAAGGCCCACCTGGTCTTCGACGACGACCAGGCGGTGCTGGACGCCCTGGTGGCCGCCATCCGCGGCCGCAAGCCGGGCGACTCGGCGCTGACCGCGGTCCGCGGCGTGCTCGCCAACCTCGGCG
This sequence comes from Actinomycetes bacterium, assembly GCA_045807325.1. Lineage (GTDB taxonomy): Bacteria > Actinomycetota > CALGFH01 > CALGFH01 > CALGFH01 > CALGFH01. The sequence goes on along the minus strand of JBJMHP010000113.1, from coordinate 5,977 downwards.
GCCGCATGGGCGACCGCCGGCCGCCGCAGGCACGCGCCGCGTTCCGCCGCATGGTCACCTCCAGCCCAAGCCTGCGCTCCCACCAGCGGGCGATCGCGGCCCGCTACGAGGCGACGCTCGCCGACGTGCTCGCCGAGCAGACCGGCGCACCACCCGGCTCGGCCGAGCCGTTCGTCGCCGCGGTCGCGCTCATCGGGGCGCTGCGGGCCGGCTTCGAGGCGGCCGAGGCCAGCGGGGGGCTGGACGCCGCCACCACCCGAGCCTTGGACCTGCTGGAGGCGGGCCTGGCCGGCTACGCGCTGGCCCAGCACGACCCGGCGGCCACCTCCCCATCCCCCACAGGGCACCCACCAGGCAGTTGAGGGCACCCGCCAACCAAGGAGAGGAATCCCGGATGCGCCACGCCACCCCACCGGCAACCGCCCACCTCACGGCGCTCAAGCTCGGTGCTGTCTGCGCCGTCCTCGGCGGCCTGGCCATCGCCGGCTTCCGGCTGCTGCACGGCGACCTGCCCGCCGCCGACGCGCCCGCCGCGCTGGCCTTCATCACCCGACACCCCTTCTACGCCGGCATCCACATCGGCACCATCCTTGGCGTGCTGGTCTGGGCCGGCGGGATCGTGGCGTTGTCGGGCACGCTCACCAGCGGCCAGGCCGGCATCCTGGGGCGCGTGGGCACAGCCAGCGTGCTGGTGGGCGCGGCCGTGTTCATCGTGGACTTCTCCATCGACGGGGTCGCCGGCCAAGATCTGGCCACCGCCTGGCAGGCCGCCCCGCCGGCGGAGCGGCCCGAGCTGGAGCTGGCCGCCCGCACCGCGTTCACGATCCTGCGTGGCACCTCGCTAACCTCGATCCTGATCCTGTGGGGCATACCGCTGCTGCTGCTGGGGCGGGCCCTGCTGCTGGAGGCCTATCCGGCCTGGCTGAGCTGGACCGGCATGGCGATCGGCGCGGTCATCATCCCGGCCGCCCTGGCGCTGCTGCTACGGGAGGACCTGTTCCCCGGGGTCCTGCTGTACGGCCTGCTCATCAGCATCCTGGTGCCCCTGTGGAGCCTCGCGCTCGGCCTGGCCATGTGGCGCCGAGCCACTGCCACCCATGGCTGAACCGATGCGGCGCCTGTCCTGGTGGCGGCTGCCGTTCGACGCCGACACCTGGCGACGCACCCTGTATGCGCTGCTGGCGCTGCCCGTGGGTGTCGTCTGCGTGCCGTTGTCGATCCTCGGCGGCTCCCCCGCCGCTACCCGGCTGCAGCAAGCGCTCGCCAGCAGCCTTCTGGCGGTGCGACTGGAAGGGCCGCGACCCGCACGAGTAGATGCTCGGGTGGTCGGCCATGCGCTCCTCAGCCTGCCCGTCAACGCGCTGGCATGGGCGCTGACGGTCTCGCTGTGGGCGCTGGCCATCATCAACATCGCCTATCCCTTGCGGCCCGACAGCGACGACCTGTCCAACGCCTGGGGCGGCCCCACCCTCGCCGGCGCGTGGGCAGTCCACGGCACCGCAGGGCTGGCGTTCCTCCTGCTAGCTCCATGGATCGTCAGGGGCCTGACCGAGATGCAAAGCCGGCTGGCACGGCGGATGCTCGGCTCGCCAGCATCCGCCGGCAGCCAGGACCCGCCGCAGCCCCCACACCATTGAGCTCACGCCTGCCAGGTACTGAGCGACCCGCTGGGAAGCAGCAAGGGTCTACCGAGGCCTAGGTGTCAAGCATCACCGAGACCGCCTGGCGTCGGCCGGATCGGGCAGGATCTGGCCATGGGGAGCGATGGGGGACCCGCCGGGGCCGGGTCGCTGCGGCTGCTCGTGGCGAACCGGCCGTTCCGCCTGCTGTGGGGCGCGCGGGCGGTGTCGTTCCTGGGCGACTCGCTCGGGCTGGTCGCCCTGATGCTGCACGTCGCCGAGACTACCGGGCAGGCCCTGGCGGTGGCGCTGCTGCTGCTGGCCGGGGACTTCGCCCCGGCGCTGCTCGGGCCGCTGGCCGGGACGGTGGCCGACCGGCTGGACCGCCGGCGGGTGATGGTCGGCTGCGAGCTCCTCCAGGGCGCCCTGGTCGCCGCGACCGCCCTCTGGCTGCCCTCGCTGCCGGCCCTGCTCGTCCTGGTCGGGCTGCGGTCCGTGGCCGGCCAGGTGTTCCAGCCGGCGTCGCGGGCCGCCGTCCCCGCCCTGGTGCGCGAGCCCGAGCTGGAGCGGGCCAACGCCGCCGTCGGGGTCGCCACCAACGGCGGGGAGACCCTCGGCCCGCTGGTCGCCGCCCTGCTGCTGCCGGTCCTGGAGGTGCGCGGGGTGCTGCTGGTCGACGCGGCCACCTTCCTGGTCTCGGCCGTCCTGCTCAGATTCCTCCCGGCGATGCCGGGGACCGTGCCCGGCCTTGGCCGGCAGGCGTCGTTCCTGGCCGACGCCGGCGGCGGGCTGCGCTATCTCTGGGCCGAGCCCACGGTGCGGGTGGTCACGCTCGGTTATGTCGCGATCGTGGCCTGCAACGGCATCGACGACGTGGCCCTGGTGTTCCTGGCCACCGACACCCTCGGGGCCGGTGAGGGCGCGGTCGGGCTGCTGCTGGCCGCCGTCGGCGTCGGCCTGCTGGCCGGGTACGCCCTCCTGTCCCGGACGAGGGGCCGGCTGCCCATGACCGCCCTGCTGCTGGGCGGCTTCGCCGTCAGCAGCGCCGGCAACCTGCTCACCGGCCTGGCCTGGGCGGTGGCGGCCGCCTTCTGTGTCCAGGCCGTCCGCGGGCTCGGCATCGCCGCCCTCGACGTCGCCGCCACCACCCTGGTCCAGCGGATCGTCCCGCCCCCCCTGCTCGGCCGGGTCTTCGGCACCCTCTACGGCGGGATCGGCGTGGCCGCCGCCCTCGCCTATCTGCTGGGCGGCCTCCTGCTGGACCGCACCAACCCAAGGGTCGCCTTCGTCTCCGCCGGCGCCGCCGGCCTGCTCGCCACCGCCGCCACCGCCCTGGCCCTACGCCGGGCCGCGGACTGATCCCGCGTCAACGGCCGGAGCGGCCTCCGAACAGGGCCTTGAGGCGGGCCAGCCAGCCGTCGGGGGCGGGCCGGCCGGGGCGCTCGGGGTCGGCGCCGGTCGGGACCGGGTCGCCGGCCAGGAAGGCTCGGAACTCGGTGGTGGGGGCGAGGTCCGCCTCTCCCCTGGCTTCGGGGGGAGGCTGGGACCGCCCGTCGGTGGGGTCCATGGCTCCTCCTCGGGTGGCGTGACCGCCGAAGCCTACGTCCCCGGCCCCGCCGGAGGCCACCTGGGCCGCCCGGGGGATACTCAGACCGGCGGGAAGACCAGGAGCTGGGGAGCGTATGGGGCGTCGTCCGGGGCGGTCGCTGGCGACCCTGCTGGCCGCCGGGGCGGTGTCGAACCTCGGCGACGGGGTGACCTTGGCGGCGGCGCCGCTGCTGGCCGCCTCGGTCACCCGCGACCCGCGCGCCATCGGCGCCGTCGGGGTGGCCTGGTCGCTCCCGTGGCTGCTGTTCGCGCTGGTCAGCGGGGCGGTCGTCGACCGGTCGGACCGCCGGCGGCTGATGGTCGGGGCCGACCTGGTGCGGGTGGCCGGCCTGGCCGGCCTGCGCGGGGCCGTGGTGGGGGGGCGGGCCTCGATCCCGGCCCTGGTGGCGCTGTTCTTCGTCAACGCCGCCGCCGAGACGGTGTTCGACACCGCCTGGCAGTCGACCCTGCCCATGGTGGTCGGCCGCGACGACCTGCCCCGGGCCAACGGCTGGCTCCAGACGATCGAGTTCGCCGCCAACGGGCTCCTCGGCCCTGCCCTCGGCGGGGTGCTGTTCGCCGCCGCCGCGGCCGCCCCGTTCGCCGTCGACGCGGCCAGCTTCGGGATCTCGGCCCTGCTCCTGGCCACCATTCCTGGCCGGTTCCGCGCGGCCGCGCTGGCCGCCACCCCGGACGGCCCGGCCCCAGGCCCGCGTCCGACCCTGCGGGCCGACATCGCCGAGGGGGTCCGCTGGCTGCTCGGCCACCGGGTGCTGCGCACCATCTGCTGGGTGCTGGCCATCGAGAACATCGTCGAGATGGCCGGCCTCGCCATGCTGGTGCTGCTGGCCCAGGACGTCCTCGGCCTGGACGCCCGCGGCTACGGCCTGCTGCTGGCCTGCCTGGCCGTCGGGGGCGTGCTCGGCGGGACGGTGGCCGCCCGGCTGCACCGCCGCGTCGGCGACCAGGGCAGCGTGGTCGGGTCGATCCTGCTCATGAGCACCGCCTGGGCGCTGCTGGCGGCCACGGCCCTGCCGGTGGTGGCCGGCGCCGGGATCGCCCTCTACGGCCTGGCCGCGGTGTGGTGGAACGTGGTCACTGTCTCGTTCCGCCAGGCGGTGGTCCCCGAACGCCTCCAGGGCCGGGTCAACAGCGCCTACCGGCTGGTCACCTGGGGCACCCTCTCGGTCGGCGCGGCCGCCGGCGGCGTCGTCGCCGCCCAGCTGGGCCTGCGCTTCCTCTACAGCGTCGCCGCGGTCGTGCTCCTGGCGCTGGCCGGGCTGGCCTGGCGGCTGCTCGACGCCGGCTCGTTCGCGGCCGCCCGGATGGCGGCCGGGCCATCCCCAGAAGCCCGTCCGGCTTGACCGGCCGCCTCGGCATGGCTGCTACACTTCCGAGGTCCCGGACCTATCCAGGGGCCGGGCGCGGCGGCGTAGCTCAGAGGTAGAGCAAGCGGCTCATAATCGCTGTGTCGGTGGTTCGAGTCCACCCGCCGCTACCAGGTGAGGGCGAGCTGCCGCCCGGCAGTCCGGCTCTCGCCTTGCGTTTGCCGGATCGGTGCCACGAGGAGATCAGACGAGATGGCGAAGAAGAGGTTTGAGCGGACGAAGCCGCATTTGAATATTGGGACGATGGGCCATATCGATCATGGCAAGACGACCTTGACGGCGGCGATCACCAAGGTCTTGCACGAGCGGAACCCTGATGTGCCCTATACGCCCTTTGATCAGATCGACAAGGCCCCCGAGGAGAAGCAGCGCGGCATCACCATCTCCATCGCCCATGTCGAGTACGAGACCGACCGGCGCCACTATGCCCATGTCGACATGCCCGGGCATGCCGACTACATCAAGAACATGATCACCGGGGCGGCCCAGATCGATGGGGCCATCCTGGTCGTGTCGGCCCCCGATGGGCCCATGCCCCAGACCCGTGAGCATGTCCTGCTGGCCCGGCAGGTGGGGGTGCCCTACATCGTGGTCGCCTTGAACAAGGTGGACATGGTCGATGACGAGGAGTTGCTGGAGCTGGTCGAGCTGGAGGTCCGGGAGCTGCTGACCCAGTACGAGTTCCCCGGTGATGACACCCCCATCATCCGGCTGTCGGCGCTCAAGGCCCTGGAGGGCGACCAGGCGGCCGAGGCCCAGGTGTTGGCGTTGATGGAGGCGGTGGACAGCTATATTCCGGAGCCGGAGCGGGTGGTTGACAAGCCGTTCCTGATGCCGGTGGAGGATGTGTTCACCATCACCGGGCGGGGGACGGTGGCCACCGGTCGGGTGGAGCAGGGGACGATCAAGGTCGGGGAGCAGGTCGAGATCGTGGGGATCCGGCCCCAGACCACCAGCACGGTGGTGACCGGGGTGGAGATGTTCCGCAAGCTGCTGGATCAGGGGCAGGCCGGCGACAACATCGGGGTGCTGCTGCGGGGGACCAAGCGCGATGAGATCGAGCGGGGTCAGGTGCTGGCCAAGCCGGGCAGCATCACCCCCCATACCGAGTTCACCGCCCAGGTGTATGTGCTGTCCAAGGAGGAGGGGGGGCGGCACACGCCGTTCTTCAACAACTACCGGCCCCAGTTCTACTTCCGGACCACCGATGTCACCGGTGAGGTGACCCTGCCGGAGGGGACCGAGATGGCCATGCCGGGTGACAACACCGAGATGACGGTCAAGCTGATCCAGCCCATCGCCATGACCGAAGGGCTACGCTTCGCCATCCGCGAAGGCGGCCGCACCGTCGGCGCCGGCCGCGTCATCAAAATCCTCAAGTAG
>JBJMHP010000112.1:0-12994 GCA_045807325.1 Actinomycetes bacterium | reverse complement strand
TTGGAGGGGTCGAGCGGCAGGACGCCGCCCTTGTTCTGGAGCAGGACCATGGAGCGGCCGGCGGCCCTGCGGGCGGCCGCCACCGCGTCGGGCTTCAGCATCTCGGCCTCGGCCCGCTCGGGCGCGACCGGCGCATAGGGGCGCCCGAACAGGCCGGCGCGGAACTTGACCCGCAGGATCCGGCGGACGGCGGCGTCGATGCGGCGCATCGAGATGCGGCCCTGGGCGAGCAGCTGCGCGCCGAAGTCGCGGATGAGCGTGCTGGTCATCTCGGAGTCGACGCCGGAGTTGAGGGCCAGGGCGGCGGCGTCGGGGCCGTCGGCCGCGACCCCGTGCCCGCATGGGCCGGTGCCGGGGTTGCTGGGCGGGCAGGCCCGCAGCTCGGCCACGGCGGTCCAGTCGCTCTCGATGAACCCATCGAAGCCCCACTCGCCCTTGAGGATCCGGTTCATCGTGTCGTCGTTGCCGCAGCCGGGCACGCCGTTGATGGCGTTGAACGAGCACATGGCCGTGTCGGCGCCGGCGTCGATGGCGGCCTTGAACGGCGGCAGGTAGAGGTTCCACAGCCGCTGGGTGGACATGTCGGTGGTGTTGTAGTCGCGGCCGCTCTCGGGCTGGCCGTAGGCCACGAAGTGCTTGGGGCTGGCCACCAGCTTGTCGGGGGCGCTGTAGTCGCTCCCCTGGATGGCCTTGACCCGCGCCGCCCCGAGCACCGAGTTCAGGTAGGGGTCCTCCCCGGCGGCCTCGGCGATCCGGCCCCAGCGGGGCTCGTGGGAGACGTCGACCATGGGCGCGTAGGTCTGCTTGAGCCCGACCACGGCCGACTCGCGGGCGCCGTACCTGTGGTCGTCGAAGGCCACCCGCGGGTCGAAGCTGGCCCCGGCGCCCAGCGGGATCGGGAAGATGGTGCGGAAGCCGTGGATGGTGTCGAAGGCGAACAGCATCGGGATCTTCAGCCGTGACCCCTCGACGGCGATGCGCTGGAGCTCCCGGATCCGCTTGGGGTCGGTCACGCTCAGCACCGAGCCCAGCCCCTTGCGGACCTCGTCCTCGGTGACCATGAAGTCGGGCAGCAGCTGGATCTGCTCCAGCTTCTCCTCGAGCGTCATCTTGGCCAGCAGGGCGTCCACCCGCCGCTCGACGCCGCGGTCGGCCCCCTGCCGGGTCGGCTGGAGCGACTGCTCGTCGCTGGACTGGGTCCCGGCCACGACGCCGCCGGCGGCCGCCGCCAGGACGAGCGCCAGGACCGGCAGGACGACCGAAGCCCTGAACCTGAACCTCCGCATGGTCTCCTCCTTGTGCGGCACGCCGTGGAGAGAGGGGTGTGCTGGAGAGGCGGAAGTAACATAGCCGCCCAAACCACCCGAAACAAGATCCTGGGTGTCGGAGCCTTGGTAACGGACCGGCCAGCGCTCCATCCCCGTGGCGGTTGCATAGGGTGTCCAGGCCATCGCCCAGCCAGGAGCGCCGCCAATGCCGCCTCGTGACGACCAGCCGGCAGACCTGTCCCGACCGTGGGGGCGGGTCTCCACCATCCGGCTGGAGACCTTCAGCGACGGCGTGTTCGCCATCGCCGTGACCCTCCTCGCCCTCCAGCTCCATCCGCCCGACCTGGCCGGGGCCACCACGGCCGGGGCGGTCCTGCACGCCCTGGGCCGGCAGCTGCGGCCGTTCGGCTTCTACATCCTGGCGTTCCTCGTCACCGGGAGGCTGTGGAGCGAGCACCATCAGCTCCTCGATCCGGTGGACACCCATGGCCGGCGCCTGCCACGGGTCAACCTGTGGTTCCTGCTGACCGTCTCGCTGCTGCCCTACTGGGTGAACGTCATGGCCACCTACCCCAACAACAGCGGCGCGGCCGGGCTGTTCATCCTCTGGCTGGGGGTGGCGCAGTTCGCCTTCGCGCTGCTGTGCCTCCTCGTCCGCCAGGAGCTGGCCGCCGAGCCTGCCGTCGACGAGCTCGTCATGCCCAGAGTCATCCGGGCCACGATCGCCGGGACCCTGCTGGCGGCCCTCGGGGCCCTGCTCATCGCCCAGGCCGAGGTGCCCGACGCCGTGATCATCGCCTGGCTGGCCGTGCTGGTGATCGGGGGCCGCTCGGCGGTCCGGGTGTGGTCGGCCCGGCACCGGCGCCGGAGCGCCGCCTGACCGTCACGCGGCCAGGCCGCCGCGGACGACCACGACGACCTCGAACGGCGGGGCGTCCGCCGTGCCTCCGAGCGCCCGGACCGACGGCGGGACGAGGTCCCGATCGCCTCGGCGGGCGTGCGGTCCTTACGGCTTCCTGGCGTGGAACACGCTGGACAGGTCGTGCACGGCGGCGTCGCGGGTGCTCAGCGGCCGGAGGTGGAAGCGACGCTCGATGGTGGCCAGGACCGAGGTGGTGTCGTGCTGGGTGTGGTCGACCACGAACCCGCCGCGCAGGAACGGGGAGATCACCAGGGCCGGGATGCGGGTCCCGGGGCCGAAGGCGTCGTGGGGGCCCCGCCGGCCGTCCTGGCCGGGCGGGGTGACGTGGTCCCACTGGCCGCCGAACTCGTCGTAGGTCACCACCACCATGGTGTCGCTGGCGCAGCGGCTGTGGTCGACCGCCTGGAGCAGGTCGATCAGGTGGCTGCTGCCCGCGGTCACGCTGGCGTAGCCGGGGTGCTCGTTCTCGGCCCCGACGGGCTTGATGAAGCTGACCGGCTTGAGGTTGCAGGCCTTGTCGGAGGAGCGGGCCAGCTGGAGGAACTCCTGCTCGTCGCGCAGATGCGCGGTCCTGGCGGCCGTGCCCGGGGCGTAGGTCCGGTAGTAGTTGAACGGCTGATGGTGGAACTGGAACAGCTTGTCCGGGCAGTTGGGGAACACGGCGTTGGCCAGGGCGTTGGAGTCCGAGCAGGTCGGGCCGGTGCCGTTGGTCCAGCCGGGGCCGCCGACGTCGCCGTTGGCGTTGGACCAGCCGCCCGAGTACCAGGCCCAGTCGACCCCGGCGCCGCTGAGGCGGTTGCCGATGGTGGGCGCGGTCTGGGGCGGCAGCCGGCGGGACTCGGCGGTCCCCGGGGCGTACGGCTGGTAGGGCGGCTGGACGGTGTTGACCGCGTAGTCGCCGCACAGCACCCCCCGCGGGGTCGGCGGCCGGCCCGGGCCCGGGTCGCAGGAGGCGGTCAGGGCGAGGTCCTTGACGGCGGTGCCGAGCGGCGAGACGTACAGTGGGTAGTTGACCGGCATCCCGTTCTCGTCCACCACCGAGTGCAGGTCGTCGGCGCCGCCGTCGTTGACCGCGCCCGGCCACACGGGGTTGCGGGCCGCGATCAGCCACTGGTGGTTGAGGAACGAGCCCCCGAAGGCGGCCTGGAAGAAGTTGTCGGCGATCGCGTAGTGCGGGTGACCGCCCTGGTGCAGGTACTCATAGATCGGCAGCGACCGCGTGTCATAGACCCCCATGGCCAGCCCGACCGCATCGCTCCCGGTCACATAGCGGTTCTGGCGGCCGTCGTTGAGCTGGTACTGCTCCTGGTAGAAGCGGTGGACCAGGTCGCGGGTGCAGCCGCCGGGCAGGCCCTGGCCGTTCGGCACCCCGTTGGGGGCGGACACCCCCGGCGGCGGGCAGGTGGTGGCCGTCGGCGGGATGTAGTGGTCGATGGTGAACGGCCGGTTGCGGAAGTGGCTGGAGAACGCCGTCCCGGTGGTGGTGTCGGTGCACCGGACCGACAGCGGCGGCGAGGTCAGGTTGACGTCGTTCTGGAGCAGGCAGTCATACGGCTCGCCGGCCTGGTTGACCTGGACGGTGCGGCTCCGCGGGGCGTCGCGGAGGCCGTTGACGCCCTCCCACCGGCCGTAGAGGTTGTCGAAGCTGTGGTTCTCCTGGTAGATGACCACGATGTGGTTGACCCGCGAGAGGCCGTCCTTGCCTGAGCCGTAGGCGGGCGACCCGCCCATGGCCGCGACCAGGGCCAGCGCCAGCAGGGTGGGCAGGGACAGGATCCGCAGGCGTCGCTGCATGACAGACCTCCCACGCAAACCGTACATTTGGAATACCCCGGGTAGGATGGCGCCAGTCGGCGGGCGCGTCAACGACCCGGCGCAGAGTTCAGCGCAGCGCCTTCTCCCGTTCGCGGGCCGGCCGCGGGGCCCGCAGGAACAGCCAGGCCACCGTGACCAGGAACGCCAGGTAGGCCACCACCTGCTCGATCGAGGGGCGGGGGTCCCAGCCGAACATGGCCCCCAGGAACCGGCCGGACTCGGTGGTCACCGTCAGCCAGCGGTAGGCGGTCAGGTCGTAGACGTTGTTCCAGACCGTGCCCAGGTCGCCGGCCGCCTGCAGCCACAGGACGGTCCGCGAGACCAGGCCGGCCGCGAAGACGATCAGGACCAGCCCGGTGACGGTGAAGAACTGGCGCATGGGCAGGCGGCGGCCGCCCAGCACGACCAGGAAGCCCAGGGCCGAGGCGGCGGCCAGGCCGATGAGGGCGCCGATCAGGACCGCCCAGCCGTCCTCGGTGGTGGCCGCAGCGATCATGAACAGGGCCGCCTCCAGGCCCTCGCGGGCCACGGCCAGGAACGCCACCCCCATGACGGCCAGGCGGACGTCCCCGCCGGCGGCGATGGCCTGGTCCACGCTCCCCTGGAGCTCGCCCTTGATCCGGTGGGCCTGGCGCCGCATCCAGAAGATCATCCAGGTGAGGACGACCACCGCCAGCATGGAGACGGCCGCGAAGGCGAGCAGTCGGGGCCGGCCGACCAGGTTCTCCATGGTCAGGTGGACCACGACCCCGGCGCCGACCGACAGGGCGCCGGCCGCGGCAATGCCCTGCCACATCGGCCCGACCAGGTCGGGGCGGTCGATCCGCCGGATGTAGGCGTAGACGATGGCCACCACCAGGGCGGCCTCGAAGCCCTCGCGGAGCATGATCAGCAACGCGGTCAGCACGCTCGGCCCTCCAGCGACCCGGATGAAGAATTAGGGAAGCCTAACAGAACTCGCGGTAGCGGCGGCGGGCCTGCACGATGACGCCGACGACCTCGGCGCGCTGGCCGTCGTGGGCGAACCTGCCGTGCTGGCCGAGCATGGCCTCGAAGCGGTCCAGCCAGTCGAGCAGCCAGCGGGCGCTGGCCGGGCGGCGGACCGGCCGGCCGTGGAGCTCCACCCAGACCGGGCTGGTGTGGGCGAACACCACCGGCCCCAGGACCGACGGGTGGCCGGGGCCGCGGGCCACCGCGCACAGCCACATCGACCCGGCGGCCTCGATCTCGGCGTCGATCGCCGGCGCCGCTCCCCCGCCGGCGTCGGTGGCGGCCAGGACGCCGTCGGGGCCGACCAGCTCCAGCCGCTCGACCCCGAGTCCCTGGCAGCGGACGGTCACCGGCAGCCGCCGGCCCGGGGTGGCCTCGATGCGGTCGCCCGGCCCGCGGCCGTCGACCAGCAGCTCGAGGAAGGGGCCGTTGGTGGCCTGGGTGCGGCCGGCCCGGACGGCGGCGGCGAAGGCGGCCACCGACAGGGGCGCGCCTCGCAGGTCGGCGTAGACCCGCCCCCATCCGGGCGGGTTGGAGAACAGCGGGCCCCGGGAGTAGGAGAGCCACACGTCGGTGCCGGCGGTGGCGGCCAGCCGCAGCCCGCAGCTCAGCAGGTGGTGGTAGAGGACGGCCGTGCCCTCGACGTCGCTGGGGCCGATGAGGTCGACCGAGTCGACCAGGCCGAGGGCGGCGTCGGCGACCAGCTCGCGGGCCTCCACCGACCGGGGGACGGCGAACGCCTGGGCGGGTGTGCCGTCCGACAGCGGCGAGAACACCGGGTGGGTGTAGCCGACGGTCGCTCCCAGCCTCCGGAACTCCCGGCAGGCGTCGGCGTTGGGCGGCCAGTCGTACGGCTCGTCCGACCCGTCATGGCCGCTGTGGTAGCGGGCCGGCCGGCCGGTCAGGCCCAGGCCGTGGAAGTGGCCGAGCAGGTCGTTGCGGAACTCGACCGAGAAGCGCGCCACCCGCTCGCCGGTCGTCCAGGCGAGGTCGTGGCCGGCGGTGGCCTCGAACGCCTCCCGGTCGTAGACCCGGGTCCGGCCGATGTTGCCGGCCACCAGGCTCATGAGGTGCAGGCCCTCCCCCAGCTGCATGCGGGCGGCGTCGTCGGGCCCGCACACCTGGTCGCCCGAGTAGTTCATGTGGACGTGCAGGTCGCCGCCGTACCAGCCGCGGGCCGCGGTCTCGTACAGCCGCGCCGGCTCCAGCTCGACCTCGGCGCGGTCCCCGGCCGATGGGGTGACGGTGGTCTCGGCGGTGGCGAACTCCATGCCCCGGGTGCAGGTGACGGTGAGGGGCACGGCCGGGACCTCCAGCTCCAGGTCGTTGCCGTGGAACAGGGGCCGGTCGTGGAAGTCCCATCTGGGCAGGCAGCCGGCGGGGAACCAGGCCCCGCCGCGGTCGTCGGTCACCGACCAGCGGCTGGGCGCGGCCGCCCGGAGCCGCAGCCTGGCCCGGGCGGCCGGGTGGGCCGCCGGGGCGTCGGCCCCGCCCACCGGCAGCGGCCCGGCGCCGGTCACCGCCCGGGTGACCAGTTCGACCCCGCCGGCCGGGACCGGCACCGAGGTGCCGTCGACCTCGAGCCGGGTCGATTTCTCCAGGTGGCTGTCCAGCAGCACGGCCACCTCGACGCTGCCGCCCTCCAGGACATAGGGGGCCGGCCCGGCCCGCAGCCGCAGGCCGGCGTCGTCCAGCGAGGCCACCACCAGGCCGGCCGGCAGCGGGTCGGTGAGGCAGGACCGGACCGTGGCCGGCCAGTCGCCGGCCTGCAGGGAGAACACCGCGGCCAGCAGCCGCACCCCCAGCCAGCGGCCGTAGGGCTGGCCGGCGGCGTAGGCGTCGCTCTCGCCGCCCCAGTCGGCCGGTCGCTCGGCGGCCAGGGCCCGGTAGGACTCGAGCATGGCCGCCACCTGGGGCGGCAGCCGGTCGGCGGTCGGCGGGTCGCAGCACATGGCGGCAACCTTACCGCCCCGTTGTCACCCCGCCGACAGGCGCAGGAACCGGATGCCGGGCACGACCCGCAGGGCCGGCCGCAGCAGCGCCGGCAGCAGCGGGGCGGCCCCGGCGGCGTCCAGCAGGCGCGGGTCGGCCAGCTCGAACCGGCGCCCGCCCCGCAGCACGGTGGCCCGGCCGGCGGCCAGCACGTTGCGCACCCAGTCGCGGTCCGGGCCGTAGGGCAGCGAGACCAGCAAGCCGTCGGCAAGCGGCAGGGGCATCACCGGGGTCCGGTACTGGCGGCCCGACCGGCGGCCCTGGTGGACCACGAAGGCCACCGGGGACAGCCGCCGCCCGGCGATCTGCCCGATGACCCGGTTGGGCAGCCGCCGGTTGAACCGGGCCATGCGGTCGGCGAGGGCCAGGGCGGGCATCGCGCTAGCCGGCGCCGGTCATCTCGGCCGTCTTGAGGGCCCCGTCGGCGACGTTCCACTTGGTGAGGACGCGGTCGTAGCTGCCGTCGGCGATGATCCCGCGCAGGGCCTCCTGGAGGACCGAGGCGAGCTCGGCGTCGTCCTTGCGCAGGCCGATGCCGTAGGGGCCGGGGTCGATCTGATCGCCAACCACCTGGAAGTCGTGGCCCAGGCCGGACACCTTGGCGTTGTAGGCGGCCACCGGGAAGTCGGCCAGGGCGGCGTCGGCCCGGCCGAACTTGACCTCCAGGACCACCTGGGTGCCGCTGGCCAGGGGGCGGGCCTTGATGCGGCGGGCGCCGCAGCGGGGCTGCTGGGCGGCGACCAGCTCCTCGTGGATGGTGCCCTCCTGGAGGGTGACGGTCTGGCCGCACAGGTCGGCCATGGAGCCGATCCGATCGGGGTTGCCGCTGGCGACCAGGATCGAGGTGCCGGCCTGGAAGTACTCGAGGAAGCTGATCTGCCTGGCCCGCTCGGCGGTGGCGGTCATCGAGGAGATGATCACGTCGAACCTGCTCGCCTGGAGTGAGGGGATCAGCTGGTCGAAGGGGGTGTTGACGAAGGTGAAGCGCACCCCCAGCTTGCGGCCCAGCTCGGCGGCCAGGTCGGGGTCGATGCCGCGGACCTGGGGCTCGGGCTCGCCCACGGGCCGGTCGAGCACGTCGGGGGCGAAGGCGTCGTAGAACTCCACCGGGGCGTAGGAGACGTCGGAGCCGACCCGGATCTCCCTGGCCGTCTGGATCCGCTGGGGCAGGCGCCGGCCGAGGTCGGTCAGGCCCTCGGCGGCGGCCTGGGGCTCGCCGGGCCGGTCGGGCTGGCCGCGGCCGGTGCAGCCGGCGGCCAGGATGGCCACGGCCAGCAGGGCCAGCACCCGCACGGCCCTGCGTCGCTGTCCCCCACCGCCTGGATGGCCTTGCACGATCCCCCGCGTCTGTGAAAGTTTCGGTCACTGAAGACACGAAGCCTACTACGGTCCCCATGGGCTCCGTGTCGATCGACCCGTCGTCCCCATGAAAGCTGGGTCGTGCTCGGCAACCTGTCCCTTCGTCCCAAGATCGCCCTGATCCTGCTGCTGCCCGTCGCTGCGCTGCTGCTGCTGGCCGGGCTCCGGATCGGCTCCAGCGTGTCCACCAGCCGGCAGGCGGCCCAGGTGCGCGGCCAGACCGAGTTCGCCCTGCGCGGCACCGCCCTGGCCCACGAGCTGGAGCGCGAGCGCGGCCTGACCCTCGGCGGGTTGCTGGCGGACCGGCCCGGGTCGGGCCTGCGCGAGCAGCGGGCCGCCACCAGCCGGGCCCTGGCCGCCTACCGCGACAGCGCCGCCGACCTGGACTCGGGCGCGCTGGCCCCGGCCACCGCCGAGAAGCTGGCCTCGGCCCGCAGCCGGCTGGAGGGGCTGACCGACCTGCGCCGGGACGTGGACCGGGGGGCGATCGCCCCGGCGGCCGTCCTTGACGCCTACAACACCACCATCGCCGACCTGCTCAACACCAACCGCGGCCTGGCCTCGGGGATCGCCGACCCCCAGCTCGCCCAGAAGGTGGGGGCGTTCGTGGCCGTGTCCCGGATCAAGGAGCTGGCCGCCCTGGAGCGGGAGCTGATCTCGGAGGTGCTGGACCGGGGCCGCTTCGCCCCCGGCCAGTTCCGGCGGTTCACCTCGACCCTGGCCACCCGGGCGGTGCTGCTGTCGGAGTTCCGGGCCGCCGCCGACGACGCCCAGCGGGCCACCTTCGTCGACACCCTGGTCGGCCCGGAGGTCCAGCGGGCCAGGGAGCTGCAGGCGGCGGCCGTGGCCGGGAGGCCGCGACCCGCCTCGACCTCGACCCGGCCGAGTGGTGGACGGTCAACTCGACCGAGATCGACCTGCTGCGCCGGGTCGAGGACCGGCTGGGCGCGGCCGCGGTCGACGCCAGCCGGACCGACGAGACGGCCGCCCGCACCCGGGCCGCGGTCGACGCCGCCGGCGTCCTGCTGGTCCTGCTCCTGGCCGTCGGCCTGTCCCTGGTCGTGGTCCGGTCCCTGCTGCGGCCGCTCGGCCTGCTGCAGTCCTCGGCCGAGGAGGTCGCCCACAGCCAGCTCCCCGGCGTGGTCGAGCGGCTCCAGCGGGCCGAGCCGGTCGACCTGACCGCCGAGACCCGGCCCATCGGCATCCGCGACCGCGACGAGATCGGCCAGGTGGCCAGGGCCTTCGACGCCGTCCACACGACCGCGGTGCGGGTCGCGGCCGAGCAGGCGGCCCTGCGCCGCAGCGTGGCCGACATGTTCCTCAGCCTCGGGCGGCGGCTCCAGGCGCTGGTCCACCGGCAGCTGGAGCTGCTGGACGAGCTGGAGCGCACCGAGGCCGACCCCCAGCAGCTGCGCAGCCTGTTCCGCCTCGACCACCTGGCGACCAGGATGCGCCGCAACGCCGAGAACCTGCTGGTCCTGTCGGGGGCCGAGCCGGTCCGGCGCTGGAGCGACCCGGTGCCGCTGCCGCGGGTGCTGCGGGCCGCCTCGGCCGAGATCGAGGACTACAACCGGGTCGGGGTCATGCCCATGGCCGACGTGCGGGTGGTTGGCCATGGCGTCTCCGACGTCGTCCACCTGCTGGCCGAGCTGATCGAGAACGCGGCCGCGTTCTCGCCCCCGGGCACCCGGGTCCAGGTCTCGGGCGAGCCGGCCGCCCACGGCTACCTGCTGGAGATCGAGGATCAGGGCATCGGCATGTCGGACGAGGAGCTGGAGGTGGCCAACGAGCAGCTGGCCCGGCCGGCCTCGATCGACCTGGCCGGCGCCCAGCGGCTCGGCTTCTACGTGGTCGGCCGGCTGGCCGCCCGGCACGGCATCAAGGTGCGGCTGCGCCGCTCCTGGTTCGGCGGGGTGGCGGCGCTGGTGCTGCTCCCCGCGGCCCTGCTCGGGGGGCCGGAGACCGAGATGGAGCGGGCGCGCGCGTCGGCCGCCGGCCGCTCCGATGGCCCGGTCCCGCCGGGCCAGCCGCCGGCCACGGCCGAGCCCGGCGCCCAGCCGAGCTCCCCGTCCGGCCAGCCGGGGGCCGAGCCGGTGCCGACGCCGGTGCCGCGGGCGTTCGCCGTCCGCTCCCCGGGGACGGGGCCCGACAATGGCACGGCCGGATAGCCGACGGGCACGACCAGGGGGGACCGACCGATGACCGGCCGCTACGAGCCCGACCCGGGCCCGTTCCTGCGGCCGTACGCCATGACCGAGGGTCGGACCGAGCCCACCGGCCCCGACCTGGCCATCGAGGACCTGGTCGGCGGGACCGCGGTCGCCGCCGACCCGCCGCCCTGGCTCAGCCTCGAGCACCGCTCGATCGCCCTGGCCTGCCGGGAGATCCTGTCAGTGGCCGAGCTGGCCGCCCGGGTCGACCTGCCCCTCGGGGTCACCCGGGTGCTGGTCGGCGACCTGGCCGCCCAGGGCATGGTGACCGTCCACCGAGCCCCCAGCCACGCCGGCGGCCCCGACGTCGCCCTCCTCGAGCAGGTCCTCCACGGCCTCCAGCGGCTCTAGGCCGGGTCGGCCAGGCCGGCCTGCTCCAGGGCCTGCAGCATCCGCTCCACCGGGCCCTCGATGGCGTTCTCGGCGGCCACGGCGGCCAGCCGGTCGCGGTCGGGCGGGTGCGGGCTGCTGATCCGGTAGTCGACGTCGGTGGCCACCGCGGCCACCTTGCGCATGGCCTCGATGTAGTCGGCGCTGGCCGTCAGGGCGGCGTTGAGCTTTGGGCTGAGGCGGCCCTCGGCGGCCGCGGCCAGCAGGGCGTCCAGGTCGGGATGGTCGGCGATCAGGCCGGCGGCCGTCTTCTCCCCGATCCCGGGCACCCCGGGCAGGCCGTCGGAGGGGTCGCCGCGCAGGATGGCCAGGTCGACATAGCGCTCGGCCGGGACCCCGGCCTTGGCCCTCACGCCGGCCCCGTCCATGGTGGCCAGCGACGAGGTCCCCCGCAGCGGGTACAGCACCCAGACCACCGGGTCGCGGACCACCTGGAACAGGTCCCGGTCGCCGGTGAGCACGGCCAGCCGCTCCTCCGGGCCGGCGGCGGCCGCGATCGTGCCGATCACGTCGTCGGCCTCGTACCCGGCCGCCTCGGCCACCGGCAGGCCGGCCGCGTCCAGGACCTCCAGCAGCAGCGGGACCTGGCCGGGCAGCTCGGGCGGGTCCTCGGCCCGCTTGGCCTTGTAGCCGGCGTACAGGTCGACCCGCCACTGGGGACGCCAGTCGGCGTCGAACACGTTCGCCACCGCCTCCGGGCGCCGGTCCACGATCACCCGCGACACCATGTCCAGGTAGCCGCGGACGGCGTTCACCGAGTTCCCGGCCGGCCCCTTGATCGACTTGGGCACGGCGAAGAAGGCCCGGTAGAACAGGCTGGGCGAGTCCACCACGAGACGGGTCATCCGGTCGGCCATCGCAGCAGCATGCCACGCCACGGCCGACAGCGGTGTGATTTCCCCTCACGCAGGGTGATGTGGTAAGAACGTCGCCGTTCGCGGTCCCCCAGCCGCGACGAACCGGTTCCCGAACCCCCTCAGGGAGCGGCTTTCAGGATATGGCGCCCTACCAACGTGCCTTGGTGCTGCGGTGGCTTGCCGTGGTCGCGGCCGCAGCCACCGTGGCCGCGCTGCTGCTGCCGCTGCACGCCGGAGCCCAGGAGTCGACCGACGTCCCCACCCAGCTCAAGAAGGTGAAGGCCACCCTGGCCGACGCCAAGGCCGACGCCAAGAAGCTGGCCGCCGCCCTCGACCGGGCCAACGCCGCCCTCGACCAGGCCGAGAACGAGCTCGCCCAGGCCGAGCAGCTGCGCCTGGACGCCCACGCCCGCGGGGTGCGGGCCACCGCCGCCCTGGACGACGCCACCGACCGGGTGAAGCGGCTGCGCCGGATCCTCGGCGACCGGGCCCGCGGCATCTACATCGCCGGCGACCCGGCCGGCCTGGCCGCCCTGGTCCAGAGCGGCAAGGCCGACCAGCTCCCCGGCCAGGTCGCCCTCCTCGACCAGTTGGCCAAGGAGAGCAACAACTCGCTGGCCGACCTGATCGTGGCCCAGAAGGACTACGCCCTGGCCCGCTCCGCCCTGGCCGAGGCCGAGGTCGACGCCCGCCGGGCGTCGACCCAGATCAGCCGCAAGATCGACCAGGCCGTCCAGCTGCGGGATCTCCGGATCCAGGCCAAGGACGCCCTGGACGACAAGATCCGGCGGCTCGAGGGGGAGGCCGGGGTGCTGCGGGTGACCCTTCAGCAGCGCCAGCAGCGGCAGGCCGGCCAGGTCCGCGGCGGCGGAAAGTGCGACCTGTCGGGCACCTCGGACGCCGAGTACTGGATCATCATGCACGAGTCGGGCGGCGACCCGACCGCCGACAACCCCCGCTCGACCGCCTTCGGCCTCGGCCAGCTGCTGCTCGACGGGCGCCGCCACTACCTGGGCGCCAACGCCGACACGACCGACTGCGGCCTCCAGCTCCAGGCGTTCCGCGGCTATGTCCGCGACCGTTACGGCACGGCCGAGAACGCCCGGGCGTTCTGGGTCGCCCACGGCTGGTACTGACGGCCCCGGCAGGCGCCCGATGGACCCTCAGGAGCAGGTGCTCGACAGCCCTCAG
>JBJMHP010000111.1:0-2956 GCA_045807325.1 Actinomycetes bacterium | reverse complement strand
CGCTCGATCAGGCGGATGGCCTTGGTGATCAGCTCGAAGCTGTAGGTCCGGGTCTCGCCGAGGACGACGTAGTCGGGGTCGCGCTCGGACAGGGTGTACTCGACGTCGTGCAGGGCGGTGGTGAGGCCGGCCTCGCCGATGGCGAAGGCGCTGCCGCCGGGCCGCTGGCTGTCGAGGAACTGGGCGGTGGCCAGGGCCGAGGTCCAGATCCGCTCCGGCGGGAGCGAGATCCCGGTCCGGGCCAGCCGGGCCGACAAGTCCCTTGGGGTATAGATCGAGTTGTTGGTCAGCACCAGGAACGGCAGCTCGGCCGCCTCCAGGGCCTTGATGAACCGGTCGGCGCCCGGGATGGCCTCCTCCTCGTGGACGAGCACGCCGTCCATGTCCATGAGGAAGCTCGGCAGCGGGACGTTGTCGGTGGTGCTCATGGCGACATCGTGCCCCCAAAGTGGGGGATTATGCTCTAGGGGATGAGCACGCAGCTTCCTCCACAGCCCGGCCCGTCCCGTCCCGAGCAGCCATCCGGTCCGCAGCGGCCACCGGCCGACGGCGGGCCGCGGGTGGTGCGGCGCAGCCGCAGCGAGCGCGTGATCGCCGGGGTGTGCGGGGGAGTCGGCCGCTACCTGGGCGTCGACCCGGTGCTGCTGCGGATCGCCTTCATCATCCTCGCCCTGGCCAACGGGCTGGGGGTGATCGCCTACGTGATCTGCTGGGTGGCGATCCCCGAGGAGGGGGCCGACGAGCCCTCGGTCCCGGCCCCGCGGGGGCGGCGGGAGACGGGCCGGCTGGTCCTCGGCGGCTCCCTGGTCGTGCTCGGCCTGGTGCTACTGCTGGACCGGCTCGCCCCCGACCTGGACGAGCTGTTCTGGCCGGTGGCGGTGGTCGCCGTCGGGGTCGCGGTCATGCTGGTGGGCCTGCGGCGATGAGGCCGGCGGGCGCACCCGAGGGTCCGGCCGGCGGGGAGGTGTGGCGGTGACCACCGAGCCGCTGCCCCCTGTGTCGGCGGGGTCGGCGACCGCACCGAGCGGCCGGTCGCCCCGGCCGAGCTGACCGGGTACGAGCTGGGTGTCGGCAACCTGGTCGTCGACCTGCGCCAGCTCCAGCTCCCGCCGGGGACCACGCCGGTGGAGGCCCGGGTCGGGTCGGTGAGCTGACCGTACAGCTCCCTCAGGGGGTCTCGGCCGCGGTCGTGGCCCGCTCGGGACTGGGCGAGGTCGAGGTGCTGGGCAAGCAGGACGGCGGCTTCGGAAGCCGGATCGACACCACCTCCGAGGCCGGCGGCGACCGCCGGCTGGAGCTCGACCTCCGGGTCGGGCTGGGCCAGGTCCGGGTGGAGCGATGAGCCAGACCGCCGACCCCGGCGGTCGGAACGGAATGGGCCTGCCGCTAGCGGCACCAGGCAGTTCCGGTCGGCGGGTCGACCGGCTGTCGCTGGTCGTCGGGGTGCTGTTCGTCCTGGCCGGGATCCTGTTCCTGCTGGACGTGCTGGATGTGTGGCGGCTGCGGGTCGACTACCTGGTGCCGCTGGCCCTGATCGTGCTCGGCCTGGTCGTGCTGGCCAGCGCCTGGCCGCTGCGGTCCCGCAGGCCCTGAGGCTCAGCCGGCGGCCAGGCCGGCGGCGATCTCCCCGGCCAGCCCGGCGTTGGCCTCCAGCAGGGCCAGGTTGGCGACCAGGCTGCGCCCGCCGGTGCGCCGGTGCAGCCAGTCCAGCTCGAACGGGGTCCGGGCCTTGCCGAACACGCCGGCGTCGCGGGCCGCGGCGGCGCCCTCGGCGGCCAGGGTGCCCAGCTCCTGGGGATCCATGGCGGCCGAGGAGGGCGGGTCCTGGCAGAGGACCAGGGCGCCCGGGGTGCCGAGGGCCTGGCGGGCCCGGATCAGCTCCACCACCTGGCCGACGTCGTCGACGACCTGCTCCAGGGGCAGCCGGCCGGTGGCCAGGAACCCGGGGAGCCGGTCGGTGCGGTAGCCGACCAGCTGGACCCCGTGGGTCTCCAGCCACTCGACGGTGGCGGCGGCGTCGGCGACGTGCTTGGGCCCGGAGCAGACGACCGTGAGCCGGGAGCGGGCCAGCTGGGGCAGATCGGCCGAGACGTCGCCGCCGCCGAAGTGGATGCCGCCGATCCCGCCGGTGGCCATCACCCCGATCCCGGCCGCCTCGGCCACGAACGAGGTCGCGGACACGGTGGTGGCCCCGTCGAGGCCGCGGGCGACCACGTACGGCAGGTCGCGGACGGTCACCTTCCAGCGGATCGTGCCGGAGGCCAGAGCCTGCACCTCCTGGGGGTCGGCACCGACGATGACCCGGCCGGCGAGGACGCCGATGACGGCCGGCTCGGCGTCGGCCTTGGCGACCGCCGCCTGCTGGGCGTCCGCCGATTCCAGGTTGGCCGGTGAAGGCAGGCCCTGGGCGAGCACGCTCGACTCGAGGGCGACGACAGTCCTGGCGTTGGCAATGCGGTCGGCGACGACGATCCGGCTGTCCATGAGCGGTGCGTTCCCCTGACGGTGTCGGGTCGGTGGTCGGGTTGGTGACAGCTGTCAAGGGTACCGTGGTCGGCCGCCCGGGGCAGGCCGACCGGGCGCCCGGACGTTCATGGCGGTGGCCAGGCGCCTCGGGTGGTCACGGCGGCGGCGGCCAGGCGGGTGCCGGCCCGGGCCGCCTCGAACGGGTCGGCGCCGCCGGCCCTGGCCGCCAGGAACGCGGCCGCGAAGGCGTCGCCGGCCCCGGTCACGTCGACCACGTCCACGGCCGGGGCCGGGACGGCCAGCGGCGGCCGGTCGCCGACACAGACCAGCACGCCCTCGGGGCCACACTTGACCACCACCGTCCCCACCCTGGCGGCGAGCCGGCTCCCGGCCACCCCGGGGTCGGGCCGCCCGGCCAGGGTGGCCGCCTCGTCGCGGTTGGCCAGCAGGGTGCCGACCAGGGCGGCGGCGGCCAGCACGGGCTCGCCGG
>JBJMHP010000110.1:0-8742 GCA_045807325.1 Actinomycetes bacterium | reverse complement strand
GGCCCGGTGCCGACCCACTACGAGCCGCACGAGTCGCCGTTCGCGAATCCGCTCTACAAGCAGGGGACGAACCCGCTGCGCCAGCGCTTCGACCGCCCCGACAACCCGTACAACCCCAGCGACGGCGACCCGGGCGCAGATGTCTTCCCGTACGTGCTCACGACGCACCGGCTCACCGAGCACCACACCGCCGGCGGCATGTCGCGGACCGTCCCGTACCTCTCGGAGCTCCAGCCGGAGATGTTCTGCGAGGTCAGCCCGGCCCTGGCCGCCGAGCGCGGGCTGGAGCACGGCGGCTGGGCCACGATCATCAGCGCCCGAGGGGCGATCGAGGCCCGGGTGCTGGTGACCGACCGGATCCGGCCGCTGCGGGTGCAGGGCCGCACCGTCCACCAGATCGGCCTGCCCTACCACTGGGGCAACCGCGGGCTGGTCACCGGCGACGCCGCCAACGACCTGCTGTCGATCGTCCTCGACCCCAACGTCCACATCCAGGAATCCAAGGCGGCCACCTGCGACATCCAGCCGGGCCGGCGGCCCCGGGGGGCCGCCCTGCGGCGGCTGGTCGAGGAGCGCCGGGCCCGGGCCGGCATCGGCGAGGCTGGAGAAGGAGGGCCGGCGTGACCCTGACCGACCTCCCCACCCCGACCTTCGGCGGCGGCTACGACGGCCAGGCCCGCCCGCGGATGGGGTTCTTCACCGACACCAGCATCTGCATCGGCTGCAAGGCCTGCGAGGTCGCCTGCAAGGAATGGAACCTGGTCCCCGAGGACGGGCCGCTGCGGATCAGCGGCAACTCCTACGACAACACCATGGCCCTGGGGGCCAGCACCTGGCGGCACGTCGCCTTCATCGAGCAGGCCAAGCCGGTCCAGGTGCCCGACGTCGACCTGGCCGCGGCGGCTGCCGCCGCGGCAGGCGCCGGGACCACCGCGCCGCAGGCCCGCGAGGGCATGCGCTGGCTGATGAGCTCGGACGTGTGCAAGCACTGCACCTCGGCGGCCTGCCTGGAGGTCTGCCCGACCGGGGCGCTCTTCCGGACCGAGTTCGGCACCGTGGTCGTCCAGCAGGACATCTGCAACGGCTGCGGCTACTGCGTGCCCGCCTGCCCGTTCGGGGTGATCGAGCGGCGCGAGGAGGACGGGCGGGTGTTCAAGTGCACCCTGTGCTACGACCGGCTCAAGGACGGCATGGAGCCGGCCTGCGCCCACGCCTGCCCGACCAAGTCGATCCAGTTCGGCGAGCTGGAGGAGCTGCGGGAACGGGCCGACGCCAAGCTGGAGAAGCTGCACGAGGCCGGCTTCGACGACGCCCGCCTGTACCTGCGCGACGAGGCGAACGGGATCGGCGGGGCGGGCGCCTTCTTCCTGCTGCTGGACGAGCCGGAGGTCTACGGCTTCCCACCCGACCCGGTCTCCACCACCCGCGACCTGCCCCGGCTGTGGAAGGCGGCCGCGGTCGCGGCCGGGGTCGTGGTCACGGCGGTCGCCGCCGCGGTCGCGGGAGGGCGGCGATGAGCGGGCGCCGGCCGGGGCTCGCGGGCAACGGCCAGCCCGACGGCGACCGACGGCGCCGACGCGGCGGGCGGGGTCTGATGGTGCCCGAGGCCGAGTTCCGCTCCTACTACGGTCGGCCGGTCATCAAGGAGCCGGCCTGGACGATCGAGGTCCCCTGGTACTTCTTTGTCGGCGGCATGGCCGGGGCGTCGGCCCCGCTGGCCGTGGCCGCCCGGATGGCCGGCAACGAGCGCCTGGCCCGCAGCGCGGTCACGGTCGCCGCGGCCGGCGTCGCCGTGGGCACCCCCCTGCTGGTGTCCGACCTGGGGCGGCCCGAGCGGTTCCACCACATGCTGCGGCTGTTCAAGCCGACCTCGCCGATGAGCATGGGCAGCTGGGTGCTGGCCGGGCTCGGCCCGTCGGCCGTCAACGCGGCCGTGTCCGAGTGGTTCGGCATCTTCCCCCGGCTGGGGCGGGTCGCCGAGGTCGTCTCGGGCCTGCTCGGCCCGGCCCTCGCGACCTACACCGCGGTGCTGGTCGCCAACACCGCGGTCCCGGTCTGGCACGAGGCCGGCCGGGAGCTGCCGCTGGTGTTCGCCGGCAGCGCCATGGCCAGCGCCGGCGCGGCCACCACCCTGCTGACCCCGGCCGCCGACGCCGGCCCGGCCCGCCGCCTGGCCGTCACCGGCGCGGTGGTGGAGCTGGCCGCCGGCCAGGTCATGGAGCGCCGGCTCGGCGAGCTGGCCGAGCCGTACCACCAGGGGGTGGCCGGCCGCTACGCCCGGCTGGCCAAGGGCTGCACCGCGGCCGGCGCGGCCGCCATCGGGCTGGCCGGCCGGCGCCGTCGCCCCCTGGCCGTGGCCGGCGCCGGCCTGCTGCTGGCCGGCTCGGCCCTGGAGCGCCTGGCCGTCTACAAGGCCGGCTTCCAATCCGCCCGCGACCCCAAGTACGTCGTCAAGCCGCAACGGGCACGCCTCGAAGCGGCCAACCGCTGAGGCGCCAACAGGAGGCGAACGATGGCTGGACAGACCGAGACCGCACGACAGGGCGCCGTCGGCAACCGGTGGGTGATCGCGGCCGCCGGGGTGGTCATGCAGCTCGCCCTTGGCGCCGTCTACGCCTGGAGTGTGTTCCGGATCCCGTTGACCAAGGAGTTCGGCTGGTCGATCTCCCAGGTCACCCTGACCTTCACCCTGTCGATCTTCTTCCTCGGCGTGTCGGCGGTGTTCGGCGGCCTGTGGATGGCCAGGGTCGGCCCACGGACCGTCGGCCTCACCGCCGCCGTCCTCTACGGCTCGGGGGTCTTCCTGGCCAGCCTGTCGGCCGACAAGCTGTGGGTGCTCTACCTGACCTACGGGGTCCTGGCCGGGATCGGGCTCGGCTTCGGCTACATCGTGCCGGTGGCCACCCTGGTCAAGTGGTTCCCGGACAAGCGGGGCATGATCACCGGCATCGCGGTGGCCGGCTTCGGCGGCGGCGCCCTGGTCACGGCGCCGATCGCCACCCGGCTGATCGAGTCGCGGGGGGTGCTGCCCACCTTCGCCATCCTCGGCGTCATCTACCTGATCATGGTCGCCGGGGCGGCCCTGCTGATGCGCAACCCCCCGGAGGGCTATCGGCCGCCGGGCTGGGAGCCGTCGGAGGCGCAGAAGGCGCAGCGCTCGGCCCGGGACTACACCGTCGGGGAAGCCGTCCGCACCTGGCAGTGGTACGCGCTGTGGGCGCTGCTGTTCCTCAACGTGACCGCCGGCATCGCCATCATCTCCCAGGCCGCGCCCATGGCCGAGGAGATCACCGGGGTGAGCGCCATCGTCGCGGCCGGGCTGGTCGGCATCATCTCCATCGCGAATGGGGCCGGGCGGTTCCTGTGGGCGTGGCTGTCGGACTTCATCGGCCGCAAATGGGTCTTCCTGACCATGTTCCTGATCCAGGCGGTGGTGTTCTTCCTGCTGCCAAAGGCCACCA
Source organism: Actinomycetes bacterium (assembly GCA_045807325.1). Lineage (GTDB taxonomy): Bacteria > Actinomycetota > CALGFH01 > CALGFH01 > CALGFH01 > CALGFH01. The sequence continues at coordinate 5,281 of JBJMHP010000110.1, read as the reverse complement.
CCTTCGGCCTGTTCACCGTCCTGGCGTTCATCGTGCTCCTCTGCTACGGAGGTGGCTTCGGGACCATGCCGGCGTTCGCCGCCGACTACTTCGGGCCCAAGAACGTCGGCTCGGTGTACGGGCTGATGCTGACCGCCTGGAGCGCGGCCGGCATCGTCGGGCCGACCCTGATCGCCAGGATCCGCGAGTCCACCGGCGCCTACAGCAACGCGCTCTATGTGATCTCGGGGATCATGCTGGTCAGCGCCATCATCCCGTTCATCGTCCGCCCGCCCCTGTCGCAGCAGGAGGCCGCCGCCGGGGAAGCCGCCCCGGAGCCGTCACCGGCGCCGCCACGCTCCCGCACCACCTGAACCGCGCCGACGAGTCGCTGGCGTCGGTCGAGGAGGTCGCCGCCTCGATCGCCGCGGCCATCGTCGCGGTGCCCGCGGCCGCGGTGCCGTTGCCCCAGGCGGCCGGGCGCGTACTGGCCGAGCCGGTGCGGGCGCCCTCCCCGTTGCCGCGGTTCGACAACGCCGCCATGGACGGCTATGCGGTCCGCGCCTCCGACGTGGCCGGCGCCGACCCGGACACGCCCCTGGCGCTGCGGTTGGTCGCCCCGTCGTCGGCGGGCCAGGCCACCGCTCCGGAGCTGCCGGTCGGCTGCGCCTGCCCGATCGCGACCGGCGCCCCGATGCCTGCCGGTGCCGATGCCGTGATCATGCTCGAGCACGCCGTCGAGCACGGCGACCGGGTCCTGGTCTCAAGGCCGGTCGGCCGCGGCCGGAACGTCCGCCGGCGAGGTGAGGATGTGGCCGCCGGGATGGAGCTGCTGCACCCCGGCCAGGTCGTCACGGCGGGGCAGATCGTGGCCGCCGCGGCCCTGGGCCGGACAACGCTGCAGGTGCGACGTCCACCCCGGGTCACCATCGTGCTGACCGGCACCGAGGTCGTTCCCGCCGGCCAGCCCCCTGCCGAGCACCAGGTGGTCGACGCGGTCGGCCCCGCCCTGCAGGCGCTGCTCGGCGACGTCGGGTGCACCGTGGCGACCCTGGGCCCGATCGACGACGACCCGGATGTGCTCGCCGCCACCCTCCTGGAGGCCGCCACCGCCAGCGACGCCGTGATCACCGTCGGCGGCGCCTCCGTCGGCCGGCACGACCATCTCAAGCAGGTCCTCCGCCGCCACGGCGACCTGCACGCCTGGCGGGTTGCCCTGCGGCCCGCCAAGCCGTTCGTGTTCGGCGTGGTCGCCGGCACCGCCGTGTTCGGCCTTCCCGGCAATCCGGTTTCCGCCCTGGTGGCCTACGAGGTGTTCGTCCGCCCCGCGTTGCTGGCCATGCAGGGCCGCAGCGGTGACCGGCCGAGACGAGAGGCGCAGCTCACGGAGCCGTTCAGCCAACCTCCGGGCCGTCTGCACCTGGTCCGGGCACAGTGCTGGATGGCGGCCGGCCGGTGTCTGGTCCGGCCCGTGGGCGCCCAGGGAGCCGGCACGGTCCACGCCCTGGCCGCCGCGAACGCCTGGATGGTCGTTCCCCCCGAGGTCGAGCACCTGCCGGCCGGGGCCCTGGTCGAGGTCTGGCCCCTCTGGGGTCAGGAACCGGCGGGGACCGGCGCCGGGTCGGTGCGGGTGCGGCCGTAGAGGGTGGTGCGCTGCTCCAGGCGGCGGCCCAGCGGCTCCACGATGGCCCGGAACTCGGCCTCCTCCATGAGCTGGCCGTGGGCGGCCCCGGCGGCGCGGCTGATGTTCTCGTCCATCAGCGTGCCGCCGAGGTCGTTGACCCCGGCCAACAGGGCCTGGCGGACCCCGTCGGCGCCCATCTTGACCCATGACACCTGGATGTTGTCGATGAGGCCGCGGTAGGCGATCCGGCCCACGGCGTGGATCAGCACCGCCTCCCGGAAGGTCGGCCCCGGGCGGGACTGGCGCTTGCGGTACATGGGCGCGGCCATGTGCACGAACGGCAGGGGCACGAACTCGGTGAACCCGCCCGACTCGGCCTGCACGGCCCGGGTCCGCAGCAGGTGTCTGGCCCAGTGCCGCGGCCGCTCGACATGGCCGAACATGATGGTGATGTTGGAGCGCAGCCCCACCGAGTGGGCCACCCGGTGGACCTCCAGCCACTCCTCGGTGGTCACCTTGTCGGGGCAGATCACCGCCCGGACCTCGTCGTCCAGGATCTCGGCGGCGGTGCCGGGCAGGCTGGCCAGGCCGGCCGCCTTGAGCCGGAGCAGGTAGTCGCGCAGCGGCTCGCCCAGCCGGCGGGCGCCCTCGTGGACCTCCAGGGCGGTGAAGCCGTGGATGTGCATGCCGGGCACGGCCTCGTGCACGGCCTCGGCCACGTGCAGGTAGTAGTCGCCGTCGAAGCTGGGGTGGATGCCGCCCTGGAGGGTGACCTCGGTGGCCCCGCGCTCGTCGGCCTCGACCACCCGCCGGCCCACCTCGTCCAGGCCGAGCAGATAGGGCGCGCCGCGCAGGTTGAGGCTGGCCGGGCCCTTGGAGAAGGCGCAGAAGCGGCAGCGGAAGGTGCAGACGTTGGTGTAGTTGATGTTGCGGTTGCGGACGAAGGTGACCACGTCCCCGACGGCCTGGCGGCGCAGGTCGTCGGCGACCTCGGCCACCGCCCGGACCTCAGGCCCCCTGGCCCCGAACAGGGCGACCAGCTCCTCCTCGCCCGGCTCCTGGCCGGCCGCCACCCCGGCCAGCACCTCCCCCACGCGGCCGCCGGCCCGGGGGGTCGGGAAGCTGGCCGGGTCGATCAGCATGGGCGGCGGGTCGTGGTCGCCGGCGGCCCAGCGGTCGTCGCGGGCCAGGGCCTCGGCGTCGGAGCGGTCCAGCACCGGGAACCGAAGGTCGGGGTCGAGCCAGCGGTCGGGGTCGGCGGCGAACTCGGGGTAGACGGTGAGCCGGGGGGCCAGGGTCATGCCGGCGGCCTCGGTCACCTGGCGCAGGCGGTCAAGGGCCGGCCAGGGCGCCTCGGGGTTGACGTGGTCGGCGGTGACCGGGGAGACCCCGCCCCAGTCGTCGATCCCGGCCTCCAGCAGGACCCCGAAGTCCTCGGTGAGGTTGGGCGGGGCCTGGAGGTGGATGCCCGGGTCGAGCAGCACCCGGGCGGCCGCGATCGTCCACAGGTAGTCCTCCAGCGACGGCGGGGCCGCGCCGGCCATGGCCGTGCCCGGCTTGGGGCGGAAGTTCTGGACGATCACCTCCTGCACGTGGCCGTGGCGGCGGTGGACGGACTGGATGGCGGCCAGCGCCTCCAGCCGCTCGGGCCGGGTCTCGCCGATGCCGACCAGGATCCCGGTGGTGAACGGGATGGCCAGCTCCCCCGCCGCCTCCAGGGTGGCCAGCCGGCGGGCCGGCAGCTTGGTCTGGCAGCGGGCGTGGGGGCCGCCCGGCTCGTGCAGCCGCTCCGACAGCGACTCCAGCATCATGCCCTGGCTGGCGCTGACCCGGCGCAGGGCGGCCAGCTCGTCGGGGAGCAGGGCGCCGGCGTTGGCGTGGGGCAGCAGCCCGGTCTCGTCCCGGACCAGCCGGCAGGACTCGACCAGATACTCCACCGTGGAGCCGTGGCCCAGGCCGGCCAGGGCGTCCCGGGCCACCGGGTAGCGCTCCTCGGGCCGCTCCCCCAGGGTGAACAGGGCCTCGGAGCAGCCGGCGGCCGCGCCGGCCCTGGCGATCTCCAGCACCTGCCCGGGGTCGAGGTAGGCCGCGGCCCCGAGCCGGGCCGGCGGCTTGGCGAAGGTGCAGTAGCCGCAGTGGTCGCGGCACAGCATGGTCAGCGGGATGAAGACCTTCGGCGAGTAGGTGACCCTGGTCCCGTGGTGGCAGTCGCGGATGCGACGGGCCTCGGCCAGCAACTCGCCCAGCGGCGTGGCCGGGGAGATGTCCATGCACCGCAGCGTCAGGCCATCACTTCAAAAAGTCAAGCAAATCTGGCACGGCGCGCCGGATCCTCAGCCCCGGGATGGTGGGGGCCCTACCGGGAGGAGGGTAGCCCACGGGGGAACCGGGGTGCTCGGTTTTCCACAGCCCTGATGGTACGGTCGGGCCGTGCCGAAGCTCTACCCGATGCCTGGGCCGGTGGCTCGTTCGCTCGAGGTCGTCGGCGACCGGTGGACCCTGCTGGTGGTCCGCGAGCTGCTGCTCGGCGGGCGGCGCTGGGCCGAGCTGGAGCGGGCCCTGCCCGGGATCCCCTCCAACCTGCTGGCCGAGCGGCTGCGCCTGCTCGAGGAGGAGAGGGTGGTCGAGCGGGCCGCCGAGGGCCGCGTCTACCACCTCACCGACAAGGGCCGCGACCTGGCCCCGGTGCTGGCCAGCCTGGCCGCCTGGGGCACCCGCCACTGCGGCGAGCCGTCCTCGGCCCTGGCCACCCACGCCGGCTGCGGCGGCCGGGTCCTGATGCGCTCGTCCTGCGCCCGCTGCGGCGCCCCCGTCCCCCCCGAGGCCCTCGACGTCCGCGGCCTCCGCTGACCTCAGCCCAGAGCCACCGGCACCCCGCCCTCGGCCACCGCGGCCACGATGGTGGCCGCCCCCACGATCTGGGCGCCCTCGACCAGGTCGGCCTCGGTAATGCCGCGGGGGGTGGTGCAGGCGCTGCAGCCCCAGATGGCGCCGCCGGCCTCCACGAACGAGGCCAGCAGCTCGGCCAGCCTGGGGAAGCCGGCGGCCTCCACGCTGTCGGCGTAGCCGCGCTTGCACAGCCAGGCGCCCTCGATGGTCAGCAGCACCACCGCCTCCTGCCCGGAGGCGGCGGCTACGCTGGCGGCGATGAAGGGAACGGTCGCCCGCTCCGGGTCGTCCCGCCCGTGGCTGCAGTGGAACAGCATCCTGGTCAAGGTGACCTCCTCAGTCCTGGCGGTTGCAACAGTCCGGCCGAGTCGGGCGGTGATCTATGCGCGGGTAACATCCCACAGTCAGCGTCCGGATCTGGAGCGGCAGATCGCCTTGTGGCCGATTGGCGGCTCAGGAAGGCGTGCAGGTCGCCGAGGTCGGCGCCAGGCTGACGGCAAGCGAGACAAGCTCCGGCGTCTGCTGGTCGACCACGATCCTGATCGAGCATGGAGACCGACTGGTCTGGTTCGGTGATGAGTACGTTGCGGCGGCGTTGGTGTCGCAGGGACGCCGTATTGTCGCGGTGGAGGAGGGCGAGACCACCGATGACCTCATCCGCGACAAAGGATCCAGCGGCGTGATCGTCCACCAGGCGTACCGGTTCGCACTGGACCCGACCCCGCGCCAGCAAGGCGCGCTCGCCTCCCATGTGGGCGGTGCCCGGTTCGCGTACAACTGGGGCTTGGG
>JBJMHP010000109.1:0-38821 GCA_045807325.1 Actinomycetes bacterium | reverse complement strand
CGCCGGCCAGCGACCGGCCGGCCCGCTCCAGCAGCTCCCGGGAGCGGGGCTGGCGCTCCAGGAACCACCGCTCCTGGGCGGCGATCAGCTCGTCGAGGCGGGCCCCGAGGGACACCGACACCGTTATCGCGTCTCCTATCCGGTCAGCCGTCCGACGCCCCGCTTGGCCAGCTGGCCGGCGATGATCGCCCGCTGGATCTCGCTCGTCCCCTCCCAGATCCTGTCCACCCGCAGCTCGCGGTAAAACCGCTCGGCCACGTTCTCGCGCATGTAGCCGCGGCCCCCGAAGATCTGCACCGCCCGGTCGGCGACCCGCCCGGCCATCTCGGAGGCGTACAGCTTGGCCATCGAGCACTGAGCGTGCTGGACCTTGACGTCCAGGTCGGCGTCGATGCCGTGGGCGGTCTGGTAGGTCATCAGCCGGGCCGCCCACAGCTCGGTCAGGGAGTCGGCCAGCATGAACTGGACCGCCTGGTAGCCGAAGATCGGCTGACCGTAGGCCTGGCGGTCCCTGGCGAAGGCGGTCGACTCCTCGATCAGCCGCTCGGCCGCCCCCAGGGCCCTGGCCGCGATCATCAGCCGCTCGTACCGGAACCACTCATAGGCGAAGGTCATGCCGTCGCCCTCGGCGCCGATCAGCTGGCCGGCCGGGACGCGGACGTCCTCGAAGGCGACCACCGGGTGGTGGTAGGGGTAGGTGTGGCTGTAGGCGGGGGTGCGGACCACCCGGATGCCGTGCGCGTCGGTGTCGACCACGAACATGGCGTGGGCGCCGGCGTTGGGCCCGCCGGCCAGCTTGGCCTGGAAGAACACGTGGTCGGCGTGGTTGAAGGAGGTCACGTGCCACTTGACCCCGTTGAGCCGGTAGCCGTCGCCGTCGCGGGTGGCCGTTGCCTTGATGGCGTCGACGTCCGAGCCGGCGCCCTCCTCGGTGATGGCGTAGCACTCGCGGCGCTCGCCGCGGATGGTGGGCACGACCCAGCGGTCCAGCTGCTCGGGGCTGGCCACCTTGGGCAGCCAGGACGCGGGGGTGTGCACGACCCAGCCCAGGGCGTTGGTCACCCGGCCGATCTGCTCCTGGACCAGCACCTGCTGGAAGGCGGTGAAGCCGCCGCCGCCGAGCTCCTTGGGCATGTTGACGGCCTCGAAGCCGAGCTCGGCGACCCGGCGCCGGTGCGTGTCCAGGAGGCCGTCGGGCAGCTCGCCGCCGTGCAGCTCGGCGGTGACCTCGTGGGGCAGGAGCTCGTCGGCCAGGGCCCTGGCCGACGTCTGGATCTCCCGGTCCGCGTGCGACATCGGATGGCTTAGGCCCACGAAACGGACTCCCGGAGCGGCGCCGGAACATTGACTGAACAGTCAGTTTATTGTAGCGTCCGGCCCACCTGCAAGCTCAGGAGGCAGCCATGGCCAGGATGAGCCGCCGAGCCTTCCTCTCCCGCTCCGCCGCCACCGCCCTGGCCGTCTCCGGCGGGGTGCTGCTGTCGGCCTGCGGCAAGCGCGACGCCGGCGGGGCCGCCCCCGGCGCCGGCGGCCTCCAGCTGGCCAGCCCCGACAACCCGGTCAGCTGGCCGGTCCCGGCCGACGCCGGCCGCATCGCCGACGGCCTGGAGCCGGAGCGGGGCGGCACCCTGCGCGTCTACAACTGGACCGAGTACATCTACAAGAAGGTCGTGCAGGACTTCGAGAAGAAGTACAAGAAGTACGACGTCAAGGTGCAGGTCTCCACCTACGGCAACATGGAGGAGGCCGTGGCCAAGCTCCGCGGCGGCCAGGTCGCCTTCGACGTGCTGTTCCCGACCTATGACTACCTGGGCAAGCTGGTCCAGGGGAACTTCCTGCGCCCCCTCAACCACTCCTACATCTCCAACATCGAGCAGGTCTGGCCGGCCTTCCAGAACCCCTGGTACGACCAGGGGTGGAACTACTCGGTGCCCTACACCATCTACACCACCGGGATTGCCTGGCGGGTCGACAAGGTCAAGCAGGACATCGCCAAGCTGCCCAACCCCTATGACGCCCTCTGGGACGAGCAGTACCGCGGCAAGGTCGGCATCCTCGACGACTACCGCGAGGCCATCGGCATGACCCTGCTCAAGAACGGCATCACCGACCTCAACACCGGCGACCAGGCCCATCTCAACCTGGCCCGGGACCAGCTGGTCGCCCTGGCCAAGGCGGTCCGGCCGCGGGTCAACACCAACGACTACATCGACCTGCCCGAGGCCAAGACCTGGATCACCCAGGCCTGGTCGGGCGACATGGTCAACGCCCAGTACTACATGCCCAAGGGCCAGAGCGCCGACGTCATGCGCTACTGGTTCCCGGCCGACGGCAAGGGCCCGGTCAACAGCGACCTGCTGGTGCTGCTGCGCTCGGGCAAGAACCCGGTGCTCGGCCACCTGTTCCTGGACCACCTGCTCGACTACGACGTGGCCGTGGAGAACATGACCTGGAACGGCTACCAGCCGCCCCAGAACAAGCTCAACCCCCGTGAGCTGGTCGGCCAGGAGCTGCTGCCCAAGAACCTCCAGAGTGCGACCGTGCTGCCGGCCTACTTCGAGTCGGGCTTCCGCTACCTGGAGCTGCCCGGCGAGGTCGACGACCGCTGGCACGCGGTCTGGCAGGAGTTCAAGGCCGGAGCCTAGCCGGGTGGCGACCAGGAAGGCCCGGGCCCGCGGCGGCGCCTGGCATCCCCGCTGGCTGTGGCCGGCCTTCGCCGCCCCCGGCATGGTCTGGCTGCTGGTCCTGTTCCTGCTGCCGTTCTACGTGGTCCTGTCGATCGCCTTCGGGGCCGTGGACCCGCTGTTCCGGACCCCGGTGCCGGTCTGGAACCCCCTGCAGTGGAACCCGTTCCAGTTCCAGCTGCTGTACGACCGGATCTTCGGGCCCGGCGGGTTCCTGGGGCCGGCGTTCGTCCGCACCTTCGTGTACGTGGCCGCGGCCTCAGCGCTGTGCCTGCTGGTCGCCTACCCGGTCGCCTACTACGTGACCCGCTACGCCGGCCGGCGCAAGGGGCTGCTGCTGGTGGCCCTGCTGGCCCCGTTCTGGGTCAGCTACATGATGCGCATGCTGGCCTGGGTGAATCTCCTGGAGAGCGACGGCATGGCCAACCGGCTGCTGGTCGGGGTGGGGCTGCTCCGGGAGCCGTTCCCGTGGCTGGCCGGCCAGCCGGTCACCGTCACCCTGGGGCTGGTCTACGGCTACATCCCCTACATGGTCCTGGCCCTGTACGCCGGGCTGGACCGGATCGACCAGCGGCTGCTGGAGGCGGCCCGCGACCTGGGGGCCAGCCGCCGCCGGACCTTCCTGCTGGTCACCCTGCCGCTGTCGCGTCAGGCCATCCTGGCCGGCCTGGTGGTGACCGCCCTGCCCATGTTCGGCGACTACTTCACCAACGACCTGCTGTCGGGCTCGCCGCGGACCTCGATGGTCGGCAACCTGGTCAACGACGCCATCGGCAGCCCCGGCCAGGGCGGCCAGGCCGCCGCCCTCGTGCTGATCATGATCGCCCTGCTGGCGGTGCCCATGCTGGGCTACATCCGCGCCACCAACCGCGCCTCCCGGGAAGCGGGGCGGTGAGCCTGGTGAGACCCGGAGGGGTCCGGGGAACCCCCAGGGGGGTGCCCCGGTGAGACCCGGAGGGGTCCGGGGAACCCCCAGGGGGGTGCCCCGGTGAGACGCTGGCTGACCGACCCCTGGCGCAAGCCGCGGCTGCTGGAGGCGCTGGTCTGGGGGTACCTGGCCTGGTCGGTGCTGCCGGTGGCGATCGCCGTCTGGTTCTCGTTCAACGCCGGCCGCTCCCGCTCCAGCTGGCAGGGCTTCTCGCTGCGCTGGTACTGGCAGGACCCGGTGCTGTCGGTCTGGCACGACCCCGAGCTCCAGCAGGCCCTGGTGCACAGCCTGCGCCTGGCCGCCCTCACCACCCTGGTCGCCGTCCCTCTGGGGGTGGCCTTCGCCATCGGCCTCGACCGCTGGCGGGGCCGGCTGGCGGCCGGGTTCAACTTCCAGATGCTGCTGTCGTTCGTGCTCCCGGAGATCCTGCTCGCGGTGGCCCTGCTGTTCCTGTTCACCAACCTGCTCAAGGCGGTCCAGCTCGGCACCACCGCCCAGCTGCTCGGCCTGGTCACCTTCCAGCTCTCCTACCCGGTGATCATCTGCCGGGCCCGGCTGCTGTCGATCGGCCGCGAGTACGAGGAGGCGGCCATGGACCTGGGCGCCTCCCCGGTCAGGGCCCTGCGCCACGTCCTGCTGCCGCTGCTGTCCCCGGCCATCTTCGCCAGCGCCGTGCTGGTCTTCGCCGACGTCATCGACGACTTCGTGCTGGTCCGCTACCTGTCGGCCGACGCCGCCTCCGAGCCCATGTCGGTCAAGATCTACAACAGCGCCCGCTCCAGCCCCACCCCGGCCCTCAACGCCCTGGCCACCATCATGCTGGTCTCCTCCCTGGTCGCCATCGCCCTCGGGTTCCTCGTCTACCGGCGCCTCACCCGCGGGGAACGCTCCCGGGAGTCCACCGTGGAGGGGTTCGCCGCCCAGGTCTGACCTCGATGCCGACGCCGAGGACGGCCGCCGACCGGGTCGCCGCGCCGCTGGCCGTCACCAGGCGGGTGCGCTGATCCGGGCCCGCCGCTGAGGCGCGGCGGCGTGTCAGCCGGATGTGACCGTCCTGTCAGCGCCCTCGTCCAGGCTGCTCCCGACACCCAAGCAAGGAGCATCCATGGACAACACCATCGAGGCGCACGGCCTGGTCAAGCGCTTCGGCGACACCACCGCCCTCGGCGGGGTCGACCTGGCGGCCCGGACCGGGACGGTGCTGGCCGTGCTCGGCCCCAACGGCGCCGGCAAGACCACGGCCGTGCGGATCCTGGCCACCCTGCTCCAGCCGGACGAGGGCCGGGCCCGGGTGGCCGGCTACGACGTCGTCGCCCAGGCCCAGCAGGTCCGCCGGCTGATCGCCCTGACCGGCCAGTACGCGGCCGTCGACGAGAGCCTCACCGGCGCCGAGAACCTCCTGCTCATCGGCCGCCTCCTCGGCCTGCCCCGCGGCGCCGCCCGCCGCCGGGGGGCCGAGCTGCTGGACCAGTTCGGCCTGGCCGACGCCGGCGGCCGGGCGGCCAAGACCTACTCGGGCGGCATGCGCCGCCGCCTCGACCTGGCCGCCAGCCTGGTCGGCCGGCCCCGGGTGCTGTACCTGGACGAGCCGACCACCGGCCTCGACCCCCGGGCCCGCAGCGACCTGTGGGGGGTGATCCGGGAGCTGACCGCCGGCGGGGTGACGGTGCTGCTGACCACCCAGTACATGGAGGAGGCCGACCAGCTGGCCGACGACGTGGTCGTGATCGACCGCGGCCGGGTGGCCGCCGTCGGCACCCCGGACCAGCTCAAGACCCAGGTCGGCCGGCAGGTCCTGCGGGTCAGCCCGGTGCGGGCGGCCGACGTCCCGGTGGTGGCCAGGGTCGTGACCGACCTGTCCGGGGCCGCCCCCGAGGTCGCCGCCGGCGCCGTCACCGCCCAGGTCGGCGACCCCCGGCTGCCACCGGCGGTGCTGCAGCGCCTGACCGACGCCCAGGTCGCGGTGGCCGAGCTGTCGCTGCGCAAGCCCAGCCTGGACGAGGTCTTCTTCGCCCTCACCGGCCACCACGCCACCGACCAGGCGTCGGACGAGCCCGACGACGACAGGAGTGCCGCATGACCGCCATCGCCCAGCCAGCCAGCCTTCCCGAGACGATCGCCCAGGAGCGGGTCGGGCCACTGGACGCCATCCGCCACATCCTCACCCTGGCCTGGCGCAGCCTGGTCCAGATCCGCCACAACCCGATGGAGCTGACCGACCTGAGCCTGCAGCCGCTGATGTTCGTGGTGCTGTTCGCCTACGTCTTCGGTGGCGCCATCGCCGGCTCGCCCAAGGCCTACCTCCAGTTCGGCCTGGCCGGCATCATCTGCCAGAACGCCCTGTTCCTGACCATGAACACCGGCATGGCCCTGAACACCGACATCACCAAGGGGGTGTTCGACCGCTTCCGCAGCCTGCCCATCGCCCGCTCGGCCCCGCTGGCCGGGCGGATCGTGGCCGACGTGGTCCGCCAGGTCTGGTCCATGGCGATCCTGATCGCGGTGGGCCTGCTGCTCGGCTTCCGCATCCAGACCGACCTGGTCGGCGTGCTCGGCGCCGTCGCCCTGCTGGTCGTGTTCACCCTCGGCTTCTCCTGGCTCCCGGTCCTGGTCGCCATGCTGGTCGACGAGCCGGAGAAGGTGATGATGCTGGGGTTCGTGGTCGTGTTCCCGCTGACCTTCATCAGCAGCGCCTTCGTGCCGGTGGAGACCATGCCCGGCTGGCTGCAGGCCTGGGCCGACGTCAACCCGACCTCGCTGCTGGTCGACGCCGTCCGCGGCCTGCTGGTCGGCGGGGAGGTGGCCGCCCCCGCCCTGGGCGCCCTGGCCTGGGCGGCCGCTATCGGGGCGGTGTTCGCCCCCCTGGCCCTGCGGGCCTTCCGGCGGCGGAGCTGACCCCGGCGGCGGCGCCGCGGCCGTCGGCCAACGCCGCCAGCACCTCCTGGCGAGGCCGCGCGGCCCCGCGCCGGGAAGCCAAGGCGAAGCCCCGCTCGCCGAGGGCGGCCCGCGCGGCCTCGCCGACCCGGCGCAGGTCGACGTCGGCCTCGTCGGGCATGCCCCGCAGCACCTCGGCCACCCCGAGCAGCTCGGCCGCCTGCCCGGGGTCGCCGTCGGCCAGGGCGAGAGCCGCGGCCAGCCCGACCACCCGGGCGATCACCGGCCGGTCGTGGGTCACGAGGGCCACCTCCATGGCCCGCCGGTGGCAGTCGCGGGCCGCCTCCAGGTTCCCCGCCGCCACCTCGATGTGGCCGAGGGTGGCCAGGGCCACGGCGAGCACCTGCTCGACCGGGAAGCCGCCGCGCCGGTAGTCCCCGATGGCCGCGTCCAGCAGCCGCCGGGCCTCGTCCAGGCGCCCCTGCCAGCGGGCCAGGTCGGCCCGGGTGAGGCGGACGAACAGCTTCTGGTCCTCGGCGCCGACCTCGTGAGCCAGGCGGTCGGCCGCCTCCAGGTCCCGCTCGGCCTGGTCCAGCTGCCCGGCCCGGGCCCGCTCGCTGGCGGTGCGGATGAGAATCTGGCCCACGTCCTCGCGGTCGCCGAGCCCGTCCAGCACCTCCCGGGCCTCGGTGAGCGCCGCCATGGCCTGCTCGGGCCGGCCACGGCTGCTGAGCAGCTCGGCCCGGGCGACCAGGGCCTGGCCGAGGCCCCAGCGCTCGCCCAGCCTCCGGAACCTCGCCAGGGCCTCGTCGAGCTCCCGCTCGGCGGTGTCGGCCTCGCCGAGGTTGATCATCACCGCGCCGGTGAGCAGGTGGGCGGCCGCGGCCATCCAGGGGTCGGAGTGGTCCTGGCGGGCGCCCAGGCGCTCGATCGCGACCTGGTCGTCGCTGCCGAACATGGCCAGCACGCCGGGCAGGATGGTGAGGACCGGGTGCCAGCGGCGCGGCTCGTCCTCGGGAAGGGTGTCCAGCATCGCCATCGCCTGGCCGCCCAGCTCAAGAGCGGGGCCGACCTCGACCCCACCGGACATGCCGGTCAGCGCCCGGAAGGCCATGACCTGGGCCCGGACGGCCACCGGGGCCTCGCCAGGCAGGGCCAGCGCCTTGGCCGTCCAGTCCATCGACTCGGCCCTGGCGCTGGTCAGGGTCCAGTACCAGCCGAGGGCGGCGGCCAGCCGCAGGGCCGGCGCCGCCTCCCCGGCGTCGACGGCCCAGCGCAGGGCGGCGTGGAGGTTGTCGCGCTCGGCGGCCAGCCGGTCCAGCCAGCGCAGCTGGCCCGGGCGGCGCAGCTCGGGCTCGGCCTCCTCGGCCAGGGCCAGGAAGTAGCCGGTGTGGGTCCGGGCCAGGGCCTCGGCCTCGCCGGCCTCGGCCAGCCGCTCGGCCCCGTAGGCCCGGACCGTCTCCAGCATCGTGTACCGGACCCCGCCGGCGCGGTCCTCGGCCGCCACCACCAGCGACTTGTCGACCAGCCCGGCCAGCAGGTACAGCACCTCGTCGGCGGCCAGGCCGCCGGGAGCGGGGCCGGCGCAGACCCGCTCGGCCGCCTCCAGGGTGGCCCCGCCGGCGAACACCGACAGCCGCCGCAGCAGCACCTGCTCGGCGCCGCCCAACAGCTCCCAGCTCCAGTCGATCACCGCCCGCAGCGTCTGGTGGCGGCCCGCGACGGGCCGGCGGCCGTCGGCCAGGAGCCGGAAGCGGTCGTCCAGGCGGGCCGCGACCTGGGTGGGGGAGAGGGCGTGGAGCCGGGCCGCGGCCAGCTCGATGGCCAGCGGCAGGCCGTCCAGGGCGCGGCAGATGCGCAGCACCGGCCCCACGGTCGCCTGGTCGACGGCGAACCCGGGCCGGGCGGCCGCGCCCCGGTCGGCCAGTAGCCGCACCGCCGGGGAGGCCAGCGCCTCGGCCGGGGAGACGTCCTCCTCGGGGATGGCCAGTGGCCCCACCGGGTGCAGCACCTCCCCGGCGATGCCGAGCGGCTCGCGGCTGGTGGCCAGCACCGACAGGCGCGGGCAGCGGGCCAGCAGATGGTCGACGAGCGCGGCCGCCGCGGCCACCAGGTGCTCGCAGTTGTCGACCACCAGCAGCAGCTCCCGGCCGCCCAGGGCCTCCACCAGCCGGTCCAGCGGCGGCACGGCGGCCGTCCCCGGCGTGGCCAGCAGCCGCAGCTCGCGCGCCCCGAACAGCGACAGCACGGCCTGGGGCAGGTCGACCGGGGTCGACCACCGAGCCCAGCTCGACGATCCAGACGCCGTCGGGCATCCGCTCCAGCAGCCGCGCCCCGGCCTCGGCGGCCAGCCGGGTCTTGCCCGCCCCGCCCGGCCCGGTCAGCGTCACCAGGCGGGCCCCGGCGAACGCGGCCGTGATCCGGGTCAGGTCGTCGCCCCGCCCGACGAAGCTGGTGATCGGGGCCCGCAGGTTGGTGCGGGCGGTCGCCGAGGGCGGCCCGGCGGGTGGAGTGGGCGGGGAGCCGGCGGCCGGGGCCGACGGCGGGGGAGCGCCGGGCGGGGCCTGCAGGGGGCCGGTCGGGGCCTTCGGGGCCAGCTCGCCGCGGAGGACGGCCACGTGGACCGCCTGCAGCTCGGGCGACGGGTCGATGCCGAGCTCGTCGGCCAGCCGGGCCCGCAGCCGCTGGTAGGCGCCGAGGGCGTCGGCCTGCCGACCCTGGAGGGCCAGGGCGCGCAGCAGCTGGCCGCCGAGCCGCTCCGACAGCGGATGGGCGGCCACCAGCTCCTCCAGCTCGGCCACCAACCGGTCGGTGGCCCCGACGGCCAGGTCGGCCTCGACCCGATCCTCCAGGGCCTGGAGGCGCAGGCCGTCCAGCCGGGCCACGGCCGGGGCGGCGAAGCCGGCGCCGCCCGCATCGGCCAGGGCCGGCCCCCGCCACAGGGCCAGGGCCTCGCCCAGCAGCGCCCGGGCCCGGCCCGGGTCGCGGCCCAGCTGCTCCCGGCCGGCCATGGCCAGGGCCTCGAAGCGGACGGCGTCCACCGCCTCGGCGGCCACGGCCAGCCGGTAGCCGGTGGGGGAGGACCCGACCACGCCGGGGAGCAGGCGCCGCAGGCGGGAGACGAGCGCCTGGAGGGCGTTGGCCGCCCCGGCCGGCGGCCGCTCGTCCCAGACGGCGTCGACCAGCTGGCCGGAGGTCACCACCCGCCCGGGCTCCAGGGCCAGGCGCAGCAGCAGCCGGCGCAGCCGGGCTCCGGCCACCTCGACCCGGTGGCCGGAGCCGGCCCGCACCTCCAGCGGGCCCAGGACGCCGATACGCAGCTCGCCGGACACGCCACCATTCTGCCCCGCGGCCGCGCCATGGCCGACCGGGGCCTAGCCGCCGGCGGCGGTCGCCCGGTACAGGTCGCGCAGGCAGCCGATCTCGGCGCCGTGGTGGGCGTCGTGGTCGATCATCGTCCACAGGATCCGCCAGGCCGGCCACCGCTCGCCCCAGTTGGTCCAGCGCGGCCCGTCGAGCTCGTCGTCGCCAAGGCCCTCCAGGGCGGCCCGCAGCCGCCCATGGCCCTCCTCCAGCCGGGCCAGGGCGGCGGCCGCCGTGGCCGGGGCGGCCAGGTCGGGGAAGGTGAGGCGGCGCTCGCCAAAGGCCCACTCGTGGTACATGACCTTGCAGTCGGCCAGGTGGACCAGCCGCCAGCCGATGCTGGTGAACGGCGCCGGGTCGGGGTCGGGCTCGGCGTGGTCGGTCACCCAGGCGCCGGACGGATCACGGTGCACACTCCAGCAGCCGGGGACGGGCTCCCAGAGGTACTCGTCGTCGGTGAGCCCCTCCAGCCGCCCCCGGAGGCGGTCGTACACCTCGTCCATCTGGGCCAGCAGCAGCCCGGCACGCGACACCGGCATCACCCCCGCACCCGACGAGGGTACGCAACGAGGTCACGGCGGGTCGATCGGTGAGCCGGCCCTCCAGGCGCAGCACCTGGGTCGGGGTCGAGGCCGCCCCGGTGGCGGGTCGAGGTGGGAGGTGGCCGGGTACACTCGGGCGGGGTGAGTTCATGACTCGTTTGTGCCTTCCCGATGGGCCGCGGTGGCTGGTGCCGGTGGCCGTTGCCGCCGTGGTCGTCCTCGCGCTGGTCGGGGTCGGGCTGTTCGCGTTCGGGCGGGACGGCGGGGGGTCGGGGAACGCGGCCAGGGGCTCGGGCGACGGGGCCGACGGCGGGGCCCGGGTGGCGCCGGTGCGGATGACGGTCAGCCCGCGTAACGGGGCGGCCAAGGTCGCGCTGGACGCCAAGGCGCGGGTGGTGGCCGACCGCGGGCGGCTGCGCCGGGTCCGGGTCACCGGCGGGGGTGAGCGGCTGGCCGGCAGGCTGGCCGACGACGGCCGCACCTGGGAGAGCACCGGCGCGCTGGCCCCGGCGACCCGCTACCGGGTCGTGGCCGAGGCCGTCGACGACGCCGGCAACCCGACCCGCCGCCGGAGCAGCTTCACGACCCTGCGGCCCCGGGCCGAGCTGCGGGCGTCGGTCATGCCCCTGGACGGCGAGACGGTCGGGGTCGGCCTGCCCGTCGGCGTCTGGTTCAACGAGCCGGTGGCCGACCGGGCCGCGGTCGAGCGCCGCCTCCAGGTCACCTCCTCCAAGCCGGTCACCGGCGGCTGGCACTGGTTCAACGACAGCGAGGTCCACTACCGCCCCCGCCACTACTGGCCGAGCGGGACCAGGGTCACCCTCAACGCCCGGCTGGCCGGGACCGACGCCGGCGGCGGGCTGTGGGGCGTCGCCGACCGGACGATCCGCTTCCGCATCGGCAAGCGCCAGGTCAGCGTGGTCGACGTCCGGACCCACCGCATGAAGGTGGTGTCCGGCGGACGGACCCTCCGGGTGCTGCCGGTCAGCACCGGCCGCGAGCGCTACCCGACCACCAACGGCATCCACTTCGTCATCTCGAAGACCCAGGACGAGCTCATGGACTCCTCGACCGTGGGCATCCCCAGGAACTCCCCGGGCGGCTACTACGAGCACGTCGCCTGGTCGGTGCGGATCTCCAACTCCGGCGAGTTCGTCCACGCCGCCCCCTGGTCGACCGGGTCCCAGGGCCGGGCCAACGTCTCCCACGGCTGCGTCAACCTGTCCACGGCCAACGCCGCCTGGTACTACGGCCTCACCCGCCGCGGCGACGTGGTCGAGATCAGGGGCTCCCCCAAGCGCCCCGGCGACAGCTTCGGCGTGGCCGACTGGAACATGTCCTGGCGGGGCTGGCTGGCCGGCAGCGCCCTCAAGGGCTGACGGCCCGGCCTTCAGGGGGCGCGGAGCTGGCAGCGGTCGACGACCTTGCGGTAGTCGGCCAGGGCCACGTCGAGCTTGGCCGACTCGGCGGAGCCCGTGACCAGCGACGGGGTGCCGGTCCGGAGGGCCGTGTTGGCGTCGATCCTGCCGTTGAGCAGCCGGTTCATGATCTCGGTGTGCTGGCGCAGGGCGGTCGACACCGCGACGGCGTGGCTCATGCTGGCGTTGGCCCGCTGCACCGCCTCGGCGCACTCGGGGGAGGCGCTGGGGGCGGCGGCGACACTGCTGGTGGTGGGGCCCTCGACGCCCGAGGCGCGGCCGGTGCCGTCGTCGCGGCTGGCGCCGATGGCGATGCCGCCGGCCAGGGACACGCTCATCAGCAGCAGGGTGACCAGCAGCCAGGGCCAGGCGGTCGGCCGCCGCCCCTCGGCCGGCCGGAGCTGGTCGCCGTTGTGCTGGCGGCGGACGTCGAGGTCGGACACATACCGGCGTAGGGCGGCGAGCTGGCGTTCGCGGTAGTCGTCATGCTCTGGAGGCATGGCTTCCCCCCTCCTGACCCCCACAGACCGGGCCCGACCGGCACAGGACAGCGCGTACCCGGCGTGTCACACCAAAGTCTGGCGCGCCAGCCTATCCGGGCAGGCCGGCCACTGCCACGGGGACAACGACCTAGCCCGGCCGCCGCGGAAGGACTAGGTCGCGGGCCGGCGGGGGCCGGCGTCGGCGAAGTCCCAGACGCCGCCGTCCGAGAACGCCCGCAGGACCCGGCGGCTCACGACCATGCGGTGGACCTCGTCGGGTCCGTCATAGAAGCGGGCCGCCCGGGCGTCGGCGTACATCCGGGCCAGCGGGGTCTGGTCGGTCAGGCCGCGGGCGCCGTGGGTCTGGACGGCCCGGTCGATCACGTCGTGCAGCACCCGGGCGGCGTAGAACTTGACCGCCGAGATCTCCACTCTGGCCTCGTCCCCCTGGTCGATGCGGGCGGCCGCGTCCAGGGTGAGCAGCCGGCAGGCCTGGATCTCGGCCGCCGAGTCGGCGACCCAGTTCTGCACCGTCTGCTTGGCGGCCAGCGGCCCGCCGAACGCCTGGCGACTCAGGGCGTAGCCGCACATCAGCTCGAAGGCCCGCTGCATCTGCCCGAGCCACCGCATCACGTGGTGGATGCGGCCGGGGCCGAGGCGCTTCTGGGCGATGCGGAAGCCGTCCCCGGGCGCGCCGATGGTGTTGGCCACCGGGACGCGCACACCGGAGTAGCGGACCTCGCAGTGGGTGCTCCAGCCGCGGCCACGGTGGCCCATGACCGGGATGGCCCGGACGATCTCGACGCCCTGGGTGGTCGCCGGGACGATGATCTGGCTCATGCGCCGGTGCGGCTCGGCGTCGGGGTCGGTGACCGCCATGACGATCCCGAACGCCGCCCCCTCGGCGCCGGAGCTGAACCACTTGTGACCGTCGATCACCCAGTCGTCGCCGTCGCGCACGGCGGTGGTCCGCAGCCCGGTCGGGTCGGACCCCGACACCTCGGGCTCGGTCATGGAGAAGAAGGAGCGGACGTCCCCGGCGACCAGCGGCCGCAGCCACCGCTCCCGCTGCTCGGGGCTGCCGAACTGGTGGAGGATCTCGGCGTTGCCGGCGTCGGGGGCCTGGCAGCCGAAGACCAGCGGCGCCCAGGCGCTGCGGCCGATCAGCTCGTTCAGGAAGGCGTAGGCCACGAACCCGCGGCCGCTGCCGCCGGCCTCCGGGCCGATGTGGGGCGCCCACAGCCCGGCCGCCCGCACCTCGGCCCGCAGCTCCTTGACCAGCGCCTCGGCCTCGTCGTCCTCGCGGTCCAGCCGCGGCTCGTTGGGGTAGACGAGCCGGTCCATGAGCTGGCGGGCCTGCTCGCGCAGCTCCCGAACCTCCGGGGTCATGGCCAGCACGGGCATCGGGGCCTCCTTCGGGCTCGGCGCCACGACCGATACGGTAGGCCCTCGACGCCGCCAGGGGCGAGGAAGCGACGTGTCGACCAAGGGAGGAGGCGCTTTGTCGACAAGGCGACGGATCTACCTGCTCCGCCACGCCGAGGTCGCCTACTTCGACGAGGACGGGCAGCCGGTGGCGCCCGACGAGGTGCCGTTGACCCCGGCCGGCCGCCACCAGGCCGAACGGGCCGGAGCTCCGGGAGCTGGTGCCGGGGCGGCTGGCCGACCTGGCGCCCGAGGAGTTGCAGGCGGCGTTCCTCGGGGCCTTCCGGGGGTGCTGGCCGGCCCGAGTCGGTTCCTGGGCGGGGAGACAATCGACGAGCTGTTCGACCGGGTCCTGCCGGCCCTGGACCGGCTGCTCGGTGACCCGTCCTGGGACCCCGCCTACCTGGCCGGCCGCTCGACCGCCATGGAGGAGCTGTGGGCCCAGTACCGGGGTCCCCAGCCGGCTTGACAGGCGGTGGCCGACGCCGGGAGGGTGACCGGCAGCCGGCGGCCAGCAGCGGGCCGCCCAGCCGGAAGGGTGGTCGTCATGGCCGAAAGCGTCTACAGGGTCACCGAGCTGGTGGGGACCAGCTCCGAGTCCTGGGAGAAGGCGGCGGCGGCCGCGGTCGAGACGGCGTCCCAGACGCTCAGGGACCTGCGAATCGCCGAGGTCGTCAAGCTCGACCTGCAGATCGAGGAGGGCCAGATCCGGGCCTATCGCGCCCGGGTCCAGGTCTCGTTCAAGTACGAGCGGAGCGGCGGCTAAGCCACCGCGCCGAGGCGGCCCTCCACCTCTTGACAACCCAAGCAGCGGCATGCGCGTAATGACTTAACGGTGTTCGGCATGATCGAACACCGGTGGGCGCGGCTTCGCGTGGACAGGGGCAGGAGGTGGAGGGCCCGTGACCGTGGGCCTGGTCGTCGTGTCCCACTCGGCCAAGATCGCCGAGGGCGTGGTCGAGCTGGCCGGGCAGATGGCCGACGAGGTGCGCATCCAGGCCGCCGGCGGCACCGACGACGGCGGCATCGGCACCGACGCGACCCTGATCGCCGAGGCCATCGCGGCCGCCGACGAGGGCGAGGGGGTGCTGGTCCTGGTCGACCTGGGGTCGGCCGTGCTCTCGGCCCAGCTGGCCATCGACGAGCTGGTCGACGACGAGACCCGCGCCCGGGTGCGGATCGCCGAGGCCCCGGTGGTCGAGGGCGCCGTGGTCGCCGCCATCCAGGCCAGCACCGGCTCCAGCCTGGAGCAGGTCGACCAGGCGGCCAGGGGCGCGGCCACCATGGTCAAGGTCAAGCCGGAGGAGCCCGGCGCGGTGGACCAGATCGGACGTTGAGGATGACGCCGACCGCCGCCGCAGTACCATGGGGCCGTTTGTTGCCCGAAGCTCGACAGGAGGCGGCCGGGATCGTGGATGCGGCCTGCGTGCGGCTCTGGCTGGGCGAGGTCGCCGCCCGCCTGGAGGCGGAGCGGGACTTCCTGACCCAGCTGGACGCGGCCATCGGCGACGCCGACCACGGCGTCAACATGCACCGCGGGTTCACCGCGGTGATGACCAAGATCGCCGGCATCGAGCCGGCCACGCCCGGCCAGCTGCTCAAGACCACCGGGCGGACCTTCGTCTCGACCGTGGGCGGGGCCGCCGGCCCGCTCTACGGCACCGCCTTCCTCCAGGCCGGCGAGGTCCTCGGCGACCACGAGACGTTCGGGCCGCGGCTGCTGCTGGACGCCCTGCGGGCCTCCCTGGAGGGGGTCCAGCGGATCGGCGCGGCCTCGGTCGGCGACAAGACCATGGTCGACGCCCTCACCCCGGCCCTCGGCGCCTACGAGCTGGAGCTGCGTATGGGCGGCTCGCTGGAGACCGCGGCCAGCGGGGCCAGGGAGGCGGCGGCCGAGGGGATGCGCGGCACCATCCCGCTCCAGGCCCGCAAGGGCCGGGCCTCCTACCTGGGCCCGCGCAGCGTCGGCCACCAGGACCCGGGCGCGACCTCGACCGCGCTCATGTTCGCCGCCCTCGAGCACGCCGTGATCGCCG
The DNA here is from genome assembly GCA_045807325.1 of Actinomycetes bacterium. Taxonomy (GTDB): domain Bacteria; phylum Actinomycetota; class CALGFH01; order CALGFH01; family CALGFH01; genus CALGFH01. The sequence continues at coordinate 23,069 of JBJMHP010000109.1, read as the reverse complement.
ACCGCTCCCAGCGGTTCGCCGGCGGGGCCAGGCGCCCGGTGAGCGGCTCGTGATCCAGTCGGTCGGGCGGGCCGCCCGGATCCTCAAGGCCCTGGGGTCGGAGTCGGCCCGGCTCGGCGTCACCGAGCTGGCCGAGCGCCTCGGCCTGGCCAAGGCGACGGTGTACGGCCTGCTGCGCACCCTGGAGGCCCACCAGCTGGTCGAGCAGGATCTCGAGACCGGCAAGTACCGGCTCGGGCCGGCCCTGCTCCAGCTGGGCAACGCCTTCCTGGACAACAACGAGCTGCGGGCCCGGTCGCTGCTGTGGGCCGAGACCCTGGCCGGCCGGGCCCGCGAGGCGGTGCACGTCGGCGTGCTCTACGGACCCAACGTGCTGCTCGTCCACCACGTGTTCCGGCCCGACAACTCCCTTCAGATCCTCCAGGTGGGGGCGTCCATCCCCTGGCACGCCTGCGCGCTGGGCAAGGCGACCGTCGCCTACCTGGACCCCGAGGGGCAGGCCGAGCTGCTGGCCGGGCCCCTGCCCCGGCTGACCGGCCGGACTCTCACCAGCAGGGAGGCGCTGGAGGCGGCGCTGGAGGCGGTGGTCGAGGACGGCGTGGCCCTCGAGGACCAGGAGGCGATCGTCGGCGAGGCCGGCATCGCCGCCGCCCTGTTCGACAACCGCGGGGCGGTGGTGGGCGCGATCGGGCTGGCCGGCCCGGTCGAGCGGCTGCTGCCCGACGGCCCGGCCGCCGACTCGGTGGCCGCGGTCAAGGAGGCGGCCCGCGGGCTCTCCCGGGAGCTGGGGGCCGGCCGCCCGGCCCTGCCCGGCGCCGGCGCCTAGAAGTCGCGTGGCGGGCACCCCGGCCCCTACGATGGCGGTATGACGTCAATGGAGGACCCCGGGCCCGAGGTGCCCCCGGGGTCTGAACGGCTCGATCCCCCCGCCCCTCCCCAGGCCGTCGGGCCGGCCCCCGCCCCCCGGGAGGGTCGGGCCCCGCGTCTCTGGAGCCGGGTCGTCCGGCTCGAGGACGGGCTGGACCCGCTCAGCCTGGCCGGGGAGGACGGCTTTGTCTGGAGCTCGCCGGCCGGCACCCTGGTTGGCACCGGGATCGTCGCCAAGGTCCCGGTGGGCACCGGCCCCGGCCGGATCGAGCGGGCCGCCGAGGCCGTCGCCGCTCTGCTGGCCGCCGTCGACATCGAGGACCCCGACGGCACCGGCCTGGGCCCGGCCGCGGTCGGCGCCCTCCCGTTCCACCCGGCGACCCCGGGCGAGCTGGTCGTCCCCGCCCTACTCCTACGCGCCGACCCCACCGGCCGCACCTGGGCCGTCCTCACCGAGCCGGGGCCGTTCGACCCGCCCGCCGCGGCCGACCTGGTCGCCGGGCTCCGGGCCTCGGCCGCGGGTGACCACCGGTGGCCGCCGGCCCGCCGCCTGGACGGCCCCTGGCCGATCGCCGGGTCGGTGCCCGGCGGCGGCGGGAGCGGGTCCGCGGCCCCCGGCGACGGGCTGTGGACAGCCCCGGACCCCGAACGCCCCGGTGGGCTACCCTCCCGTTCGGGGGCCCCACCAGCCGGGGGTGGGGCTGGAGCACGCCCACCCGGGGGACCCGGGGCCCTGAGCGTGCCAGGGGGGCGCGGCGCCAGCCCGGACGGCTCCGGCGCGGGCCCGGATGGCTCCGGCCGGTCGCCGGAGCCATCCGGGCTCGAGGCGTGGCGGACCGGGGTTCGGGCGGCGCTGGAGGCGATCGGGACGGGGCGGCTCGACAAGGTGGTGCTGGCCCGGGAGGCGGCGGTGGAGGCGGACTGGCCGTTCCCGCGGGTCGAGGTGCTGCGGCGGCTGCGGCGGCGGGGGGGCGGGTCGACGTTCCTGTACGCCAGTGGCGGGTTCGTCGGGGCCAGTCCGGAGCTGCTGGTCCGGCGGCGGGGCCGGGTTGCCGTCTCCCGGCCGATGGCCGGCACCGTGCCCACGGGCGACAGCGCCGCCGACGAGGCCGGCGGGCTGGCCCGGCTGACGCGGTCCCCCAAGGAGGGGGTCGAGCACCGGCTGGTGGTCGACGCGGTCGCCGAGGGCCTGGCCAAGGTGGCCGACCGGGTCCGGGTGGGCCGGCCCGAGGTGGTCCGGCTGGCCACCGTCGCCCACCTGGCCACCGAGATCACCGCCGACCTCACCGGCCCGCTGCCCACCGCCCTGGAGCTGGCCGGCCTGCTCCACCCGACCCCGGCCGTCGGCGGCTCACCCAGGGACGCCGCCCTGGCCGCGATCGCCGCCCTCGAGCCGTTCGACCGCGGCTGCTACGCCGGCCCGATCGGCTGGGTCGACCACACCGGCGACGGCGAGTGGGCGGTGGCCCTCCGCGGGGCCACCCTCGACGGCCGCCGGGCCCACCTGCTGGCCGGGGCCGGCATCGTCCCCGGCTCCGACCCCGACGCCGAGTGGGTCGAGACCGAGCACAAGCTCCGGGCCATGCTCGAGGTCCTGCTCACCCCCTGAGCGGCCGCTACCGCGACCCTCCGGCGAAGAACTCCTCCAGGGCGGCCAGGGTCTCGGCCGGCGCCTCCTCGGCGACGAAGTGGCCGCAGGGGACGCCCTGGCCGCGGACGTCGTCGCACCAGGGCCGCCAGGCGGCCAGCGGGTCCTCGGCCCGCTGGGCGATGCCGCCCTCGCCCCAGAGGACCAGCACCGGGCAGCGGATCCGGCGCCGGCCCAGGTCGGCCGTGTCGAGCCGGTCGTCGACGGTCGCCCCGGCCCGGTAGTCCTCGCAGGAGGCGTAGACGGCGTCCGGGTCGGCGAAGCAGCGCACGTACTCCTCGACCGCCTCGGGCGCGAACACCTCGGGGTTGCCGGCCCAGCGGCGAAGGGCGTCCCGCACCCACCTGGCCGGGTCGGCGCCGATCATGGTCTCGGGGAGGCCATCCGGCTGGGCCAGGAACAGCCAGTGCCAGGTGGCCATGGCCAGCTCCCGGTCCATCCGCTGCCACATCACGGCCGTGGGGACGATGTCCATGACGGCCAGCCTGGTCACCACCGCCGGGTGGTCGAGGGCCATGCGGTAGCCGACCCGCCCGCCCCGGTCGTGGCCGGCGACCGCGAAGCTGCCGAAGCCGAGCTCGGCCATGACCTGGACCATGTCCAGGGCCATGACCCGCTTGGAGTAGGTGAGGTGGTCGGGGTCGGACGGGGGCTTGGCCGAGCCGCCGTAGCCGCGTAGGTCGGCCGCGACCACGGTGAACCGCTCGGCCAGGCCGGGCGCGACCCGGTGCCACATGGCCGAGGTCTGCGGGTAGCCGTGCAGCAGGAGCAGCGGCGGGCCGTCGCCACCGATCCGCAGGTGGATGGCGGCGCCCTCGGCGGCCACCGTCCGGGTGCCGAACCCCTCGAACAGCATGCGGCCAGGCTACCCGCCGACCGCGGCGGTCACGGCCTCGGTCAGGGCCCGGTGGCGGGCCAGGTTGGCCGCCCGGTCGCCGCGGACCAGCACCAGCTGGGTGCCGCCCCCGGCCAGGGCCGCGTCCAGGGCCGGGACCAGGTCGGCCGCCTTCTCGACCACCCGCCAGGGGACCCGCGCGGCCGTGGCCAGGGCGGCCAGGTCCAGGCCGTGGGGGGTGCCGAACAGGGGCTCGAACAGCTCGGCGGGCAGCCGGGCCTGGGGGAGGAAGCTGAAGATCCCGCCGCCGTCGTTGTCGCATACCGCCAGCACCGCCCCCCGTGGCCGCCCGGCCGCGCCGAGCAGGCTGGAGGCGTCGTGCAGCAGCGTCAGGTCGCCACAGAGCGCGGCCACCGGCTCGTCGCCGGCCGCGGCCACCCCGAGGGCGGTGGCCACGAACCCGTCAATCCCCGACAGCCCTCGGTTGGCCACCAGCCGCAGCCCGTCCCTGGGCCGGGCGAAGGCGTCCACGTCCCGCACCGGCATGCTGGAGCCCACGACCAGGGTCCCGCCGTCGGGCATCCAGGCCACCATGTCCCGGGCCACCCGGCCCTCGAACGGCTCCGTCCACTCCTCCAGGAGCCCGTCGATCGCCTCCCTGGCCAGCCGTTCCGCCTCCAGCCACTCCTGGAGCCATGGCCCGGGGGCGGGGCCGGGCCCGCGGGCCTCAAGTAGGGCCGCGGTGGCGGCCAGGAGCACCGACGGGTCGGCGGTCAGGCGGAGGCTGGCGCTGCGGCCGGGGTCGAGCCAGCCGGCGGCGGGGTCGACCAGGGCCTGGCGGACGGACGGGTCCAGCCAGGCCGTCAGGGCCTTGCTGGTGGGGGCGCCGCCGACCCGGACGACCAGGTCGGGCCGGCGGCCGGCGGCGAACCGGGGGGCGCGGAGCAGGCCGTCGTAGGTGGAGATGGCCGCCGGGCCACGGCGCGCCCCGGACAGCGGGTCGGCCAGCACCGGCCAGCCGCTGGCGGCGACGAAGGCGTCCACGGCGGCCGGGTCCAGGTCGGCGCCCCAGCCGGCGACCAGCAGCCCCCTCGGGCTGGCTCGCACCGCCTCGGCCAGGGCGGCCACGTCCTCCGGCGCCGCCGCCCGCACCCCGGAGGGCGCGGCCGTCCAGGGGGCACCGCCCGGGCGGCCCTCGGCCGGTTCCCCGGGCAGGCGGAGGTCCCGGCCGGGAATGGGATCGCCGGCTGGCCGGGCCCAGTCTCCGGCAGCTGGGAGGGACGGGTCGAGGGGGACTAGCGGGTCGGTGAAGGCCAGGTTGAGGTGGACCGGGCCGGCCGGTGGGCCGGTCGCCTCGGCCCAGGCGCGGCTGGCCAGCGATCGCCAGTAGCGGCCGGCCGCCGGGTCGTCGGAGGGGACGCCGACCTCGCAGAACCAGCGGACCGCCGGGCCGTACAGCTTGAGCTGGTCGGTGGCCTGGTTGGCGCCGGTGCCGCGCAGCTCGGGCGGCCGGTCGGCCGTCAGCACCAGCAGCGCCGTCCGGGCGTGGTCGGCCTCGAGCACGGCCGGGTGGAAGTTGGCGGCCGCCGTCCCCGAGGTGCAGAGCACCACCACCGGCCGCCCCGACCGCTTGGCCGCCCCGAGGGCGAAGAACGCCGCCGACCTCTCGTCCAGGTGCACGTGCACCGCGATCCCCGGATGCTCGGCCAGCGCCAGGGCCAGCGGCGCCGACCGCGACCCCGGAGCCAGGCAGGCGTCGGTCACTCCCGCCCGGGCCAGCTCATCAACCAGCGTGAGGGCGAACCGCCGCCCCGCCCCACTCACGCTAGGCTCCAGGCATGACCGACCAGCGCGACCCGCCCCGGCCCCTGCACCACGTGGTGGGGGGCGCGCCAGAGCCGAGGCCCCCGGTGGGGGAGCGTCGCCCAACCGGTGGAGGCGGGCGCGCCGCTGTCCACAGCCCCCTCAGCCCCTCCGACCCCTCCGACCCCCGGCCAGGGTCGGAGGTGGCCGACGGCCGGGTGGTGCTGGTGCACGGGTTCACCCAGACCCTGGCCGCGTGGGGACCGGTGGGGGAGCGGCTGGCCAGGCGGCGGGAGGTGGTCCGGGTCGACCTGCCCGGTCACGGGGGGTCGGACACGGTACGAGTGGGGTTCGCCGAGGCGGCGGGGCTCCTGGGGGCGTGCGGCGGGGTGGGGACCTACGTCGGGTACTCGCTGGGAGGCCGCCTTTGCCTGCGCCTGGCCCTCGACCGGCCGGAGCTGGTTCGGGCGCTGGTGCTGGTCGGGGCCTCGCCGGGGATCGCCGACCAGGCCGCCCGGGCCGAGCGGCGGGCCGCCGACGAGGCCCTGGCCGGGCGGATCGAGCACGAGGGGGTGGCGGCGTTCCTCGACCGGTGGCTGGCCGGGCCGCTGTTCGCCACCCTCCCGGCGCAGCCGGCCGGACGCGCCGACCGGCTGGCCAACACCGCCGAGGGGCTGGCCTACGCCCTGCGCCGGCTCGGCACCGGCGCCCAGGAGCCGCTCTGGGACCGCCTCCGGACCCTGCGCCCGCCGACCCTGCTGGTGGCCGGGGCCCTCGACGGCAAGTTCGCCGCCATCGCCGGTCAGATGGCCGCGGCCATCGGCCCGCACGCCCGGGTCGCCCTCGTCCAAGGGGCCGGCCACGCCGTCCACCTGGAACGCCCGGCCGAGCTGGCCGCCCTGGTGCAGGAGTTCCTCGACGTCACCCTCGGCAGCCCCGGGTCGGAGCCGTAGGGTCGCGGTCACGACAGCCACAGCCCGACGGTCAGCAGCAGGCTCACGGCAAGCTGGAGCCTGGCCGTCGCCCCCAGGGCGGCGACCAGCCCCGGCCCGTCGGTGCGGGTGCGGACCAGCCGCACCGGGACGACGGCCAGGGGGAGGGCGGCCAGGGCGACCAGCACCGGCGGGCGGGCCAGCCCGAGCAGGGCGACCGAGGCGAACATGGCCGCGACCACTGCGGTGAACAGCGCCCGGGCCCGGGGCCGGCCGAGGCGGACGGCCAGGGTCCGCTTGCCGGCCAGCCGGTCGCCGTCGATGTCGCGGACGTTGTTGGCCAGCAGGATCGCCACCGCGCCCAGCCCCACCGTGACCGAGGCGACCACCGCCGCCCCCGGGACCCGCTCCAGCTGCACATACGCCGACCCGCAGGTGGCCACCACGCCGAAGAAGGCCAGCACGGCCAGCTCCCCGAAGCCGGCGTAGCCGTAGGGACGCGGGCCGCCGGTGTACAGGATGGCGGCGGCGATGGCGGCCACCCCGACCAGCAGCAGCCGTAGGTCCACGGCCACGGCCAGGGCCAGCCCGGCCACCGCGGCCACGGCGAAGGCGACCCCGGCCGCCCGCCGCACCGCCGCCGGGGCGGCCAGGCCGGCCGCGGTCAGCCGGGCCGGGCCGAGCCGGGCCGGGGTGTCGGCGCCACGCAGGCCGTCGGAGTAGTCGTTGGCGTAGTTGACCCCGACTTGAAGCGCCAGGGCCACGACCAGGGCGGCCAGCGCCCGCCAGGCCACCACCGGGCCCTCGGCGGCGGCCGCGGCCGTCCCCACCAGCACCGGGCACACCGCGGCGACCAGCGTCCTCGGCCGAGCCCCCTGGACCCAGACGCTCATGGGAACGCTAGGGTCGCCTGGGGAACTTGGCGAAGTCGGGCCGGCGCTTCTCCCGGAAGGCGTTGCGGCCCTCCTGGGCCTCCTCGGTCATGTAGTAGAGGAGGGTGGCGTCGCCGGCCAGCTGCTGGACCCCGGCCAGGCCGTCGGTGTCGGCGTTGAGCCCGGCCTTGAGCAGCCGCAGGGCGAGCGGGCTGTGCTCCAGGATCCGCCGGCACCACTCGACCGTGACCCGCTCCAGGTCGGCCAGGGGCACCACCGTGTTGACCAGCCCCATCTCCAGGGCCTCGCTCGCGTCGTACTGGCGGCACAGCAGCCAGATCTCGGCCGCCTTCTTGCGACCCACGGTGCGGGCCAGCATGCCCATGCCGTAGCCGCCGTCGAAGGACCCGACCCGCGGGCCGGTCTGGCCGAAGCGGGCGTTGTCGGCGGCGATGGTCAGGTCGCAGACCAGGTGGAGCACGTGCCCGCCGCCGATGGCGTAGCCGGCCACCATGGCGATCACCGGCTTGGGCAGCCGCCGGATCTGGATCTGGAGGTCGAGCACGTTCAGGCGCCCGATGCCGTGCTCGTCGACGTAGCCGTCGTCGCCGCGGATGCGCTGGTCGCCGCCGGAGCAGAACGCGTCCGGGCCTTCGCCGGTGAGGATGATCACGCCGATGGCGGGGTCGTCGCGGGCGAGCTCGAAGGCATCCTGGAGCTCGTACAGGGTCCTGGGCCGGAAGGCGTTGCGGACCTCCGGCCGGCGGATGGTGATCTTGGCGATCCCCTCCGCGGTCTCGTACCCGATGTCGGTCCAGGTGCCCTGCTGCTGCCACTCCACGGGCGTTCGCGCTCCTCGACAGGCTTCTCGGCGGCGACGGCCCTGCTAGCCTACCTGCCCATGTCGCCCTCTGTTGCCCTGGTCGCCATCGCCCTGCCGAGGCCGGCCGCGGCCCGGTCGATCGTGGCCGCCTGGGAGGCCTCCGAGGCGGTCCTGCCCCTGGATCCGGACGCCCCGGAGCCCGAGCTCAAGGGCATCCTGGCCGCCGCCCGACCCACCCACCTGCTGGACGGCGACGGGCGCAGGCGGCTGGCCGGCGGGCAGCCGGCCGAGGCCGGCGTTGCCGCGGTGGTCGCCACCTCGGGCACGGCCGGCGCTCCCAAGGTGGTCGAGCTGGGGGCCGACGCGATCCGCTGGTCGGCCCTGGCCACCTCGGCCGCCCTCGAGGCCGGGCCGGGCGACTGCTGGCTGTGCTGTGTCCCCGTGCACGGGGTGGCCGGGCTGGCCGTGCTCGCCCGGGCCTGGCACACCGGCCTGCCGGTCGAGGTCCACGACGGCTTCGACCCCGCCGCGGTGGGCGCCGCCGCCGGCCGGGCCACCCTGGTCTCGGTGGTCCCGGCCATGCTGCGCCGGCTGCTGGCCGCCGGCGACGCCGCGTCCCGGTTCCGCCGGGTCCTGCTGGGCGGCGGCCCCGTCCCCGCCGACCTGGCCAAGGAGGCCAAGGACCGCGGCGTCGGCCTGGTCCGCACCTACGGGCTCACCGAGACCTTCGGCGGCATGGCCCACGACGGCCACCCCCTGGACGGCGCCGAGGTGCGGATCGGGGGTTCCACCATGCCCGGGGTGAGGGAGGGGGGAGCCGGCGGCGGGCGGGGTTCCAGCGTGCCCGACCCCGAGGGTGAGATCCTCGTCAGGGGCCCCATGCTGTTCCGGCGCTACCGGGGAGAGCCCGGCCGCACCGCGGCGGCGCTCCGTGGTGGCTGGCTGCACACCGGCGACCTGGGGCGGATCCACCACGACGGGCTGCTGGTGGTGCTGGGGCGGGTTGACGACCTGGTCATCAGTGGGGGGGTCAACGTCCATCCGGACGAGGTGGAGGCGGTCCTGGCCGACCATCCGGGGGTGGCCGAGGTGGCGGTGGCCGGGCGGGCCGACCCCGAATGGGGGCAGCGGGTGGCGGCGTTCGTGGTGGCGCGGGACCCGGGCAGGCCGCCGACCTTGGAGGAGCTCCGGGGCTTCGCCCGGGAGCGGCTGGCCGCGGCCAAGGCGCCGCGTGAGCTGATCATCGTCCCGGCGCTGCCTCGCGGGCCCTCGGGCAAGCTGCTGCGCCGGCTCCTCCCCGACGGCGAAGCCCAGGTGGACGCTGGCCCCGGGCGCGACCCTCCGTAGCCGGCCCAGCACCCGCCACAGCAGCCGCTTCGGCCCCCCAGGCGCCGACGGCTTCTTCCACATGAGTAATACGAGGGGAACGGGGGATCGCAGAGCTCACGGTTTGGCGGGCCCCGTTACCATAGGATCCTCGGGGGCCTGCAGCAGCATGCCCCCGGCGACCTTGGAATGAGAGGTGTCCGAGTGGGCTTCGAGGTCGACGGCGCCATGCCCCACACCCAGGTGCCCGAGGCGCGGCCGCCCGCCGCCCAGCCGCGGCCGCTCGGGCGCCGCGTGCGCGCGCTCGCCGCCCGCTCCATGCACCCCTTCGCCCACGGCCAGGGCAACCAGACGCCGCTGGAGGCGCTGGTCTCGGCCCACCAGCGGATGTACCACAAGGCCGACGTGCGCCTGCTGCACCAGGCCTACGAGGTGGCCGAGCGCGAGCACCGGGGCCAGCAGCGGACCAGCGGCGAGCCGTTCATCACCCACCCGGTGGCCGTGGCCGCCATCCTGGCCGAGCTCGGCATGGACACCACCACCCTGGTCGCGGCCCTGCTCCACGACACCGTGGAGGACACCGGCTACACCCTGGAGCAGACCCGGGACGACTTCGGCGACGAGATCGCCCACCTGGTCGACGGGGTGACCAAGCTGGACAAGATGGAGTTCGGCCACGCCGCCGAGGCCGAGACCATCCGCAAGATGATCGTGGCCATGGCCCTTGACCTGCGGGTGCTGATCATCAAGCTGGCCGACCGGCTCCACAACATGCGCACCCTCCGGTTCCAGCCGGCCCACAAGCAGCAGCGCACGGCCGGGGCGACCCTGGAGGTGCTGGCCCCCCTGGCCAACCGGCTGGGGCTCCAGGTGATCCGCCGCGACCTGGAGGACCTGGCCTTCGCCACCCTGCATCCGGCCGAGCACGACGAGATCGTCCGGGTGGTCGACCAGCGCGACCCGGGCCGCCGCGAGCACGTGGCCATGCTGACCCGCCAGGTCGCGGCCGACCTGCGCGCGGCCAAGATCAAGGCCATGGTGACCCCCCACCCACGCCACTACTACTCCATCTACCAGACGATGCTGGAGCGGGGCAGCCGCGAGATCCACGACCCCGACCGCATCCTGGTGGTGGTGGCCGGCGGGCCGAGCGACTGCTACATCGCCCTCGGCGCCGTCCACGGGCGCTGGCACCCGGTGCCCGGCCGGTTCAAGGACTTCATCGCCGCCCCCAAGCTCAACGGCTACCAGTCGCTGCACACCACCGTGATCGGCCCCGGCGACGAGCCGGTCGAGGTCCACATCCGCACCGAGGCCATGGACCGCACCGCCGAGTACGGGGTGGTCGCCCAGGCCAGGGAGGCGGCCCGCAGCCGCCGCGGCGCCGCCCAGGGCGACCAGGCGGGCAACGCCGACGACCTGGTCTGGCTGCACCGGCTGCTGGACTGGCAGCGGGCCGTGTCCGACCCGGGGGAGTTCCTGGAGTCGCTGCGCTCGGACCTGTCCGACCACGAGGTGCTGGTCTTCACCCCCAAGGGCGACGCCCTCACCCTGCCGGCCGGCGCCACCCCGGTCGACATGGCCTACGCCATGCGGACCGAGCTGGGCCACCACTGCATCGGCGCCCGCGTCAACGGCCAGCTGGTCCCCCTGGCCAGCGTCCTGGCCGACGGGGACGTGGTCGAGGTCCTCACCTCCAACGCCGAGTACCCGGGGCCGTCCAAGGAGTGGCTGGGCTTCGTCAAGAGCCCCCAGGCGCACGTCAAGATCCGCCAGTGGCTGGCCTCCCAGCACCGCGACGACGCCGTCGACGCCGGCCAGCAGGCCATCGACCAGGTCCTGGCCGACCAGGGCTGGTCGCTCCAGCGGGCCAGGGAGGACGGGTCGCTGGCCATGCTGGACTCGGCCGACCTGGAGGCGATGTACCGCGCCGTCGGCCAGGACCAGCTGTCGGCCCAGTCGGTCGCCCAGTGGCTGGTCACCGTCCTCGGCGACCAGCCGGAGGGCGACCGGTAGCTACCCCGGGAAGATGTCCAGGGGCAGGAAGGCCGAGACCACGAAGCTCGGCACGTCCACCACCTCCGAGATCTTGAGGTCCACGGCCACGCTGCAGATGGCGTAGGCCTGCTGGCGGGTCCAGCCGCCGTGCTCCTGGAGGTGGTCGATCATGTTGAGCAGGGCGTTGCGGGCGGCCAGGGTGAGGTCCTCGGGGCGGCTCTCGCCGTCGCGGGTGACCGACAGGCCGGTGGTGGCGAAGAACCGGCGGGGCGCGGCGAACTCGGGCGGCAGGTAGTAGTCGTCGCGGGCGAACTGGAGGTCCTGGATGCCGCGGGCCGCGGCCCGGCCCTTGTGGACGGCGAAGCGGACGTGCAGGGTCGAGCGCATCTCGATGGCCGTCCCGCAGGTCTCGTTGTCGCCCTGGGCGAAGTGGGCGTCCCCGGCCGAGAACAGCCCACCCTGGGCGTACACCGGGATGTAGAGCCGGGCGCCCTTGCCGAGCTGCTTGATGTCGACGTTGCCGGCGGTCTCCCGGGGCGGGATGGTCCGCAGGGCCTCGGCGGCGACGGCCGGGTCGCCGGGGACGGCGTCGGTCGGGTCGGGTGGCAGCGCGAACCCGCCCCGGTCGATGGCGGCCTGCTCGCGGGCGGTGGTCCGTTCCATCAGGGCCCGGTCGGGGGCCAGGCCGATGGTGCCCATGAACGGCGAGCCGGGGATGCGCAGCCCGGGCAGGTCCTCGGAGGTGGCCCAGCCGTCCTCGATGCCCCAGCGGGCCATGTACGGGTCGGGGAACGCATCCCGCAGGAACCCGAAGCCGGGCACCTGCACGGTGTAGCCGTAGCGGTCGGGCTCGACCTCCAGGATCTCGACCTCCAGCAGGTCGCCCGGCTCGGCCCCGTTGACGTACACCGGGCCCGTCAGGGGGTGGACCACGTTCAGGTTGGGGGCGGCCACCGTGTCCAGGGTGGCCTGCGGTCCCATCTGGCCGTCGAAGGCGTCCCGGGTGTCCAGCACCACCTCGTCGCCGGGATCGCAGGTGGCCACCGGGGCGATGTCCGGATGCCAGCGGTTGTGGCCCGTCTCCGGCTGCTCGCCCAGCGACCTGGCGTAGTCGACCCGCACCTCGTGCGTGGCCATGGGCCACCTCCCGATCTCGACGACTCCGGCCCCGGGATCATCCTCCTAAGCCGGGGCCGCCCGGAAGTTGAGGTAGGCGGGCCGGGAACCTAAGGCAGCCGTCCGATCCGGGCCGGGGGGTCTTAGCCATACCGTGATGATCGAGAAACCGGAACCGGCAAGCGAGGTGGACGATGCAGCAGCACCACACCATCCACGACGTCATCGCCCGCGACCACGTCGACCTCCTCCGCCGCGAGGCCCGGCAGGCCCGGCTGGCCAAGGCCCGCCGCAAGCGTTTCCGGTCGCCCCGCTGGGAGCGCTAGGAGGAACGCCCGTGACCGTGGTCACCGACAGGCAGCGACGAGCCGGCCCACCCGCCGGCTCGTTCGCTTCCGAGGCGGGCCGCGCCATACTCGTGGTCATGACGGCGACGCTCACCAGCCCGACCTTCGTCGGCCGGACCGAGGAGCTGGCCCGGCTGGCCGCGGCCGCGGACCGGGCCGCCGCCGGGACCCCGACGGCGGTGCTGGTCGGCGGCGAGGCCGGGGTGGGCAAGACCCGTCTGGTCGGTGAGCTGGTGGCCTCGGCCAGGCAGGCCGGGGCGACCGTGCTGGTCGGCGGCTGCGTCGAGCTGGGCGGCGAGGGGGTGCCGTTCGGCCCCCTGATCGAGGCCCTGCGGCCGTTCCTGCGCGACCTGGACGAGCCCGAGCTGGCCCAGCTGGTCCCGGGCCGGACACGGGTCGAGCTGGCCCGTCTCCTCCCCGAGCTGGACCCCAGCGGGCGACCCGGGACCGGGCCGGCTGGTTCCGGGCTGGGCGCGGGTGGGTTCGGGCTGGGGTCGGACCAGGGGCGGTTGTTCGAGCTGCTGCTGGTGCTGCTGGAGCGGTTGGGGGCCGAGCGGCCGGCCGTGCTGGTCGTCGAGGACCTGCACTGGGCGGACCGGTCCACCCGGGACCTGCTGGCCTTCCTTCACCGGAATCTGCGGCACGGGCGGCTGCTGCTGGTCATGACCTACCGGTCCGACGAGCTGCACCGCCGCCACCCGCTGCGGCCGTTCCTGGCCGAGCTGGACCGGGGCCGCCGGGTCGAGCGGCTGGAGCTGGACCGGTTCGGGCGCGACGAGGTGGCGGCCCAGCTGGCCGGGATCCAGGGGGCGCCGGCGCCGGCCGAGCTGACCGAGCGGATCCACGCCCGCTCCGACGGCAACGCCTTCTTCGTCGAGGAGCTGGCGGCCACGGCCGCCGCCGGGGCCGACGGCGAGCTGCCCCCGAGCCTGCGCGACACCCTGCTGGCCCGCATCGAGCTGCTGCCCGAGCCGACCCAGCAGGTCCTGCGGGTCCTGGCCGTGGCCGCGGCCGCCGTGCCCGACCCACTGCTGGCCGAGGTGGCCGGCCTGCCCGAGGCCGAGCTGCTGGCCGCCCTGCGCGAGGCCGTCTCGGCCCAGGTGCTGCTGGTCGACACCGGCGACGGCACCTACGGGTTCCGCCACGCCCTGGTCAAGGAGGCGGTGTACGCCGAGCTGCTGCCCGGCGAGCGGACCCGGCTGCACGCCCGGTTCGCGACCGCCCTGGCCGGCCGGGGCGACCGGGGCGGCCCCGGCCTGGCCGCCGAGCTGGCCTGGCACTGGTACGCCGCCCACGACCTCGAGCGGGCCCTGCCGGCGGCGGTCGAGGCCGGCCGGGCGGCCGAGCGCGCCTACGCCTTCGCCGAGGCCCAGCGCCAGTTCGAGCGGGCCCTGGAGCTGTGGGACCGGGTCCCGGCGGCCACGACCGGGCTGGACAAGGCCGAGCTGCTGGCCCGCGCCGGCGAAGCGGCGGCCAACGCCGGCGCCGCCGACCGGGCCGTGGCCCTGGTCCGGGGCGCCCTGGCCGAGGTCGACCACCTCCGCGACCCGCTGCTGGCCGGCCAGCTCACCGAGCGCCTGGCCTTCCACCTGCGCGTCGCCGGCCGGCCGGGGGCGATGGAGGCCTACCAGGAGGCCATCCGGCTGGTCCCGCCGGGGCCGACGGTGGAGCGGGCCCGGGTGCTGGCCGGCCTCGGGCAGGCCCTGATGCTCCGGGCCCGGTTCGCCGAGGCGGTCGCGACCTGCCAGGAGGCGATCGAGGTGGCCAGGGCGGCCGGCTCGCCGGCGGTCGAGGGCCACGCCCTGTGCAGTCTCGGCACCGCCCTGGCCCGCCTGGAGGACCCCGACGAGGGCCTGGCCGCCCTGCACGAGGCCCGGCGGCTGGCCGCCGAGCTGGGGGCGGCCAAGGACGAGGCCCGGGCCTGCGTCAACCTGTCGGACCTGCTCAACGACCTGGGCCGGCTGGAGGAGGCGGTGGCCGTGGCCATGGAGGGCATCGAGGTCGCCCGCGCCGCCGGGCTGCGGCGGACCTTCGGGGCCTTCCTGGCCGGCAACGGCGCCGCCGCCCTCTACAACCAGGGCCGGTGGGACGAGACGGCCGAGCTGACCGCGGCCTTCCTGGAGCTGGGCGACGAGGAGGACCTCAACACCGTCACCCTGCGCCAGTCCATGGCCGTGCTGGACGCCGGCCGGGGCGACTTCGCGTCCGCCCTCGGCCACGTGCGGGCGGCCAGGCGGCTGGCCGGCGACGAGTTCATCGCCGTGCAGTACCCGCCGGTGCTGGCTTCGGCCGAGGCCGAGTCGGCGGCCTGGCAGGGCCGGCTGGACCAGGCCGCGGCGGCCGTGGCCGACGGGCTGGCCGCCCTCCAGGGCCCCCTGGTCGACCTGCGGGCCTGCATGCTGCTGGCCATCGGGCTGCGGGTCGAGGGCGACCGGGCCGGGCTGGCCGCCGCCCGCCACGACCACGACACCCTGGCCGACGCCCGGCTGGTCGCCGACGAGCTGGCCCAGTGGGCCAGGGGCACCTTCGCCGGGTCACGGGTGGCCTGGCGGACGGCCCTGCTGGCCACCTGCGAGGCCGAATGGGCCCGGGTCCAGGGCGAGCCCGACCCCGAGCGCTGGCTGGCCGCGGTGGCCGCCTGGGAGCGGTCGGGCCACCCCTACCCGCTGGCCGTGGCCCGCTGGCGGGCCGCCGAGGCGCTGCTGACCAGGCGCGCCGACCGCACCCTGGCCGCCGACCTGCTGCGCCGCGGCCACGCCACCGCCGTCGCCCTGGGGGCCGGGCCGCTGCGGGGTGAGCTGGAGCGGCTGGCCAGGCTGGGCCGGGTGGACCTGCAGCCCCGGGAAGAGCGGCCGGCGGCCGAGCCGGCGGCTCCGGCCGGGGCGGTCGCCCACCGCCTCGGCCGGCTCGCCGGGCGGCCGGGGCTCTGAGCGCCCCGGCCGCCGTCGCCTACAGGGCCGAGCCGTCCACCCGGGTCGGCGCCGGCAGGTAGCCGTAGCCACCCCCGCCGCTGCCGCCTCCGTTGTCCTTGCGGCAGCCGGTCAGGGCCAGGCCGAGCACGAGCAACAGGACGGCGACGGCCAGCAGGACCCTTACATGTCTACTCATCTTGGCATCGCCTCCGAACGGGGGAACCCCGCCGCCGCCGGGCCGATTCCCACCCATCGCCCGGATGTGCCGAACGCCACTGGCCAGGGGTGACTCCAGGCACCGACCATGGCCCCGGGCCGCGGCCCCACTGCCCGGTGGGTGTGGCCGCGTCACCCGGGTCGCGCACCCCTCCACCCGCTGGAACGAGCGCCGCCCGCGACCCGGCGCGGCCCGGGCGGGTAGCCTGCCGCCCATGGACGACGGGCAGCGGGCGGGCGCCCTGGAGCGCTGGCGCGAGCAGCTGGACGGCTGGGCGATCCCCACCGAGATCCTGGCCGCGGCGCCCGAGTCGCCGTGGCAGTTCCCGGTGGGGCTGTTCCGGTCGCGGGCCCGGCGGGCCGGGTCCCGGCCGGCGACCCCGTCCAACCGGGAGGCGGCCCGGTCCCTGCCGGCCGGCGGCAGCGTCCTCGACGTCGGCGCCGGCGGGGGAGCGGCCAGCCTGCCCCTGGCCGGGGCGGCCGGGCGGCTGGTCGGGGTGGACGAGTCGGCCGACATGGTGGCCGCGTTCCTGGCCGCGGCCGAGGCCGCCGGGGTGCCGGCCGAGGGGGTGCAGGGCCGCTGGCCGGAGGTGGCGGGCCGGGTCGGGCCGGCCGACGTGGTCGTCTGCCACCACGTGCTCTACAACGTGGCCGACCTGGCCCCCTTCGCCGACGCCCTGACCACCCATGCCCGCCGCCGGGTGGTGGTCGAGCTGACCGAGCGGCACCCGCTGGTCGCCCTGGGCCCGCTGTGGCGGCGCTTCCACGACCTGGAGCGGCCGGCCGGCCCGGGCGCCGACGACGCCGTGGCCGCCCTGCAGTCCCTGGGCCTGCTGGTGGACCGCCAGGACTGGGAGAGCCAGGACCGGTTCGGCTTCGACGACCTCGACGAGCTGGTGGCCTTCACCCGGCGCCGGCTGTGCCTGCCGGCGCGCCGCGACCCCGAGGTGGCCGCGGCCCTGCTGGAGGAGGGCACCCACCAGGTCGACGGGATCTGGGTGAGCGGCCAGCCGCGGCGGGTGGCCACCCTGTCCTGGCCCGGATCGGCACCCTGACCACGAGCGCACGAGAGGAGCCCGGAGTGGAACGGCAAGCCTGGCTGCGGGAGCGGCGGCAGACGGCCGAGGAGCGCCACGACGCCATCCACGCCTTCACCTACGACGACCAGTACGGGGAGATCGGCCCGACCCACCGCCGCTTCGTCGCCGACCTGCTGGAGCGCTGCCCGCCCGGCGGGACCGTGCTGGACGCGGCCTGCGGCACCGGCAAGTACTTCGCCATGGTCACCGACAGCGGCCGGCGGGTCGTCGGCACCGATCAGTCGACCGGGATGCTGGCTCGGGCCCGGGCGCGGTTCCCGGCCGTCCCGCTGGAGCGGGTCGGCCTCCAGGAGCTGGCCTTCGACGCCGAGTTCGATGCCGTCATGTGCGTCGACGCGATGGAGAACATCCCGCCCGAGGACTGGCCGCGGGTGGTGGCCAACCTGCGCCGGGCGGTGCGGCCCGGCGGCCCGGTGTACCTGACCGTCGAGCAGGTCGACGACCAGGAGCTGGACCGGGAGCTGGCCGACGCCACCGCCCGCGGGCTGCCGGCGGTCCGGGGCGAGGCGTCCCGCGAGGGCTACCACTTCTACCCCTCGCGCGGGCAGGTCGACGGCTGGCTGGAGGAGGCCGGGCTGGCCGTGGTGGCGGAGGAGCACAGCCAAGGGGAGGGCTACGGCTACCTGCATCTGCTGCTGGCCGAGGCCGGCCACGGGCCGGGCTAGGCGAGGCGCTCCAGCACCGTCCCGTCGCCGGCGACCCGGAAGGCGGCCGGCACGACGGCCACGTGGTAGCGGCGGGCCAGGTCGGGCCGGCGCGACACGTCGACCAGGTGCAGCGGCGGGGCCTGGGCGGCCAGGCGCCGGGCCAGCTCCCGGCAGTCGCTGCACAGCGGATGGGTGAACTGGACCACCGCCGGCTGCCCGGGGGCGGCGCCGACCTCGGCCAGGTCGACCACGCCGACCGCGCCCGGGCGGACCCCGCGCAGCCGTGCCGCCAGCTTGTACAGCTCGCAGCCGACGCACAGCCCGGTGGTGGCGGCCAGCAGGGCCAGGACGGCGACCAGGGTCCCGAGGGTCGTGGCGGCGGCGGTCAGGCCGGCCAGGGAGGCGGCGAAGGCGGCCCCGAGCACGGTGGCGCCGATCTTGTTGGCGAAGCGGGGCGGCCGGGCGTCCTCGACCCGGCCCTCGCCCAGCCGGGGCTGGACGAACCGGAAGTAGGCCACACAGGGCAGGCACCAGCGCCGGCCCATGACCAGGCCGACGACCAGCTGCAGGGCCAGCAGCCCGTACAGCCACCACCAGCCGGTCACCAGGGCGGTGACGGCTCCGACGCCGACGGTCGCCTGGAGGAAGCGGGGGGCGCGGGCGTCGATGACGTCGGTGTCGGCGTACGGGTCGGCGGTGGGGCGGGAACGGGCCGTGGTCGAGGACATGGCGGGACCATCCTGGTGCGCGGGGAGCCGGGGGAGACCCGCAAGGCACGGTGCCGGAGCTGGCCGGCCCCTGTCAACCGGCGGGGGGGAGGAGCCGGTCACGCAGCCGCCGTAGGTCGCCCCGGGACACGCCGGCCTCCAGCAGGTAGGGCTCGACCCCGCCGTACCGCTCGGTCAGCTGGCGCAGCACCTCCAGCATGACCTCGGCGGTGGGGGCGAACCGGGCCAGCAGGGCCTCGCGCTCGGCCCGCTCCCCGGGCCCGTTCTCCAGCCACTCCAGGTCGCGGGCGCGCAGCAGCTCGGCGGTCAGGGCGTAGTCGTCGGCGATCGTCTCGGCGGGCACGTCCACCAGGCCCAGCAGCAGGGCCGCGATCAGCCCGGTCCGGTCCTTGCCGGCCGCGCAGTGGATCAGGACGCCGCCCTCGGGGGCCTGGGCGACGGCGGCCATGGCGTCGGCCACCCCGCCCCGGTAGTGGTCCAGCATCCGCAGGTAGTCCTCGGCCAGCGTCCCGACGGCGTCGGGGGGCGCGGCCGCCGGGTCGATGAACGAGACGTTGGTGTACGCGATGCCGTGGTCGCCGGGGTCGGCGAACGGGTTGGGCTCCCGGTCCAGCTCGTCGGGCAGCCGCAGGTCGACGATGGTCCGCACCCCGTAGTCGGCCAGGGCGGCCCGCCCGGCCTCGGTCAGCGTGCCCAGCGCGGCCGAGCGGACCACCGCCCCCCACCGGGTCTCGCGCCCGTCCCTGGTCTCGTACCCGCCCAGGTCCCGGGCGTTCAGCCCTCCCTCCCAGTCCAGCAGACGGGTCCAGTCACGCTGCTCGGTCGTCACGATCCCTCCAAGTCACATCGTCTGAGCAGCCAGCCTACCGGCCGCCAGCGACGGGGCGCGGGTGGGGCGGTCCAAGGCGTGGTGACGAACTCGTCGGCGGCGCATGCCGGCGATCCTGGCGCGGCCGGACGGGTTGACGTTCCCGGGTGAGCGTCCCAAGGTTGGGAGGACCGGGACGCCGAGGTCCGCGAGGTGGAGATGGCTGACGTCCGCACCGCCGCCGTGATGGAGGCCCTGGCCTCCGTCTACGACCCCTGCTGCCGGGAGAAGGGCCTGTCGGTGGTCGACATGGGCCTGGTCCGGCGGGTCGACCTGGACGGCGACCGGCCACGGGTCGAGCTGCTGCTGACCACCGGCTGGTGCCCGTTCGCGGCCAACCTGGTCGGCCAGATCTCCGAGCGGGTGGCCGCCGTGGCCGGGATGGCCGGCTCGGAGGTCGAGATCGTCTGGGACGAGCCGTGGACCACCGACCGGCTGTCCGACAAGGCCCGGCGCGCCCTGCGCTTCCTGCCCCACCCCAAGGAGGTCGGCCCGTGATCGGGAACGACGCGATCGTGTTCGACGGCGTGGCCCACGTCTTCAACTTCGAGAAGAAGAACGCCCTCGGTCCGGCGGGGGAGATGTTCATCAACCACCTGTACGCCTTCCACGCCGCCCTGACCCCCGAGGGCGAGACGGTCCTGCCAGCCGAGGAGTTCCTGCGCCAGTGGACCGTCGACGAGATCGACGAGATGGTCTACCGCGGGAGCGACACCGACATGCTGGTGGCCATGCCGCTGCCGCTGACCGACCTGTTCCGGGACGGCCTGTCGCCCTGGGAGGAGTGCGCCGAGCTGGCCGGCCGCAACCCCGACCGGACGGTGTTCTGGGGTTCGGTCAACCCGCTGGAGGGTCGCCGCGCCCTCGACCTGATGGAGCGCCAGGTCGGCGAGTTCGGGGCCAAGGCGTTCAAGTTCTACAACGTCCGCTACGACTACGGCTCGCCGTTCCCCTGGCGAATGGACGACCCCAAGATCGCCTTTCCCGTCTTCGAGAAGGCGCAGGAGCTGGGGATCAACCTGATCGGCGTGCACAAGGGCGTGCCGCTCGGCCCGCAGCCGGTCGAGGCCACCCAGACCTGGGACATGGACGGCGCGGCCGCCAACTTCCCCGACATCAACTTCGTGATCTTCCACGTCGGGTTGCCGTTCATCGACGAGACCTGCTGGCAGCTCATCCGCCACCCGAACCTGTACGCCTCGATCGCAGTCACCATCAACCTGATCGCCCGCGCCCCCCGCCAGTTCGCCGAGCTCATCGGCAAGCTGCTGTTCTGGGCGGGCGAGGACAAGATCGTCTACGGCAGCGAGGCGCCCATCTTCCATCCCCGGTGGGCCCTTGACGCCTTCTGGAACTTCTCCCTGCCCCAGGACCTGGTCGAGGGCTACGGCTACCCGCAGCTGACCGAGCAGGCCAAGCGCAAGATCCTGGGCGAGAACCTGCTGCGCCTCCACGGCATGGACGTCGAGGCGACCCGGGCCAGGCTGCGCGCCTGACGACGGGGCCGGGTGGCAGAATCGCCGCATGAGCGGCCCTGCGCGCATGTTCGAGGTGGCCCGCAACCCGGACACCGCCTCCAGGCTGCCGTACCTGGTCCGCCTGCCCCTGCCCTCGGGCGACGTGGTCCTCAAGGCGCGGGAGCCGTGGCCGCGCACCGGCGCCGTCTACTGCCACCCGGCCGAGGGCGAGTGGCCCCGGCCGCCGGAGACGGCCGAGCTGGTGGAGCGGGTCCCGGTCCGCTCCTGCCGGCGCCGCGGCGACGCCATCGACCTGGTCCTCGACCGGCCGCGCGAGCACCGCTCCCAGCTGGTCTTCACCCGGGTGCGGGGCCGGCCGGTGATCTTCTGGCAGTCGCCCCGCACGGCCAGGGCGGCCCGGCCAGGGGTCCGGGTGCCGGGCCGCCGGGCGGCCGGGCTCCAGGAGCTCACCGTCCTGGTCGACACCCGCGAGCGCTACCCGTGGCGGTTCGGCCGCCAGCGGGCGGTGACGCTGGAGCGGCGAGCCCTGCCGGCCGGCGACTACGCCGTGGAGGGGCCCGACGGCGAGCTGCTGGCGGTGGTGGAGCGCAAGACCATGGCCGACCTGTCCGGGTCGCTGGTCGACGGCAGCCTCAACTACCTGCTCGCCGAGCTGGCCGCCCTGCCCAGGGCGGCGGTGGTGGTCGAGGACCGCTACGGCGGCGTGTTCAAGCTCGAGCACGTCCAGCCGGGGTTCGTGGCCGACCTGCTCGGCGCCCTGGCCGTGCGCTACCCGGCCGTCCCGGTGGTGTTCTGCGACACCCGGCCGCTGGCCCAGGAGTGGGCCTACCGGTTCCTGGGGGCGGCCGTGGCCGAGCTCACTCCAGCGGCTCGGGGGTGAGGTCGAGGTCCTCCTCGTCGCCGAAGGCGATGCCGAGGCCGCGGGCGGTCTGGATCATCTCGTGCTCGACCGGGACGGTCCGGACCTTGCCGGCGCAGTCGCTCATGCGGACGGTCGAGATCTCCATGCCCTTGCTGACCACGACCTCGCCGTAGCGGCCCTCGGCCAGGACCCGGACCGCGGCCGCGCCGAAGCGGGTGGCCAGGATCCGGTCGTACGGGGTCGGCATGCCGCCGCGCTGCACGTGGCCGAGCACGACCACCCGGGCGTCCTTGCCGGTCACCTTGCCGACCTGGGTGGCCACATACGCCCCGATGCCGCCCAGGGTGCCGGTCGTCTCCTGGTAGAGCTGGCCGCCGCCCTGCTCCACGGCCCCCTCGGCGCAGATCACGATCGAGAAGGCGGAGCCGCGGTACTCGCGGGTCAGGATCTTGGAGGCGACCGCCTCGACGGTGAAGGGGATCTCGGGGATGAGGATCACGTCGGCCCCGCCGCCCAGGCCGGAATGCAGCGCGATCCAGCCGGCGTCGCGGCCCATCACCTCCAGCACCATCACCCGGTCGTGGCTGGCCGCGGTGGTGTGCAGCCGGTCCAGGGCCTCGGTGGCCACGGTCAGGGCGGTGTCGAAGCCGAAGGTCTGGTCGCAGCCCCACAGGTCGTTGTCGATCGTCTTGGGGACCCCGACCGCCCGGACCCCGTAGCGGGACAGCTCGCTGGCGATGCCCTGGCTGCCCTCGCCGCCGATCACGACCAGGGCGTCGATACCGAGCCGCTTGGTGTTGGCGGCCAGCTCCTTGTAGGGGGCCGGGTCGCGGACCCACTCGCCGTCGACCCGCATGGCCGAGAAGTGGCCCTTGTTGGTCGAGCCGAGGATGGTGCCGCCCTGGGGCAGCAGGCCGCTGACCGCGCTGGAGTCCAGGGTGCGGGTGCTGGGCTTGCCGATCAGCCCCTCGAAGCCGTGCTCGACGCCGAGCACCGACCAGCCGTGGTCGACCTCGGCCGACCTGACCACCGCACGGATGACCGCGTTCAGTCCCGGTGCGTCGCCGCCGCTGGTGAGCACCCCGATGCGTCGAATTGGCGCTGCCATATCCCGGGTACACCCCCCGCTGCCGATGGGTAAGTACCGCTCTGTGAGGGCAGGGTAGCTCTGATGGGCGCCGGCCGCGCAACCCCGGTCCGGGCCGGTGTCAAAGGGGTTCGCAGTTGCCCCACTATGACCGATAGGAGAACCGGTGGCCAGGACGGCGAGCAGGAAGAAGGGACCGGGGCTGACCCGGAGGATGATCAGGTCGACGATGCGGGTCGGCATGCTGGCCACCGCGGTCCTGGTCGGGCGCAAGACCGCCGGCGGCGGCAGGGCAAGGAGCGGCCAGGGCGGCGGTGGCGGCAGCGGCGGGGGCGAGGCCCCCGGCGGGCTGGGCGCGGCCGGCGGCGGCACCCCGGGGGCCAGCCACGAGACCGACCCGAGGGCGGTCGACAACGGCCAGCAGGGCCGCCAGGCCGAGGCCCCCCAGCAGATCCCGCCCAGGGGCTGGATGGCCATTGCCAAGCGGACCGCCAAGGAGGTCAAGGCCGACCAGGTGCCGCTGCTCGGGGCCGGGGTCGCCTTCTACACCCTGCTGTCGCTGTTCCCGGCGATCATCGCCGGCGTCTCGATCTACGGGCTGGTC
>JBJMHP010000108.1:0-17238 GCA_045807325.1 Actinomycetes bacterium | reverse complement strand
GTCACGGGACTACTGTCGCTAGGCGCGGCTGGCCCAGGCCGGGGCGCCGGCGCCAACCACCTGGTGCTCGAGAGCGAACGCGACCGCCTCCAGCTTGGAGTGGACGCCCAGCTTGACCAGCACGTTCTGCACGTGGGTGCGGACAGTGTTGAGCGACAGGAAGCACTCCTCGGCGATCCGCCGGTTCGACCAGCCGTTGGCCAGCAGGCCCAGGATCTCCCGCTCGCGGCCGGACAGGGTCCGCACCCGGAGGTCGACGCTCGGGTCGCGCACGGGCCGGGAAGCCGGCTCGGCCGCGGCCACGATGCTGCCCTTGCCGTCGGCCAGGGAGCGGATGGCCCCGGCGACCTGCCGGCTGGAGGCGTCCTTGGCCAGGTACCCGTTGGCCCCGGCGGCCAGCGCCTCGGCGATCGTCTCCCGGCGGGTGTCGGCCGACAGCATCAGCACCTTGGTGCCTGGTGACGCGGCCCGCACTGCCCGCAGGGTGGTGGCCAGGTCGGGACCTGGCATGTGGGCGTCGAGCAGCAGCACGGTCGGCTCGTGCCTGGCCGCCAGCTCGATCGCCTGGTGGCTGTCGTGGGCGACCCCGAGGACGGCAAGGTCGTCCTGGGCGTCCAGCATCACTCCGAGGCCCTCGGCGAAGACCCGATGGTCGTCCGCCAGGACCAGTCCGATCATGTTCGTCACCGATGGCCTCCCCCGGCGTGCCTCAGTCGCTTGGCCGTTGTCGCGACCGTCTTGTAAGGCGTCGCCGGAGCCGCAAACGGTACGGCCGACGCCCCGTACGTGACCGACCTGTGATCGGCACGTGATGATCAGCGGCGTACGACGGTCGTCGCATGGTCCCCATCCGGAGAAGTCACTACCGGCTGTCGCCGAAGTCGCCGATGCCTCCCTGGGCCACCTCCGGGCCGGCTGAGCAGGATGGTTGGCATGCTCGGGCTGCCCGCCGCCGCCCGGCTCGGCCAGCTTGCCCAGGTGCAACGTAGGTGAAGTTGCGCCAATTACCGTAAGATCCGGCACTGCAACACCCGTATCCGTCCAGAGGGACGGTGCGGCAAGCTGTTGACCACGACAACGGACATCGAGTTTGGCTGGCGCAGGTCGCCGGACTCCGGAGGAAGTCGATGGCTCGTGTGTTCCTGGCCGACTGCCAGCCGCTGTTCAACGAGGCGCTGGAGGCCCTGATCACCCGTGACGGCACCAACGAGGTGGTCGGTCAGGCCTCGGCCGTGCCCCAGATCGTGGCCTCGGTGCCCCAGCTCAAGCCCGACCTGTTCGTGCTCGACGCCGGGCTGGCCCTGAGCAGCCGCCCGACCCTGGTCGAGACGATCCTGGCCGAGCTGCCCGACACCAAGGTCATCCTGCTCGCCCAGGACACCGACATCGACCTGCTGCTGCACGCCATCCGGGCCGGCGCGGTCGGCGTGGTCGGCAAGAAGTCCGGCACCCAGACGGTGCTGCGGGCCGTCCAGGCGGTCCTGGACGGGGAGGGCGTGGTGCCGAGGGCGATGCTGCCCCAGCTGTTCCGCCGGCTCCTGGACATGGGCGACCGGGCCACCGACGCCCCCCTGAACCGGCTGTCGCCGCGGGAGCGCGAGGTGCTGGCCCTGCTCGGCCGCGGCTGGAGCAACGCCCAGATCGGCCGCGAGCTCTACATCAGCCCGCACACGGTCCGCACCCATGTGCAGAACATCCTCCAGAAGCTGGAGATGCACTCCAAGCTGGAGGCGGCCACCTTCGCCATGCAGCACGAGCTGGCCACCCGCCGCCCGACCACCACCGACGTCGGCCGCCAGCGAGGTTAAGGCCTTCCACCTCCGGCGTCCCGGAGCGCCCGCCACACCCGCTCCGGCGTCAGTGGCATGTCGATGTGGGTGACCCCCAGGTGGGCCAGGGCATCCACGACCGCGTTCTGGACCGCCGGGGTGGCCCCGATCGTGCCCGACTCGCCGATCCCCTTGGCCCCCAGCGGGTTCAGCAGGGTCGGGGTCTCGGTGCGCTCGGTCTCGAAGGCCGGCAGCTCGGGCGCGGCCGGCATGGCGTAGACGGCCAGGTTGCCGTTGAGGCAGTTGCCCTCGGCGTCGTAGCCGACCTCCTCGAACAGGGCCTGGGCCACCCCCTGGGCGATACCGCCGTGCACCTGCCCCTCGGCCAGCACCGGGTTGAGGATCCGGCCCGAGTCGTCGACGGCCACATGCCGCAGCAGCCGGACCAGGCCGGTCTCGGTATCGACCTCGCACACGGCCAGGTGGGCGCCGAACGGGAAGGTGCTCTGGTCCGGCTCGAAGTCGACGGCCGCCTCCAGGCCCGGGCCCATGCCCGGCGGCCGGCGGGCCGGGTCGGCGGCCGCCGCGGCCAGCTCGGCCCATCCCAGCGCGGTCTCCGGGGCGCCGGCCACTCCGAGGCCCTCGCCGGGGAACAGGGCCACGTCCTCGACCGGTGCCTCCAGCAGGTGGGCGGCCAGCGCGGTGGCCTTGTCGAGCACCTGGCCGGCCGCCTGGACCACGGCGCTGCCGCCGATCTGAAGCGAGCGCGACGCCATCGTCCCGTCGCCCCGGGGCAGGGCGGCCGTGTCGGAGTGGACCACGGTCACCTGGTCGGCCCCGACCCCGAGGGTGGTGGAGATCAGCTGGGCGAAGGCCGTCTCGTGGCCCTGGCCGTGCGGGGACACGCCGGTCCTGACCGTGACCCGGCCGTCCGCCTCCACCACCACCTCGCCGTACTCGGACCCGCCCCCGGTCACCTCCACGTACACCGACAGGCCGATGCCGAGCTGGCGGACGTCGCCGCGCTCGCGGCGGCCGGCCTGCTCGGCCCGCAGGGCCTCGTACCCGGCCGCCTCCAGGACCCGGTCCAGCGCCCCCTCGTAGTCGCCCGAGTCGTAGCGGGCCCGGGTGGCCGTGGTGTAGGGGAAGGCCCGGGCCGGGATCAGGTTGCGACGGCGCAGCTCGACCGGGTCCATGCGCAGCCTGGCCGCCAGCAGGTCGACCGCCCGCTCGACCATGGCCGTGGCCTCGGGCCGGCCGGCGCCCCGGTAGGCGGCCACCGGGGTGGTGTTGGTGGCCGCGCACGCCCAGGCGACCTCGATCTGCGCGATCCGGTACACCCCCGAGGCCATGTAGCGGGTCGAGGACACGTTGGGCGGGGCCTCGCCCGGGTAGGCGCCGCCGTCGGCCACCAGCCGGGCCCGCAGCCCGGTGATGCGCCCGTCCCGGGTCGCGGCCAGCTCCACCTCCTGGACCTGGGCCCGGCCGTGGGTCATGGCCAGCATGGTCTCCGAGCGGCTCTCGACGTAGCGGACCGGGCGGCCCAGCCGCCGGGCCAGGGCGGCCACCACCACCTGCTCTGGGTAGGTGACGATCCGGGCCCCGAAGGCCCCGCCGACCGCCGGGACCACCACCCGGACCCGCTCGGGGTCCATGCCCAGGACCTCGGCCACGGTGTCGCGGACCCAGAACGGCGCCTGGCAGGGCGCGTACAGCAGCAGGCCGTCGCCGGTGGGCACGGCCACGGCGGCGTTGGGCTCCAGCGGCGACGGGACCACCCGCTGGTTCACGAACCGGGCCCGGACCAGCACCTCGGCGCCCTCCAGGGCCCGGGTCGGGTCGGGCCAGCGCCGCTCCCTGGCCAGGTTGCCGCCGTCGGCGAACAGCCGCGGCGCGTCGGCGGCCAGGGCCGCCTCGGGGTCGGTCACGACCGGCAGCGGCTCGTAGTCGACCTCGACCGCCTCGGCCGCGTCCAGCGCCTGGGCCCTGGTCTCGGCGACCACCACCGCCACCGCCTCGCCCAGGAAGCGGACCGTCTCGGCGGCCAGGACGGGGCGGGCCATGGCGGCCGGCGCCGCTCCGGCCGGCAGCGGCGGCAGGTCCAGGTCGGCGGCACTGAACACGCCGGCCACCCCGGCCATCCCGGCGGCGGCCGTCGGGTCGATGCCCAGGATGCGGCCGTGGGCCAGCGGCGCCCGGACGAACACCGCGTGCAGCGCCCCCGGCGGGGCCAGGTCGTCGCTGTAGTGCGCCGCCCCGGTGACCAGGGGCAGGTCCTCGCGCCGGGGCGCGGCGCCGTCAGCGGTCGGCGTGGCCATGGGGAGAGCCTACGGCACGGACCCGGCCCGGCGGCCGCCCGGCTCCCCCGAGACGACCCGGTCCTGCCCGGTCACGGGGCTTGGCGAGAACCATTGTCAGGAGTCTGCGTAGTTGACCGTACCTTTCGCCAAGGATGTTTAGGCCGACTAGGCCATACCTACGCTATGTCCCGGCATTCAGGGGGACGGCGATCGAGAGCCTTGGACGCACTCCGTGTGCCTCGGCCCCAGGCGAAGGCAGCCTCCGGGCGACCACGGTCCGGTCGCCGTCACATGTCGGTCGACGGCAGCAGGGGAGGGCAGTGGTGATCGTCGGTTCGTTCGGGCTGCAGCGCGGGAGGGCGTTGGTCGTTGCCGCCGTGGCGGCGCTGGTGGTGGCCACCGGGATGGGTGCCGTGGCCAGGGATGCGTCGGCCCAGCCGGGGAGCCTGCGGCCTCTCCGGGTCATCGTCCAGAAGCATTCGGCCGCCGATCCCGCGCCGGAGGCGGCCGTGCGGCGCCTCGGCGGGCAGGTCACCAGGGCCCTGCCGATCGTCGCCGGGTTCGCGGCCACCGTGCCCGCGGCCGTCGTGGGCGAGCTGGCCAGGCTGCCCGGAGTCCGGGCGGTCACGCCCGACGGCCGGGTCCGGGTGCAGGCGGCCGCCCCCGGTTCCAGCACCATCCGCTCGGTCTACCCCAAGGTGGTGAGGGCCGATGCCGCCTGGAGGGGCGGGGTCACCGGCCGTGGGGTCACCGTGGCCGTGCTCGACACCGGGGTCGCCCCGACCGTGCCCGACCTGGCCGGCCGGCTGGTCCAGGTGACCGACGACCCCACCGGGCGGACGGCGCCCTGCAAGAACCTGTCGGGCGAGCTGGACTGCAACGACCGCTACGGGCACGGCACCTTCATCGCCGGGCTGGTCGCCGGCAACGGCGCCAGCTCGGGCGGCCAGTGGAAGGGCGTCGCCCCCGAGGCCAGCATCCTGTCGGTCAAGGCCGCCGGGGCCGACGGCTCGGCCGACGTCAGCAACATCCTGGCCGCCATCCAGTGGGTGGTCTCCTTCAAGGAGCGCTACAACATCCGGGTGCTCAACCTGAGCCTCGGCACCGACTCGACCCAGGACTGGCAGGTCGACCCGCTCAACTACGCGGTCGAGCGGGCCTGGGCGGCCGGCATGACCGTGGTCGTGGCCGCCAGCAACAACGGCCCCGACCCCAGGACCATCACCAAGCCGGCCGACGACCCGTGGGTGGTCACCGTCGGGGCCACCGACGACCGGGGCACCGCCACCCTGGGCGACGACCAGCTGCCCGACTTCTCCGGCCGCGGGCCGACCGCCCACGGGGTGGCCAAGCCGGACGTGGTCGCCCCCGGCGCCCACGTGATCTCCCTGCGGGCCCCGGGCAGCACCATCGACACCCGCTACCCCTACTACGTCGACGGGTCCTACCGGCGCGGCAGCGGCACCTCCATGGCCACCGGGGTGGTGTCGGGGGTGGTGGCGCTGATGCTCCAGGCCAACCCGAGCTTCACCCCCGACCGGGTCAAGTACGCGCTGGCCGCCACGGCCAGGGACGCCGCCTCCAGCGACCCCATGGCCGTCGGGGCCGGGGTGGCCGACGCCAGCGCCGCCGCCTTCTCGCCTCCAGCGGGGGTCGCCAACCAGGGCCTGGCCCGCTCCAACGGCCAGGGCAGCCTGGCCGCGAGCCGCGGGTCGGTGCAGGTGCGGCTCGACGACCCGCTCGGCAGCGTCCTCGGCCCGGTGCTGGGGGCCACCCTCACCGCCCAGCTCCTGCTCTGGAACCCGGGCGGCTACACCGAAAGCCCCTGGGTCCCCTCCAGCTGGTACGTCGCCACCTGGGAGGTCAACCGCTGGAACCGGGTGAGCTGGTACGGCACCGACTGGCCGGGCCGAAAGTGGCGCGGGTCGAGCTGGTACGGCCAGGAGTCCGACGAGTCCTATGGGTCGACCCTCGCCGGCTCAGCCTGGTACGGCGCCTGGGAGTAGCGTGACCAGCTCGGCCGGGACCGGGACGGGGAAGGCGCGCGACAGCGCCTTCCCCGTCGCCGTGCTCCTGTTCACCGCCGGGCTGGCCGCCGTTGGTGTCACCGCCGCCCTGCTCGTCCCCGACGACCCGGGGATCGGCGAGCTGCCGTGGCCGGCCGCGCTGACCTTCCTGGTCCTGCTCACCGGCGCCGGCTTCCCGACCCTGCAGTTCCAGTGGAGCGAGCAGGGCAACGCCGAGGACCTGTTCGAGGCCATCCTGGCCCCGACCATCTTCGTGCTCCCTCCGCTGGCGGCGGTGCTCGTGGTCGGGGTCGCCCAGACCCTCTCCGAGGGCCTCCAGCGCATCCACCCGGTCAAGGCCGCCTTCAACGTCGCCCAGTGGATGGCCGCGGCCGCCGCCGGCAGCATCGTCCTGTCGGCCCTGCGCGACCAGGCGGCCCCGCCGACCATCCGCGACCTGCTCGCCCTGGCCGCCGCCATGGCCGCGACCACCGCCGTCAACGTGCTGGCGTTCGTGGGCATCCTGTGGCTGAGCGGGTCCCAGTCGCTCGGCAGCGTGCTCGCCTCGGTGAGGCCGCTGGTGGTGCCCGTCTGGCTCGTCGGCGGAGTCATCAACCTGGCCTTCGGGGTCCTGTTCGTGGCCGCCTACGCCTGGTCCTCCTGGACGGCCGCGCTGTTCCTGGTCCCGCTGGCGGTGCTGCACTGGACCGGCCGGGCGTTCGCCAGCGTCCGGGCCGACCGGGCCCGCCTGGCCGGCATGCAGCGGGCCACCCACGCCCTGGCCGTGCCCATGAACCCGCGCGACGCCGTGCCCGAGTTCCTGGCCGAGGTGCGGCGCTGCTTCGAGTCGGAGGTGGCCGAGCTGGTCATCCTGCTCGAGGGCAGCCGGGTGGTCCACCGCAGCCGCGAGGACGAGCCCGGCGGGGAGCAGCGGACCGAGGAGGCGGGCCAGGACACCCTGGCCGCGGCCCTGATGCGCTCCGGCAAGGCGGTCAGGGTGAGTGAGGACGACGCCGACCACGAGCTGACCCGGGGACTGCGCGAGGAGGGCTGGCGGGACTGCCTGGCCGCTCCGGTGCGGGTCGAGGGCAAGGTCATCGGGGTGCTGTGCACCTACAACCGCACCGGCTTCGAGGGCTTCGAGGAGGGCGAGCTGGCCGTCCTGGACGCCCTGGCCGCCGAGGTGGGCACGGCCATCGAGAAGGGCGAGCTGCTCGAGGCGATCCTTGAGGAGCGGACCAAGCTGTCGGAGATCGTCGAGCACACCTCCGACGGGATCGCCGCCCTCGACCCGGACGGCACCGTGTCCAGCTGGAACCCCGGGTTCGAGGAGATCACCGGCTACCGGGCGGCCGACATGGTCGGCTCCCGCGGCCTGGCCCGGCTGCGACCCCGCGACGTGGCCGGCCGCGAGGTCCGGCTGGACCGCTGGGCCGGCCAGGAGGCGGCGCTGCCGCAGGTGGTCGAGGTGCTGCGCCCCAACGGCGAGGTGTGCTGGCTGAACTGCTCCTGGACCCGGGTCCCGGCGGTCGACGGCCGGCCGCGCCGGCTCATCCTCACCTCCCGCGACATCACCAAGGAGCTGGAGCTCAAGCGGGCCGAGAAGGCCCTGCGGGACTCGGCGGCCCGCTTCCGGGCCCTGGTCCAGAACTCCTCCCACATGGTGATCGTGCTGGATGCCGATGGCGGCGTCACCTACGCCAGCCCCGCCTTCCGGCGGATGCTCGGCGACCGGGAGGACGCCCGGGTCGGCCAGAACGTGTTCGAGCTCATCCACCCCGACGACGTCGGCGACGTCCGCGCCCGCTTCGGCGAGCACCTGGCCGGGCTGGCCCAGAGCACCGGGTTCGGGTTCCGGTTCCTGGCCGCCGACGGCTCCTGGCGCAACATCGAGGCCCTGGCCAACAACCTGCTCGACGACCCGGCGGTGGGCGGGGTGGTGTTCAACTGCCGCGACGTCACCGAGCGGGCCCGGGCCGAGGGCCAGCTGGCCGGCCAGGCCCAGGTGCTGGACCTGATCGCCCGCGACGCCCCCCTGATGGAGACCCTGGACGCCCTGGCCAAGGTGATCGAGGCCGAGGCGGCGGGCGCCCGCTGCGCCATCCTGTTGCTGGATGACAGTTCTGAGACGTTAACGGTGGCGGCTGCCCCTTCGCTCGTCGACGTCGGCCTGCACGAAGCCGACGGGCTGGTGCTCGGGCCCGAGGCCGGGACCAGCGGCACCGCCGCCTTCCGGCGCGAGCCGGTGTTCTGCACCGACGTCGCCCGCGACCCCCTGTGGCGCGAGTCGCGGCAGGTCGTCCTGGCCAGGGGCATCCGGGCCGCCTGGTCGACCCCGATCATCGCCGCCGACGGCGGCCCGGTGCTGGGCGTGCTGACCGTCTACTTCGACGAGCCCCGCCGGCCCGGCCCGGCCGAGGAGGGGCTGCTGGAGCTGGCCGCCCACCTGGCCGACATCGCCATCGAGCGTAGCCACGCCCAGGCCCAGCTGGCCCACCAGGCCGCCCACGACGCCCTCACCGGCCTGCCCAACCGGGTCTTCTTCCTGGACAGGATCGCCCTGGCCCTGGCCCGGACCCAGCGCAGCCGCTCCTCGGTGGCGGTGCTGTTCCTGGACCTGGACCGGTTCAAGTTCATCAACGACTCCCTGGGCCACGACGCCGGCGACCGGCTGCTGGTCGCCCTGGGCAAGCGGCTCCAGGAGGTCATCCGGCCCGGCGACACCGTGGCCCGCTTTGGCGGGGACGAGTTCACCATCCTGTGCGAGGGCATCGCCGACGAGGCCCACGCCCTGGCCATCGCCGAGCGGGTCGCCCAGGTCGCCACCGCCCCGTTCCCCCTGGGCGACGCCGAGGTGTTCGTCACCATGAGCATCGGCATCGCCCTGGCCTCGGGCAGCCGGACCCGCCCGGAGTCGCTGGTCGAGAACTCCGACGCCGCCATGTACCGGGCCAAGGCGGGGGGCGGCAACCGCCGCGAGGTCTTCGACCAGGCCATGCGGGCCAGGGCCAAGCGCCGCCTGGCCATGCACTCCTCCCTGCACCGGGCGGTCGAGCGGGGCGAGTTCCGGATCCTCTACCAGCCCATCCACTGCCTGGGCAGCGGCCGGGCGGCGGGGGCGGAGGCGCTGGTCCGCTGGGAGCACCCGACCGGGGCCTGATCGGCCCGGGCGAGTTCATCGCCCTGGCCGAGGAGACCGGCCTGATCATGGCCATCGGCACCCAGGTGCTGCGCGAGGCCTGCCGGCAGGCAAGGACCTGGCAGGCCGAGAACCGGCGCCTGGCCATCAAGGTCAACCTGTCGGCCCGCCAGTTCGTCCACCCCAACCTGGCCGGGGTGGTGGCCGACATCCTGGCCGAGACCGGCATCGACCCGGCCCTGGTCTACCTGGAGATCACCGAGACGGTGCTGATGGAGGACGTCGAGTCGACCTCGGGGGCCCTGACCGAGCTCAAGAGCCTCGGGGTCAGCCTGACCGTGGACGACTTCGGCACCGGCTACTCGTCGCTGGCCTACCTCAAGCGGTTCCCGGTCGACGAGCTCAAGATCGACCGCGACTTCGTGGCCGGGCTGCTCAGCGACCAGGAGGACTCGGCGATCGTGGCCGCCATCATCAACCTGGCCCACACCCTCGGGATGGCGGCGGTCGCCGAGGGGGTCGAGAACGCCGGCCAGGTGCGGCGGCTACGCGAGCTGGGCTGCGACTTCGGCCAGGGCTACCACTTCGGGCGGCCGCTGCCGCCCGACGACCTGACCGCGCGGCATCGGCTGGCCGACCGCCGGGTCGAGGCTCAGGCCGCGGCCGCGGGGGCGACCCGGCCCAGGAAGGCCCGCACCGCCCGCTCGTAGCGGGCCGGGTCGGCGTTCCAGGACTGCACGTGGCCGTCGCCACCGAACCGCTCCAGGGTGACCAGGTCGGGGCGGGCCGCGGCCAGGGCCTCGCTGATGGCCACCGGGACCGTCGGGTCGCCGGTCTGGTGGAAGACCAGCATGGGCGTGGACAGCCGCCCGGCCCGGTCCGCGTAGTCGAGCTCGCCCCAGTCCAGGTGGTAGCGGAGCCCGGCGATGCCCTTGGCCACCTCGGTCAGGGCCGGCGGCACCGGCGTCCCGAGGATCGGGAGTTCGCGGTCGGTGGCCCCGTCGTCGATCACCGTGCCCAGGTCGAGGGCGGGCGCGTCCAGGACGACACCGCGGACCCTGGCCGCCAGTGGTGACTCGAGCAGGAAGCTGGTCACCACCGCGCCGCCCATGCTGTAGCCGGCCAGCACCACCCCGGTGGCCCCGTGCTCCAGCGCGTAGCGGGTCGCCGCCTCCAGGTCGCGCCACTCGGTCGCCCCCCAGCGGCGCAGCCCGTCGGGGGAGCGGGGCGCGCCCGGGTCGTTGCGGTAGGCGATGGCCAGGGCCGGGTAGCCCTGCCTGGTCACGGTGGCCAGCGTCCGCAGCGTCTCGGTGCGGGGTGCGTTGTACCCGTGGACCAGGATCACCCAGGTGCCGCGGCGGCCGTGGACCAGCCAGGCCGGCGTCGGCCCGAGCGGTGACGGGTAGCTGACCTCCCTGGCCGGGCGGCCGGCGGCCAGCGACGGGTCGGCGGGCCAGGCGTAGCCGTCAACCGCCGACCGCTCGCCCACCCGTGGTGGCGTCCCCTCCAGCCGGGTGAACGCCCGCTCGACCCGGTCCGCCCCGAGCGACCGGATGGCCCCCAGCCGCCCGTAGCCCGCCGGCCAGCGCAGCCCCCAGGTGCCGGGCTGGGTCAGCTCCCGAGGCGAGTCCGGGTCGCGGGCCAGGGTGATCGAGTCGTCGCCCACGGCCAGGACCCGCGACTGCAGCGCCGGCGTGCCCGGCGCCTCGCTGGCCAGGGCGCCGTCCCGGATCTGGCCGGCGTAGAACCAGCCCCCACCGGCGAAGAAGGCCAGCACCAGCACCACCACGACGGCCACGACGCCATACAGCAGCCGCCGTGGCCTCGACCACCGTCGGCCAGCCCGGGTTCGCACTCCAGCATCATCCCCGGTTCGAGCCGCTCCTGCCTAGGCGGCCAGGCCGGCGAACACCACCAGGTTGTCGAGGAGGTGGCCGCTGGCCCGGTCGAAGTCGCCGGCGCGGGTGATCAGCCGCAGGGCCGCCGACGGGACCGGCCCGAACACCGCAGCCGTGGCGAACCACCCCGCGGTGGCGAAGTCCCCTGGAAGCTACATGGCCCCGCCCGGTTGCAGTCCCAGACGGACCAGCCGAGCCGCCGCTGGGGCGTCGAAGCTCCCGGCGTGGGGGCGGGGCGGCAACCAGCCCCCCAGTGGGCCGCCTTCGCCGACTACCTGGCCGGGGCCCGGAGGTCGGGGTGGCCCCGCTCCGCGACGGGCGGGCGTCGGCGGCGGCCCGGAGGGCGGTCGCGGTGGCCCGGGCCCAGCTCGGCTCCCCCTATGTCTGGGGCGCCGAGGGACCGGCCCCCTTCGACTGCTCGGGCCTGACCAGCTTCGCCTACGCCGCCGCGGGGGTCACCATCCCGCGCGTCTCGCGCGCCCAGTTCGCCGCCTACGCCGGCCTCCGCCCGGTCGCTCCCCTGGGTACCCGGCGACCTGGTGTTCTTCGCCGACGACCCCGGCAGCCCCAGCACCATCCACCACGTCGGCATGTACATCGGCAAGGGCCTGATGGCCGAGGCCCCACACCGGCGCCGTCGTCCGCACCTCCTCCATCTGGCGCCCCAGCTACGCCGGCGCCGTCCGCCCCGCCCCCTGAGCGACGATGATGGCGCCATGTCGCCCACCCTCCACACCGCCCGCCTGGTCCTGACCCCGGTCGGGGACCACGACCTCGCCCCCCTCCACGCCCACTGGAACGACCCCCAGGTCGCCCGCTGGCTGTGGGACGCCAGCCCCGTCCCCCTCCAGACCGTGGCCGACCTGATCGCCCACAGCAACGGGACGTTCCGCACCGCCGCCCGGGGCCTCTGGGCCATCCGCCCGGCCACCGCCGCCCCCCTGGTCGGCGCCTGCGGCCTCAGCGCCTTCGAGCCGTCCCCCGGCATCGAGCTCCTCTACAGCCTCGCCCCCACCCACTGGTCCAAGGGTCTGGCCACCGAGGCGGCCACCGCCGTCCTGGCCTACGCCTTCGACGTCCTCACCCTCCCGGAGGTCCTGGCCACCACCGACGACGCCAACAAGGCCTCCATCCACCTCCTCACCCGCCTCGGCGCCACCCCAACCCCCCGAGTCCAGATCGGCCCCCACACCTACCCCAGCTTCCGCATCCGCCCCCCACACCGACCCGGGCCTGCTCCTTCCAGGCTCCTGTAGCTCAATGGATGGAGCAACGGACTTCTAACTCTTTGGCAGTCAGCCAGCGATGATCCAGCTGCTGGCGGGGCAACTTCGGACCATCACATCCGGTGGTTGGGGCACGGCCGGTGAGCGCAATGAGCGGAAGGGCAGAATGGACCAACGCCGCCGCACCGCCGAACGGGAGCCGCCCATGACCGACGCCTTAGAGGACCGCGAGCTCAAGGCCGTGGCCCGCAACCGCCCCAGCAGCGACCATCCCATCTGGACCGAGCCGTACCCACGCCGCGTGCGGGCCTTCCTGGACGGCGTGGCCGTGGCCGACTCCACCCGGGTGCTGCTGCTGCTGGAGGCCGGGCACCTGCCCGTCTACTACTTCCCACCCGAAGACGTCCGCAACGACCTGCTGGAACCGACCGGCACCTCCACCCACTGCCCGTACAAGGGTGACGCCTCCTACTGGTCGATCACGGTCGGCGAGCGGGTTGTCCGCGACGCCGTCTGGAGCTACCAGGACCCCCCGCTCGAGCGTACCGACATCAAGGGCTACCTGGCCGTCTATTGGAGCCGGGTGGACATGTGGTTCGAGGAGGACGACGAGGTCTTCGTCCACCCACGCGACCCCTACCACCGGGTGGACGTCCTCAGCAGCTCCAGGCACGTGCGGGTCGTGGTGGCCGGCCAGACCGTGGCCGAGAGCCGCCGGTCGCGGCTGCTGTTCGAGACCGGCCTGCCCACCCGCTACTACCTCCCCAAGGCGGACGTCCGCATGGACCTGCTCGTGCCGACCGACAGCGAGACCCAGTGCCCCTACAAGGGTAAGGCCCGCTACTGGTCGGCCAGGGTCGGCGACACGGTCGAGGAGGATATCGCCTGGAGCTACCCGTTCCCGATCCCTGAGTGCCCCAAAATCGAGAACCTGATCGCCTTCTACAACGAGCGAGCCGACATCTGGGTCGATGGCGAGCTCCAGCCCAAGCCCGACACGCCCTGGTCGCGGCCACCGGCACGGTAGACGGCAGCACCTCCCGGCGGAGGAGCCGGGACTTGAACCTGACCAGCGTGTCCCGCGAGGTACAGGCGCGTCCACCGTTGTCCGCCTGACCTGCATGCCCGCCACAGACGTGTGCTGGATGTCCAGGAGTATGCGCACCGTCTGTGAGCAACCTGTGAGCAGCGCAGTCGCCCGCGGTCCGCGCGACCGCCAAGCCTTCGAACAGCGAGTAGATCGTTGGAGGTGAGGCCGCCCGGGCGGCCTCTGCTGCAAGACCAGGCACGCCTCGAGCCGGTTACGGCTTGCGAACGAAGCCTAGGAGCCGGTTGGGCCGGCCGAACGCCGGGGCCAACGCCGAGACTCACCTCTCCCCGGTTCCGCCCCTGCAGAGTCCAAGGGTGCCCGGAGAGCCTTTCGGGAGGCCGTAGTACTTCCAAGACTCCGCCGCGGTCTGCACCTGCGACACGGTCTGCCCCTCTGCCTGGTCGAGGTCATTCAGGCCACTCGCCGCGCAGGCCGAGTTCGCGTGGTCCAGAGCCCGGTTCATTGGTGTTGTTCACCACGCCTGGAGGACCCGTGACCTCACCGGCAAGGGCACCGGTCGCTCCAGCAACGACGAACACGGCAACAGAAGCCGCAACCACGATTAGCAATCCGGCCGGCGGCACCGAGTTCGTCCAACAGGACCGCCTGGAGCTGCTCGAACACGCCGGCGCGGGGCCCACTCATCCAGCCGCCGCCAGCAGGTGGTGGCCGAGCCACAGCTGAGTTCCTTGGCCGGCAACAGGCTCCACGGGGTCGAGGTGCGAGCCATGAAGACGAGCGCGGCGACGCAGGTGCGGTCCGGCACGCGGCGCGGGACGCCGCCGTGAGAGCAGGTCGGCGGTAGCGGCAGCAACGGTTGGACGCGCTGCCACAGCTCCGCGGGGAGGAGTCGGTCGACAAGGGTGGTCATACCGGAGCATCCCCACCCTGGCTCGACCGACGCAAACCGTCCTCCAGGGCAGTCCCGGATCGTCCGCTGAACCGGAGCCGGCCAGTGGCGCGGCCCACCAGCATGGCGGCGTTGGGTTGCGCTCCTGTACGGCGGATGCCTAACCCCTGAACGTCTCGATCACTTCACCGAGCAGGCGGTTGAACCTGTCGGGATCCTCCATCATGAGGAAATGCCCGACCCCCGAGACCAGCACGGTCTTCACGCCGTGGCGGCGGAGTGCTTGGGAGTCGGTGGGCCGAGCATCGGGGTTGATCGCGACGACGGGAGCGGACAGCTCCCGCAGGCCCGCCAGGATGCCGCGCTCGTTGCCGACGGCACGCTCCAGCGCGTCGATCGCGAGTTTGGGCAGGGCGGCCGACATGTCGGCGGCCACCCATTCCACCAGCCCGGCATCGGCATCGGCCGTGAACAGCCGCCGAACCAGGGCTCGGGTCGCGCCGGCGAAGTTCTCCCGGAACGGAGCCACGAACGCCTCAAGCTCGTCGTCGGTCAGTGGCTCTCCCAGGGTGCTGTAGGTGTCCACCCAGACCAGCCCCAACACCCGCTCGCCCAGGCGCAGAGCCGCCTCGACGATGACATCGCCGCCCATGGAGTGCCCGATCAGCACCACCTCGCCCAGGCCCAGCTGCTCGACCACAGCCACGACATCCTCGCCGAAGGCGGCCATGGTCCAGGCCCGGCGCCCGACGCCCGACCCCCCATGGCCGGCGAGATCGACCGCCACCGTCTGGTACCGCGCCGCCAGGGGGCGCAACTGACCACGCCAGTAGCTTCGGTCGCACGACCAACCGTGGACGAACACCAGGGTCGGCGCCCCCGCACCATGCACCTCGAACGTCAAGGGAATGCCATCCCGGGACGTGGCGACCCCGCTCATCGGCTGGCTGCAGTTGCGGTCATGGGGTCCCAAGCATGGCCTGGGAGGATCGCGATCGCCAGCACCAGCAGCCCGGCGACCACCAGTTCCGGAATGTCCTCTAATTCCAGGATGCGGGTGGACAGGCTCCAAGACCAACGGGCCGGCTACCAGCGACGCGGCATGTCGACGAGCTCCTGTAGCTGCGCTGCTGCAATTCATTCTGAACGGATGATGTGACCAGTGCACCAGCATGGTCAGGGTGAGGAGACCGAACACCGTTGCCCTCAGGTGAGAGCGGAGGTCAGCCGTATGACAGAAACAATCGACCAACTCGGCCCGGTGGACTGGCTCGTTGTGGAGTTCCCCGGTACCGACTACGGCAAGGGCCAGGTCGCGCCCTACCTCCAGGACCTCGTCGACCGTGGCCTGGTCCGCGTGCTCGACCTGGTGTTTCTGAGGAAGGACAAGGACGGCACGCTCGAGATGGGCGAGATCTCCAACCTCGACCAGAGCGAGCTCGGCGAGCTGCGTGCCTCCGAAGCCGAACTGGCGATGGTGCTCTCCGAGCAGGATGTCGTCGACCTGGCCGAGACCATCGAGCCTGGAAACTCGGCAGTGGTACTGGTCTGGGAGAACCTGTGGGCCGCCCCCTTCGGCTCGGCGGTGCGTCATGCCGGTGGCCAGCTGGTCGCGAGCGGACGCATTCCGACCCAGGCCGTGCTGGCCGCGATCGAGGCCGACGCGCAGGAAGGAGTCTGACATGCCACTCGCAGCCCGACGTAGGCGCCGGACCGTCGCAGCGGTCGGTGGCGCCGTTGTCGTCGCCCATGGAATAAACCGGAGACACGATCGGCGAGAAGACCGCCGCGATGACAGGCAAGATCGGCGAGAAGACCGGCGAGACCGCCGCTTCTGAACACGTCTGGGGCGTGTAAGCGCGGCAACTGAAATCCGACTCTACGGACTTCTGACCTCACTCGAGGTCACGAGGAAGTGCACGTTGTCGGTGGACTGGGCGGAGATCCGGCGGCTGCCAAGCTGAGAACGCGCCGACCACGCTGATCGCTGGGCGATGGGCGCGCGGCGGCGCACCCCGAAACCGTCGCGGATCAGGCCTGCGTGGCCGCGATCCTGTTCATGGTGCGCACCTCCAGCTCGCGGGCGCTGCTCCCGGTAGGCGAGTTCGGCTGCGGCGGACGAGGGCGTGTGGGCGGCCTGCCTGCCTGTACCGCTGGGCGCGTTCTCGACCCGACAGGTTCCAGTGCTGTGAAGTACTCGAGCAGGATCCGATGAATGAAGAGGAACCCGTCGTCGGCTCAGCGCCTGAGCCGGGTCGACACCGGCGGCTCGGCCGCCGCGGCCAGCCGTGGTCGGACCAGCCCGAAGTAGGCCAGGGCGGCCACCAAGCCCAGGCCCAGCGGGGCACCGACCAGTTGCACGCCCACCGTCATGCGCCGGCCTACCGGAGCATTGGCCCAGGCTGGCTCGGGGTGCATGGCCGCGTCCAATGCGCCCCACAACGGCACCGCCAGGAACAGGGCGATGAGCACGAGCACGCCCATCTGCAGGTTATTCACGCCGAGCAGCTTCAGCCCCGAGGCGACCAGGACAAGGGCCAGGATCGGCCGGATCACCGCGTCGTTGGCCCGCGAGGACAGCCTGGCCCCCAGGTAGACACCGGGAAGGCTGCCGACCAGCAGCGAGGCGGTCAGACCCAGCTGGAAGTCGCCGAACAGCAGGTGCCCCAGGGCGGCCGAGGCGACCAGCGGGATCGCCTGGACCAGGTCGGTGCCAACGAGCTCCGAGGAGCGCAGCATCGGATACAGCAGCAACAGCATCACGATCATCAGGGAGCCCGAGCCGACCGAGGTCATGCCGACGACCAGCCCGCCGACCGCGCCGATCAGCACGGTGGGCAGCGGCCGGACCCGGAGCGGCTTGGCCTGCGCCGGCCCGCCCCCAGCCTTTCCGACGAGGGCCCTCCGGGTCGCCCGGACCTGCAGCAGGCTCTTGCTGGCGATCGAGGCGGCGGCCAGCA
>JBJMHP010000107.1:0-3396 GCA_045807325.1 Actinomycetes bacterium | reverse complement strand
GCCGGGACAGTGGCTGGGGCGGGCTGATGGCACCCACCACGATGAACAGCGGCACGACGGCGCTAAAGGCCAGTAGCCGCTCAGGGAGGTCCGGGATCCAGGCCATGTGCGAGCCCAGGCAAGCTCGCCAGCCCGGCTGGCCGGTCGGCGTCCTGGTCGGAGCTCCTAGTAGGACTCTGTCAGGTCGGTGCGCGTGGTGGTCCTGTTCGGCGTAGCCACCGTGGTGCGGGACGCTTGCACACCGGACAGGCGCCGGCCCAACAGGCAAGCAGGATCTGCAGCTCGCCCAGCAGCTGCCACAAGCTCAGGCCGACGCCGCCAGATTTGGGGAGCGGAGCCGCTCCAGGGTCAGGAAGCCGTGCGCGACCGAGACCAGCGTGACGTGGTGGTGCCAGCCCACCCAGCCGCGGCCCTCGAAATGGTCCAGCCCAAGGGCGCCCTTGAGCTCGCGGTAATCCTGCTCCACTCGCCAGCGCAACCTGGCCAGCTGCACCAGCTCCACCAGCGGGGTGGTCTGGGGCAGGTTCGACAGCCAATACTTGGTCGGCTTGGCCTGGCCGACCGGCCACTCGGCCAGCAGCCAGCGCACCGGCAGCTCCTCGTCGGCCGCTCGTGCCAGCCGGCGTGGGATGACCCCAGCCGGG
The DNA here is from genome assembly GCA_045807325.1 of Actinomycetes bacterium. Classification (GTDB taxonomy): domain Bacteria; phylum Actinomycetota; class CALGFH01; order CALGFH01; family CALGFH01; genus CALGFH01. The sequence goes on along the minus strand of JBJMHP010000107.1, from coordinate 2,752 downwards.
CGCACCCGCAGCGCCAGGAACCGGCCGCGTTGCAGGCCCCTGCTGCCACGCCGCCAGATCAGCTCCACGCAGGCCTGCTCCCCGGCCGCCATGGCCAGTTCAGAGAGCGAGGACGGCTGGTCGCGGTAGCGCGGGCGGGGATGGCGGCCACGCCCCTTGTGCGGTGCGGTGGTGGGGTGCACCTGCTCGGGGTAGGCGCTGGTGTCGCCCCGGACCTCCACCACGTAGGCGACCTGGCGGGCGTCCAGCCCCCAGCGGAACTCGCCGACCTCGCCATAGCCGGAGTCGGCCAGCAGCACCGGCGGCCCAAGCTCCCAGCCGGCCAGCTCATCCAGCATGTCCACCACCAGCTGCCACTTGGGTCGATGATGCACCCCCTCGGGCAGGTGGCAGGCGGCGCGCCGGGTGACCATCGCCTCCTGGTCCCAGCGTTCAGGAAGGAACAGCCGCCAGTCCAGCGGGCAGGAGGCGTGCTCGGTGACGGCATTGACCGACACCCCAAGCTGGCAGTTGGCGGTCTTGCCCAGCGTCCCCGAGTACTGGCGCTGCACCCCCACCGAGCAGCTGCCGTCCTTGGGGAAGCCGGTGTCGTCCACCACCCACGCGGTCGGTGAAAGCGCCCCGCACAGCACCTCGGCGAGCCGCCGACGGACCGGCCGCCAGTCCCATGGGGAGACAGCGACGAAGTGGTGCAGCGCCTGGTAGTGGACCTCGCCCAGGCGCTGGGCCATCGGCTCGATCGACTTGCGCCGGCCGTCCAGCATCAACCCGCGCAGGTAGCACTGCCCACGGGCGCGCTGATCGGCGCGGGGCAGCGAGGCGAAGAGGTCGTCGGCGAAAGCTTCCAGGCGTCCACGGATCCTGGCCAGCTCGGCTGCTGTGAGACCACCCACAGCCTGCTCCCCTTGTGCATGGACCGGGAGGACGGGTCCCTCACACCCTACCCACCAACCACCAACCTGACAGAGTCCTACTAACTGGAAACGAAACGGCAGGCACCGGAGGGATCGCCATGCGGAAGTCGATGGTTCTCGCACTCTTCCTTGCCCTGATGCTGGGACTTGCGGCGCCCGCCTGGGCGCAGACCAGCCAGGCCAGCGAGGCGTTCGTGGTTCTCTCCGGCCGAGCCGACGTTCCCGAGGGCCAGCAGGTCGGCGACCTAGTCGTGTTCCACGGCTCGGCCGATGTGGCCGGCACCGTGGAGGGGTCCCTGACCGCCTTCGACGCCCCGGTCACCATCTCCGGGCGGGTCAACGGCGACGTGGTCGTGTTCAACGGCCGGGTCGAGCTCCAAAGCGGCGCGAACGTCACCGGTGACGTCGTCTCCCAGCAGGCCCCGGTGGTCGCCTCGGGCGCGACCATCGGCGGGACCAGCAAGCGGCTGCAGACCAACACCAACTGGGAAGGGTTCGGCTGGGCCGGCAAGCTGGCCTGGTGGCTGGCCGTATCGGTGTCGACCCTGGTCGTCGGCCTGGTGTTGGTGTGGCTGGTCGGCCCCGGTGCGGCCAGGATCCTGGAGGCGGGCCGGACCCGGATCGGCCCCTCGATCGGGCTGGGCCTGCTGCTGTTCTTCGGGCTGCCTCTCCTGGCCGTCATCGCCCTGGTCACAGTGGTCGGGATCCCGCTGGGCATCGGCCTGCTGGCCGCCCTGCTGTTGATCTATGCCCTCGGGTACAGCGCCAGCGGCTGGATCCTGGGCCGGTCGATCCTACGTGGGCCCACCTCCTGGTTCCTGGCGTTCCTGGTCGGCTGGGGGATCCTGCGGGTCGTGGCCCTGGTTCCGATCCTGGGCGGCCTGGCGTGGTTCGCCGCGGTCGTGTTCGGCCTTGGGGCGCTGGCGGTGGCCATCTGGCGCACTCGTAGCACCACCCGAGCCGCCTCCGCGCAGGTCTGACGCTGGCTGCCGGTCTCTTTGAGGGCCAGTAGGCGACCGATCAGCCAGGCACTGGTCGGTTAGGCCAGCAGTAGGATGCGGGTCATGGACGAGCTGTCCGGTGAGGAGCTGTCCGGTGAGGAGCTGGCCGTCCGCTCCGGGGTGACGGCCGAGCAGCTCCAGCGCCTGGTTGAGCTGGGCATTATCACCCCGTCGCCCCGGGGCCGTTTCCGGCCCCCCGACATCCAGCGCGTCCGCGTCGTGGACACGCTGGCCGAGGCCGGCTTCGCCCCTGAGGAGCTCAGCGAGCTGGTCACCACCGGCGCGTACAACCTGGACTGGGCGAGCGTGGTGTTCCCCGAGCCGATCGCTCAGCTGACCACCACCCTGGAGCAGGCGGCGGCGACGACCGGGCTGCCGGAGAACCTGGCCGGACGCCTGTATGACGCCTGGGAGCTGCCCAGGCCGCAGCCCGGTCAGGCGCTGCGAGCCGACGAGGACGAGCTCCTGCAGCTGGCCGTCCCGGCGCTGGCCGCCTTCGGGCGCGACGAGACGGCGCTGTTGGCCATGCACAGGCAGCTTGGTGAGAGCCTGCGGCGGCTGGCCGAGTCCCAGGTGCGACTGTTCCATACCCACGTGGAGCAGCAGCTCGGCGCCGAGGGCGAGCCCGATCGGGCGTGGACCGACGACCTCAACCAGGTCGCCGCGTGGTTGATGGCCAGCCTGGAGCGGGCGGTGGTCCTGCTGTATCGCCGCCACTTCGAGCACTACGTGCTGGACGTGACCGTCCTGCGGGCCGAGGCGGCCCTGGAGCGGGCCGGACTGGCCCGACGGCGCCCGGTCCGCCCCCCGGCAATCGCCTTCCTGGACCTCACCGGC
>JBJMHP010000106.1:0-3767 GCA_045807325.1 Actinomycetes bacterium | reverse complement strand
CGGGCGCGGTCCGCTCTGCCCTTCACCGGGAACGTCGGAGCCGGGGAGGTGTTCTCGACATCCCGCGCCACCCGCGGTCGAGCTCATCCCGCGGTGCGGGTCACGACCGGGCGGTGTGGACGGCGTCGGCGAGCTCGGCGGTGAAGGCGCGCAGGCCGTCCAGGCCGGCGTCGCCGAGGCGGCGGACCAGGGCGGTGCCGACGATGGCGCCGTCGGCGAAGCCGGCCACGGCGGCGGCCTGCTCGGCGTTCGAGACACCGATGCCGGCGCAGATGGGCAGGTCGGTGTGGGCACGGATCCGGCCGACCAGCTCCTCGATGCCGGCGGCCAGGGAGGCGCGCAGGCCGGTCACCCCGAGTGACGCCTGGGCGTAGACAAATCCCCTTCCCACCTTCGCGACCGCGGCCAGGCGGCTGTCGGTGGAGGTCGGGGCGGCCAGGAACACGGGGGCGACCCCGGCGGCCTTGGTCGCCTCCAGCCACTCCCCCGCCTCCTCGGGTGGGAGGTCGGGGACGACCGCCCCGCAGGCTCCGGCGGCGGCCAGTTCGGCCGCGAACCGCCCGGGGCCGCGGTGGGCGACCAGGTTGTAGTAGACGAGCAGCACCACCGGGGCGTCGACGCTGGCGGTCAGCTCGTTGACCAGCCCGAGGACGTCGTCCAGCCGGGTCCCGGCGTCGAGGGCGGCGGTGACCGCCCGCTGGATCACCGGCCCGTCGATCAGCGGGTCCGAGTAGGGCGGGCCGACCTCGAGCACGTCGGCTCCGGCCCCGGCCATGGCCTGGAACGCCGCCAGCGACCCGTCCAGGTCCGGATATCCGGCGACCCCGTAGGCGACCAGCGCCGCCCTCCCCTCCCGCCGCAGCGCGTCCAGCCGCCCCTCCAGCCGCTCCACCGGCGCCGCCACCCCGGCCGCTCCATCCTCGGAGGCCGAAGCGGACATTGGACGGTCGACTCTGGCCTCGGGATCCGCGGGGGCGACGCCACTGGGACCTGGGCTCCCGGGGTCAGCCACCGGCGCCACCCCGGCCCGGCTCGTCGTCGGCGGGCGACTCCCCCGCCTCGGCGGGCGACGCTCCGCTCTCGGTGGGCGGTGGTGGGGTCTCGGGGTCGATCAGGAGGGCGGCGACGGTCTCGACGTCCTTGTCGCCGCGGCCGGAGAGGTTGAGGACGACCAGGGAGCCGGGGTCGACCCGGCCGTCCCGGGCGGCCTCGGCGAGCCAGCCGGCGGCGTGGGCCGGTTCGAGGGCGGGGAGGATGCCCTCGGTGCGGGCCAGGAGGCGGAAGCCGTCGAGGGCCAGGGTGTCGGGGGCGCGCTCGTAGTCGACCCGGCCGGCGTCCTTCCAGAAGGCGTGCTCGGGCCCGACCCCGGGATAGTCGAGGCCGGCCGAGACCGAGTGGGTGGGGAGGACCTGGCCGTCGGGGTCCTGGAGGACGTAGGAGCGGGCGCCGTGGAGGACCCCGGCCTCGCCGAGGCCCAGCGAGGCGCCGTGGTCGCCCGGCCCGGGCCCGCGGCCGCCGGCCTCGACCCCGACCAGGCGGACCGGGTCGTCGTCGACGAAGCCGGCGAACAGGCCGGCCGCGTTCGACCCGCCGCCGACGCAGGCCACGGCCAGGTCGGGCAGCCGGCCCTCGGCGGCCAGGATCTGGGCGCGGGCCTCGTCGCCGATGACCCGCTGGAACTCCCTGACCATGAGTGGGTAGGGGTGCGGCCCGACCACCGAGCCGATGGCGTAGTGGGTCGTCTCCACCGACTCGACCCAGTCCCGCAGGGCCTCGTTGATGGCGTCCTTGAGGGTCGCGGTGCCGGTGGCGACCGGCCGCACCTCGGTGCCGAGCAGCCGCATGCGCACGACGTTGAGGTGCTGGCGCCGGGTGTCCTCCTCGCCCATGTAGACGACGCACTCCTGGCCCAGCAGGGCGGCCACGGTAGCGGTGGCCACGCCGTGCTGGCCGGCGCCGGTCTCGGCGATCACCCGCGGCTTGCCCATCCTGCGGGTCAGCAGGTGCTGACCGAGGGAGTTGTTGAGCTTGTGCGCCCCGGTGTGCAGCAGGTCCTCACGCTTCAGCCACACCCGCAGGCCCAGCTCCTCCGACAGCCGTCGGGCCGGGAACAGGGGGGTCGGCCGGCCGGCGTAGTCGCGCCGCAGCGCCTCCAGCTCGGCGTTGAACGAGGGATCCTTGACGGCGTCCTCGAACGCCTCGGTGAGCTGGTCGAGGGCGGCCATCAGCACCTCGGGGACGAACCGCCCACCCCAGGCGCCGAAATGCCCGAGCAGGTCCGGCCGGTGCGCCACCCCGGCCCCAGCTACGCCGGTCCCGAGAGCCACCGCTCCCCCCGCCTCGGCCACCCGGGCTTCGGGGCCGGGGCCTCCGGCCGACCCCACGGCGGCGCCCTCGGCCGCTCCCGCAGTCCCCACGGCCCGCACCCTGCCGGCCGCCACAGGACCGCCGACCCTGCCGGCTGGACCGTTGTCAGACATCGAGCAGGTTCCCCGACAGGTGGTCCTCGTAGGCCTTGAGGTCGAAGTGGCCGTGGCCGCAGAGGTTGAAGACGATCGTCTCGGAACGGCCCTCCTCCTTGCAGCGCAGGGCCTCGTCGATCACGGCGCGGATGGCGTGGGCCGGCTCGGGGGCGGGGAGGATCCCCTCGGTGCGGGCGAACTGCACGGCCGCCTCGAAGACCTTGGACTGCGGGTAGGCCACGGCCTCGATGTGGTCCTCCTTGCGCAGCAGCGACACCAGCGGCGAGTCGCCGTGGTAGCGCAGCCCGCCGGCGTGGATCGGGGCGGGGATGAAGTTGGCCCCGAGGGTGTACATCGGGATCAGCGGGGTCATGCCGGCCTGGTCGCCGAGGTCGTAGTCGAAGCGGCCCTCGGTCAGGGTCGGGGCGGCGGTCGGCTCGACCGCGACCATCCTGGTGGTCCTGCGGCCGGCCAGTTTCTCGGCCAGCAGGGGGAAGGTGAAGCCGCCGAAGTTGGACCCGCCGCCGACGCAGGCGACCAGCACGTCGGGCTCGATCCCGGCCCGCTCGAGCTGGGTCTTGAGCTCCAGGCCGATGACCGTCTGGTGCAGCAGCACGTGGTTGAGCACGCTGCCGAGCGTGTAGTGGGTGTCCTCGCGGGTGGCGGCGTCCTCGCACGCCTCGGAGATGGCGATGCCCAGCGACCCGGGCGAGTCCGGGTCCTGGTCGAGGACGGCCCGGCCGGCGTTGGTCTCCGGCGACGGCGAGGGGGTGACGCTGGCCCCCCAGGTCTCCATGATCGAGCGCCGGTACGGCTTGCCGTCGTAGGAGGCCCGGACCATGTAGACCTTGCACTCCAGGTCGAAGCGGGCGCAGGCGAAGGCCAGGGCGCTGCCCCACTGGCCGGCGCCGGTCTCGGTGCTGAGCCGGGTGATGCCCTCGGCCTTGTTGTAGAAGGCCTGGGGGACGGCGGTGTTGGGCTTGTGGGAGCCGGCCGGCGACCCGCCCTCGTACTTGTAGTAGATGCGGGCCGGGGTGCCGAGGGCCCGCTCCAGGTCGAGGGCCCGGATCAGCGGGGTCGGCCGCCACAGCTTGTAGATGTCGAGCACCGGCCCGGGGATGTCGACCCACTCGTCGGTGGAGACCTCCTGGCCGATCAGGGCCATGGGGAACAGCGGGGCGAGGTCGTCCGGGCCGACCGGCTGGCGGGTGGCCGGGTGCAGGTAGGGCTCGGGCGGGCTGGGCAGCGACGGGACGATGTTCAGCCAGGCCTCGGGCAGGTCGTCCTCGCCGAGCAGGATCTTGC
>JBJMHP010000105.1:0-3388 GCA_045807325.1 Actinomycetes bacterium | reverse complement strand
ATGGTCGGAGTCGTGGCCCATCAGCGAGGGCATGTCGTAGGCGGTCGAGAGGCCGGTCTGGCCGTGGTCGAGCAGGTAGCGGAAGCGGGCGTTGGTCTCGGCGGCCGACCCGAAGCCGGCGTACTGACGCATCGTCCAGGGCCGGCCCCGGTACATGGTCGGGTAGATGCCGCGGGTGAACGGGTCGCGACCCGGCTCCCCGAGGGCCGACTCGGGGTCGAAGCCGGCCAGGTCCGCGGGCCCGTAGACCACCTCAACCGGGATGCCCGAGTCGGTGAATCGCTGGTCGCCCTCGCCCATCACTGAACCTCCCGCGGGTTGTCCTCAGCCTACCCGCTGACGGTGCCGACCGTAACGAACGGGCCCCGGCGGCGATCAGGGGCGTGCGATGCGCACCCAAAGACGCAGGCCGCCTGTCCGAGCGAGGCTCGGGCTGCTCGCCGTGGCCGTGCCGGTGCAGCTCGTCCCCTACGGCCGCGACCACACCAACCCGCCGGTGACCCAGGACGCGCCCTGGCCCTGAGCGGGGCCGAGCGCCAGGTCGTGGTGGACGCCTGGAGGCGATGGACCGGGCTCGCGGCGGCGATCCTAGCGGGCCGGGAGGCGGCTAGCCTCGGGGGTGGAAGCCGGCCAGGAAGGCCTGGACCTCGTCCTGGGAGGCGTCCCAGCGGTCGGCCGGGGACCGGAACAGGATGGCGTGGCGGCGGCCGGCGGCGTTGAAGGTGATGTCGTAGCCCCGGGTGAGCCGGCCCTCGTCGAGGTAGGTGAACTCCCATTCGGCCGCTGGCACGCTCCGGAAGGTGGTCGTCCCCAGGCGCAGCCGGCGGTAGTCGTCGCCGGGATGCGTGGCCTCGAAGGAGCGCTCCAGGCTGCGCTGGGCGGTGAGGGGGGCCATGCCGTCGGTGGTGGGCTGGACCCGGAAGAAGCGCTCCCCGCCCGGCTCGGTGAAGTCGATGAACGGCCCCCGGTCGGTCGGTGTCCAGGTGGGCGGGAACGACAGCCGGTAGGTCCCGTCCGGGTCCTGGAAGCTGCGCCAGCTGGCGGGCACGGCCGGCCGCCTCGACGCGGCCGGCGGCCGCTCCTGGCCGTCGTCGCGGGTGAGGCCCTGCCAGATGATGGTCCCGGCCAGGACCACGGCGACGGCGGCGAAGACCATCGGGAGCCGGGCCCGGCGCCGCCGGGCGCCATGGAGGACCGGCTCGCCCGGCATCGGCACCGGCGGGACCGGGGGCAGCCGGCGCCTTCTCCGTCGGCCCGCCGGCGCCGGGCCCACGGCGGTGCCGTCACCTTCACCGCGCCGGACCCGGCTCGGCACCGGCGGCGTGTCGCCCCCCGAGGCGTCTCCACCGTCGCCGGCGGCCGCCGCGGACCCGCCGCCCGCGGTCGGGACAGGGCCGGGCGGGGGCGCCGAGGGCTTCCCGGTTCCGTCCGGGGCGCCGCGGCCGCCCACCACGACGGTCGCCCCCGTCCAGGGGCCGGCGCCGCGGCGTCCGGGCTCGACGGTCCCCGCCGCGCCCGGATGGGCCTGGCCGGCCTGGACGTGCTGGCCGGCGGCGACCTGGCGTAGCAGGGGCCGCAGCTGCGCCGGGGTGGCCCGGCCGGCCGGGTCCTTGGCCAGCAGCCGGGCCAGGACCGGGGCCATGGGCCCGAGGCGCTCGGGCGGGCGTGGCTGCCCGGCGACGATGGCGTTCAGGGTCTGGAACTCGCCGCCGCCGAAGGGCGGCTGGCCCTCGACCGCGAACCAGAGGGTGGCGCCCAGCGCCCACAGGTCGGTGGCCGGGCTGACGTCCTGGGCCTCGACCTGCTCGGGGGCCATGTAGGCGGGCGAGCCGACCACCAGCCCGGTGGCGGTGAGCCGGGGGTCGCCCTGGACCGAGGCGATGCCGAAGTCGGCCAGCTTGGTGGCGCCGTCCTCGCGGACCATGACGTTCTTCGGCTTGAGGTCGCGGTGGACGATCCCGGCCCGGTGGGCGGCCTCCAGCGCGTCCAGCAGCCCCAGCCCGAGCCGGGCGGCCCGCTGCGGGCTGAGCGGCCCGCCGGTGCGGACCAGCTCCTCCAGGGTCGGGGCCGAGACCAGCTCCATGACGATGAAGTCCTGGCCGCCGTCGTGGGCGATGTCGTAGACGGTGACCACGCCGGGGTGGCTGAGCCGGGCGGCCGCCCGCGCCTCCCTCGACACCCTGGCCCGGAGGCCCTCGCGCTCGGCGGCGTCGACTCCGCGGGGCAGGTCGACCTCCTTGAGGGCGACCGGGCGGGCCAGCAGCGTGTCGGTGGCCCGCCAGACCACGCCCATGCCGCCGTGACCGAGCTCCTCCTCGAGCTCGTAGCGGTTGGCGACGCGCCGCCGGGCGTCATTGGTTGCCATCGACCGGAACGCTACCGGCTGCGGGGTCGGGTGGCCACGACTCGACAAGGGCGCGGAGTCGGCCCTTGGCCGACGATCTGCAGATTCCGACCGGCAGGTTCGCCGGGCCGGCGGGACCGGGCGGCTACCCGAGTGGCTGGAAGGCCTGCTCGAACTGGCGGGCCAGGGTCCGGGAGGCGTCCCAGTCGCCGGCCGGGGCGATGAACTCGACGTTGTAGCCCCAGGTGCGGCCCTTGAGGTTGACGTGGCTGACATGGACCCGGCGGCCGTCCCGGACCGCCTGGTACTCGAACACCACCGCGCCCGGGTGGCCGGCGTAGCTCTGGCCCTCGGCGTAGCGGACCTCACCGAAGCCGTCGAAGGTCCTGGCGGCATAGGCCCGGTAGTCCCGGGATGCCTGGGGCAGGGGGTTGGCCGGGTTGGTCGAGCGGACGGTGAACACCCGATCGGCGCCGCCCCGCTCCTCGACCACCGTGGCGTTGTAGCTCTGCCTGGTCCGGGCCCGGAAGTCGGGCGGGACGCCGACGCGGTTGGCGCCGCGCTGGTTGGTGAACGCCGTCCAGCCCTCGGGCAGCCCGGCCCCGGCCGCGGTGGTGGTGGGCGCGCCGGTGGTCGAGGGTGCCTCGGTGGTGGAGGTGCCCTGGCGGGTCGTCTCGGTGGCCCCGTTCCCTCCCCCTCCGGCCGGGGCCGCGGTGGTCCCCGGCGCCGCGCCCGGGTCGCCGCCGCCTGAGCGGAGGTTGACGGCGAAGAGCACGCCCGCCAGGCCGAGGACGACCAGCAGGGCGAGCACGCCGACCATCCGCCCCCGCCCTCCACGGTCCACCGCGGGCGCCGGCGGCAGCAGGGGCCTCGGCTCCCGGGTGGGTTCGGAAGCCGGCCGCGCCGGTTCGAGCGCCGACGCGTCCGGTGGCCGAGAGGGGGGGACCGGGGTGGGTTGGGCATCGGAAGCCGGCGCCGTGCCAGCTTCGGCTGGGACCGGCTGTGACTCGACCGGAGTCGACTCCGCGTCGGTCTCGGCCCCCC
>JBJMHP010000104.1:0-18417 GCA_045807325.1 Actinomycetes bacterium | reverse complement strand
GAGCATGCTGTCGAGCTACCGCTCGGGCCTCGAACGCGGCCGGATGATGGCAGCAGGCGAAGATGCCGACAGAGGCGGCGACGCCCACTCGTCCTCGAGGAGCGACGACGATGACGCAACTCAGTAGGGAAGCGCAGAACCTCAACTGGCTCGTCTCCAACTTCGCCAGGAGCGTTCCAGGGGTGGCGCACGCGATCGTGGTCTCGGCCGACGGGCTCCTCATGGCCGTCTCCGAGCGCCTCGACCGGGCCCGGGCCGACCAGCTCGCCGCCGTCTCCTCGGGCCTGGCCAGCCTGACCCAGGGCGCGGCCCGCTGCTTCGACGCGGGCGTGGTCAATCAGACGATCGTGGAGATGGAGAAGGGCTTCCTGTTCGTGATGTCGGTCAGCGATGGCTCGTGCCTGGCCGTGCTAGCCTCGCCATCCTGTGATATTGGCCTGGTCGGCTACGAGATGGCGCTGCTGGTTGCCCGCACGGGGGATGTGCTCACGCCCGCCCTCCGGGCCGAGCTGCAAGCGGCGCTGCCACGATGAGAGCGGCTGGGGCTGGGGGAACCACCGATGAGCACCGAGGACCGGCAGGACAACCGGCAAGAGCCGGGTCGGCTGGTCCGACCCTATGCGATGACCGGCGGGCGGACCCGTCCCGCCGACAACGACCTCGAGCTGGAGACGCTGGTCTCCACCACCTCCCAGGGTGAGACCTCGTTGACCCTGAGCCTCGAACGGCGGTCGATCGCCCTGCTGTGCAGGGACATTCTCTCCATCGCGGAGATCTCCGCGCGCCTCGACCTGCCCCTCGGCGTCGTCCGCGTCCTGGTGGGCGACATGGCCGAGGAAGGGCTGGTCACCGTGCACCGGCCGGCCAACGTCGGCGACCGCCCAGACCTTGCGCTTCTCGAGAGGGTGCTCTATGGACTCCGGACAATATAGATCTGGCTCCCCCGCTGGGGAGTCACGGGCGCCGACCCCGGTCAAGATCGTCATCGCCGGCGGCTTCGGCGTCGGCAAGACGACCTTCGTCGGCGCGGTCTCAGAGATCATCCCGCTGACCACCGAGGCGGCCATGACCACGGCCAGCCTCGGGGTCGACGACACCAGCCAGATCCAGGGCAAGACGACCACCACGGTGGCGATGGACTTCGGCCGCATCACCCTGGACAGCGACCTGATCCTGTACCTGTTCGGCACCCCCGGCCAGGACCGGTTCTGGTTCATGTGGGACGACCTGTGCCGGGGCGCCATCGGGGCCGTGGTGCTGGTCGACACCAGGCGGCTGGACGCCTGCTTCGCCGCCGTCGACTACTTCGAGCAGCGCGAGCTGCCGTTCGTGGTCGCCATCAACTGCTTCGACGGCGTCCTGGCCCACTCCGTCGAGGACGTGCGCGAGGCCCTGGTCATCGGCGAGGACACCCCGATCGTGGCCTGCGACGCCCGGGTCCGCGAGTCGGCCAAGAAGACCCTGATCGAGCTCGTCCAGCACGCCCTGGCCCGGGCCTCGGCCGTCCTGCGGTCGCCCGCCAACTCCCGCGGCGGGGTCGGCGCCGGCACCTCCACGCCCTGACCGGCGCCTGAGCCGGCTACCGGCCGCTACCGCCGGCGTGGTAGCCGGCCGGCCCTCGGCTGCCCCGCAGGGAGCAGCCGAGGTGCCTTCCCCGGTCCGACGACGCCACCGCCCGCCGCCGCCACCATCGTCGCGAGCATCGAGCGACCGGATCCGGATGGGGACAGGGACATGGGCGAGCACCTGGTGGAGACCAACGACCTGACCAAGACCTACGGCGCCCTCACGGCCGTCGACCGGGTCAGCCTGTCGGTGTGGCGCGGGGAGGTGTACGGGTTCCTGGGGCCCAACGGGGCCGGCAAGACCACCACCTTGCGGATGCTGGCCGGGCTGGTCAGGCCGACCGCCGGGTCGGCCAGCGTGCTCGGCGACCAGCCGGGGAGCCCGCGGGCCCTGGCCCGGACCGGCGTCCTGATCGAGGCGCCCCGCTTCTACCCCTACCTGTCGGGCCGCGACAACCTGCGCGTGGTCGCCCGCTACGCCGGCGTCGGTGACCGGCGGGTCGACCTCGCCCTGGACAGCGTCGATCTCGCCGGCCGGGGCGGCGACCGGTACGCCGGCTACTCCCTGGGCATGAAGCAGCGCCTGGGGGTGGCCGCGGCCCTGCTCAAGGACCCGGAGCTGCTGATCCTGGACGAGCCGACCAACGGGCTCGACCCGGCGGGCATGCGCGACATGCGGGCCCTGCTCCGCGACCTCGGCGAGCGCGGCCACACCGTGCTGCTCTCCTCGCACCTGCTGGCCGAGGTACAGCAGCTCTGCGACCGGGTCGGGGTGATCTCCGGCGGCCGGCTGCTGGCCGAGAGCACGGTCGACGACCTCCTCGGCCAGGCGGGCCTGCTGGTGCGGGCCGAGCCCCTGGAGCGGGCCCGCGACACCCTGGAGCGGCTGGTCGGCCCGGGCAGTGTCGCCGTGGCCGAAGGCAGCTTCCGGCTGCGCACCGACCCGGAGCAGGCCGGCCGGGTGAGCCGCGCCCTGGCCGACGCCGACGTGGTCCTGACCGAGCTGCGCCCGCTGGAGCGCACCCTCGAAGAGGTGTTCCTGGAGATGACCGACAATGGGAGGACCGGACGATGATCGGGAGCTTCAAGGCGGAGATCCTCAAGCTGCGCAAGCGGCCCGCGACCTGGGTGCTGCTCGGCGTCGTGCTCGGGCTCACCCAGCTGTTCGGGTACGTCCTTCCCTACTCGAGCTGGCTCACCAGCGACCAGAACTTCCGGACCCAGGGCCTGGACCCGCAGGCGGTGCTGGCCGGGGTCCTGCCCGGCGAGCTGGTCCCGACCTCGCTCGGCGGCTTCCCGGTGTTCGTGGGCGCCCTGGCCCTGATCCTTGGCGCCCTGGCCGCCGGCAGCGAGTACGGCTGGGGCACCATGCAGACCGCCCTGACCCAGCGGCCGAGCCGGCTGGCCACCTACGGCGGCAAGCTGCTCGCCCTGGCCGCCAGCATGCTGTTCCTGGTGCTGGTCACCTTCGCCCTCAACGCCACCGTGGCCGGGGTGATCGCCACCATCGAGTCGCGGCCGCTCGACTACCCTCCCCTGGCCGAGCTGGCCCGCGGCATCGGGTCGGGCTGGCTGATCATGGGCATGTGGTGCGGCCTGGGCGCCGTGGCTGGCTTCGCCTTCCGCGGCGTGGCCCTGCCCATCGGCCTCGGCGTGGTCTGGGTGCTGGGGGTCGAGAACCTGGTCTCGGCGGTGGCCAGCAGCCTGCTGACCTCCCTGCAGCCGCTGCGCGACCTCCTGCCCGGGGTGAACGCCGGCTCCCTGGTCTGGTCTCTGGCCCCCGGCGGCGGGTCAAGCGGCGAGGCGCCACCCGGCGTGATCGACGCCGTCACCGGCGGCCGGGCCACCCTCTCCCTGGCCCTGTACGTCGCGGCCTTCGCCGGGGTCGGGGCCCTGCTGCTGCGCCGCCGGGACGTGACCTAGGACGGCCGAGCAGCCGGGCGGCGGCGATCGGGTCCATGTAGTCCTGGTACGACACGATCTCACCATCGCGGACCCGGATGACGCCGAGCGCCCGGAACCGGTACGCCTCCCCGGTGACCAGCGACCGGCCGCGGTGCTCGATCTCGGCGACGACCACTTCCGGGTCGTCGGTCTCGCGCACGAGCGCGTCGACGCCGTCCATCTCGAACAGCCGCCGGGAGCCTGCCGCCGCGAAGTAGGCCCGGGACGACATCGCCGCCCGCGCCGGCGTCGGACCCGGCACCGTGGACCGTCATTTCCCCAGCTTCGTCGCCGCGCACGACGAGCCCGACCCGGACCGATCCGCCCGGCTGCTCGCCGTGCTCGCCGACGGGCTACACCCACCGATGCGCTGAGCAGACACCGCGGCCGCGGTCAGGAGTGCTGGCGGCGGCGGGCGTTGCGGACGACGGCGCCGGCGGCGAGCAGGCCGAGGACGAGGCCGGCCAGGGCGACCCAGCCGGCGGCGCCCAGGCCGCCCGGCTCGTCGACCCGGTTGGCCGCCTGGTCAGGCGCGGCCTGCGGGGGTGGGGTGGCCGGCTGCCCGGCGCCCGACCCTGGGCCGCCGGCGCCCGAGCCGCCCCCGTTGCCGCCCTTGGTGTCGGCGGTGACCCGGAAGATCCACAGGCCGCTGTTGATGTCGCTGGCCAGCACCATGTCCTTCCAGGGATAGACGCCCCAGACAAGCGGCATGTCGCGGCGCCCGTTCTGGGCGGTGGCCACGGCCTGGCGGGGCGAGGAGGGCGGCGGGACGAACCAGGCGACCTCCCTGGGCCGGCGGGGGTCGGCCAGGTCGACCACCCGGACCCCGTCGGAGTACCAGGAGGCGTACTCGAGGTCGCCCTTGATGACCGCGTTGTGGACCGAGTAGATGCCGTCGGTGGCCACCCGGCCGTCCTTGCCGGGCACGGCCGACTCGGTGGCGAAGGTCGACAGCAGCCGCGGCCGCTCCAGGGAGCTGGTGTCGAACACCCGCTGGAAGGTCCAGCTGGCCCGCGACCCGCTGCCAACCGCCTGCATGGCCTCGTCGTTCTGCACGAACAGGGTCTCGTCCTCGTTGAACCAGCCGGAGTGGGCGCCCCGGTAGCCGTCCTCGTCCCGGTAGGGGGTCTGGCCGATCAGCCTGGGCGCGGCCGGGTTGGCGATGTCCAGGAACTGCACGCCGGCCGACCAGAAGGAGGCGAACACCCGGTTGCCCCTGGCGAAGGGCCAGGCGCTGTGGCAGAAGACGTCCCGTCGGGCCGCGAGCTGGCCCCTGGCCTCGGCCGGGCCGTCGCGGCGGATGTCCCAGTCGGCCAGCTGCCGGGGCCGCCGTGGGTCGGTGATGTCGATGATCCGGAGGTCGCCCGTGCGGCCCTGGCTGAGGTTGAAGGAGTAGGGCACGGCGGCCAGGGCCAGCACACGCCCGTCGGGCCGCTGGACCACGCTGAGCTCGTGCACCCCCGAGGCCACCCCGGTGTCCAGCCGGCTCAGCTCCCGCGGCCTGGCCGGGTCGCTCACGTCATACAGGGCCAGCCCGGCGAACCCCAGGTCCTGGCGCGAGCAGCGCTGCAGCCCGACGGCGGCCAGATCGCCCTTGAACGCCCTGGTCCGGACCGACCCGACCCAGACGTCCTCCCCGTCACTCCCCGGGAACTTGGCGAACGAGGCCAGCGGCCGCGGCCTCGCCGGCTCACGCAGGTCGATCGCCCACACCCCGTTGGCCGGCCGGCAGTCCGCCTGCCGCAGGTTCCCCAGGTAGGCCACGTCCTTGTGCGCCCACACGTCGGCGTACCCCCCACCCTGAGGCGGCGCCACATGCCCCACCGGCTCGGTGTTCCAGGTCCTCGGCCGCTGCTCCTGCGCCCGGGCCGGCACCGGCGAAGTCAACGTCGCCACCACCAGCAACCCCGACACCACCACGACAGCCCGCCGCCACCCACCCATGCGGTCCTCCGGCCTGCCGACGTCCTCTACCCAGGGTCGCACGGGCCACTGAGAATTGGCTGAGCTCATCACTGCACCGGCAGGCCGTGATCCGCCCGCAGGCAACCACCCGACCCGCCCGTTGGCCCATGCGACCCGCCAGCCGGCGGCCCCCCCGAGGTCCAGCCTCCTCGACCCGGCGCACCGGGGGAGTTACGTCAGGGTAGCTCGCCGAGGGCGTGGGGGAGGGCGCCCTCGTAGGCGTCGCGGAGGCGGGACAGGGGGAGGTCGAGGAGGCCGGGGACGATCAGTCGGTCGCCGACGGTGGTGCCCAGCCGGGCGATGGGGACGCCGGCCTCGGCGGTCAGGGCCTCGAGCCCCTCGGCGGCCTCGGGAGGGGCGGCGACCAGGACCCGGGAGGCCGACTCGCTGGTGAGGGCGGCCAGCGGCACATGCCCCGGAGGCAGGGCGGCCGCGGTCAGGACCGGGGGCAGGTCAACGGTGGCGCCGACCCCGGCGGCGAGGGTGGCCTCGACCAGGGCGACGGCCAGGCCACCGTCCGACAGGTCGTGGGTGCCGGCCAGGAGGCGGCGGGCGGCCAGGTCGAGGAGGAGTTGGTGGAGTCTGGCCTCGGCGGTCAGGTCGAGGACGGGAGGGGGCCCCTCCAGGCGGCCGGTGGTCAGGCGTTGCCAGACCGAGCCGCCGAGCTCGACCCTGGTCTCCCCCAGGAGCCAGACGGTGAGGCCGGGGCGGGGGAAGCCGGTGGGGACGGCGGTGGTGGCGTCCTCGAGCAGGCCGAGGACGCCGACGATCGGAGTCGGGTGGATGGGGCGGCCCGACGACTCGTTGTAGAAGCTGACGTTGCCGCCGGTCACCGGCAGGCCGAGGGCGCGGCAGGCGGCGGCCATCCCGTCGACGGCGGCCGCGAACGCGCCCATCACCTCGGGGCGCTCGGGGCTGGCGAAGTTGAGGCAGTTGGTGACTGCGATCGGGCGGGCGCCGGTGCAGGCGACGTTGCGGGCCGCCTCGGCCACGGCCAGGGCGGCCCCGGCGGCCGGGTCGAGGGCGGCGTGGCGGCCGTTGCCGTCGGTGGCCAGGGCCACCGCCCGGCCGGTGCCGGGGACCCGGAGGACGGCCGCGTCGTGGCCGGGCCCGGCCACCGTGCCGTGGCCGACGAAGCGGTCGTACTGCTCCCAGACCCAGCGCTTGGCGGCGCAGGTCGGGTCGGCGGCCAAGGCCAGCACGGCCTCGGCCACCTCCGCGTCCAGTGGCACCGCGGTCCCGGCCGTCGGCGGTGGCGGCGGGACGAGCGGGCGGGAGTAGACCGGTCCCTCGTCGGCCAGGCTGGCCGCCGGGACCTCGGCCACCACCTCGCCCCGGAACCGCAACCGCAGCATTCCCCCGGCGGTCATCTCCCCCAGCACGCTGGCCAGGATCCCCCAGCGGCGGCACACCTCGAGCACGTCGTCCAGGCGCGCCGGGTCGACCAGGGCCAGCATCCGCTCCTGGGACTCCGAGACGAGCACCTCCCAGGCCTCCATCGAGGGCTCACGCAGGGGCACCGCGTCCAGGTCGACCTCCATGCCCATCCCGGCCCTGGCCGCGACCTCGGCCACCGCGCAGCTGATGCCGGCCGCGCCCAGGTCCTGGAGCCCGCGCAGCAGGCCCCGCTCGGCCAGCTCAAGGCACGCCTCGATCAGCAGCTTCTCCTGGAACGGGTCGCCGACCTGGACGTTGGGGCGCTTGGCGTCGTCGCCGTCCTCGAAGCTGGCCGAGGCGAGGACGCTGGCCCCGCCGATCCCGTCCCGGCCCGTCTTGGCCCCCATCAGCACGGCCAGGTCGCCCGCCCGCTCGGCCCGGCCGCTGAGGCGACGCCCGGCCGGCATGAACCCGACGGTGAGGGCATTGACCAGCGGGTTGCCGGCATAGCAGGGGTCGAAGACGACCTCGCCCCCGACCGTGGCCACCCCGACGCAGTTGCCGTAGTGGCCGATGCCGGCCACCACCCCCTCCAGCAGCCGCCGCGCCATCGGCTCGGCCGGGTCGCCGAAGCGCAGCGAGTTGAGGCTGGCCGCCGGCCGCGCCCCCATGGCCAGGATGTCGCGGATGATCCCCCCGACCCCGGTCGCCGCCCCCTGGAACGGCTCCACGAACGACGGGTGGTTGTGGGACTCGATCTTGAACACCGCCGCCACCCCGCCGCCCAGGTCGACCACCCCGGCGTTCTCCCCCGGCCCCTGCAGCACCCGCGGCCCCTCTGTGGGCAGGCGCCGCAGGTGCACCTTGGACGACTTGTAGGAGCAGTGCTCGGACCACATCAGCGAGTACATCGCCAGCTCGGCCCGGCTCGGCTCCCGCCCCAGCACGCCGAGGATCCGCTCGAGCTCCTCGCCGGTCAGTCCCAGCTGGCGGTGCAGGCCTTCGGGCAGGGTTGTCTGGGACACGCGTCCTCCGCTCGCGAGACGGCCGGCGTCACGCTATCAGAGCGTCCACGCTCAGCCGGCGGCGTCCAGGCGGGCGTTGGCCCGGCGGGTCACCTCGGCCAGAGTGCGGCGGGTGGCCTCGAGGTCGGCCGGCGGCAGGTCGCCGTAGAGCTCGTCGGCGATGCGGAACACGGCCTGACGGACGGGCCGGAACCTGGCCTGACCGGCCGCCGTCAGGGTGAGCCGCGGGTCCTGGGCGTCGCCGACCGGCTCGCCGACGTCACGGGCCTCGTCGACCGGGGCGACCAGGCCCGACGACCGGAGGCCGTCGACCGTCGCCCGGGCCGCGGCCTCGGACACCTTGAGGCCGTAGGCCTGACGCCGGACCAGCTCGCTGCGGGGGAGCGGGTCGGCGCCGCCGAGGGTGAGCAGGACCGTCCACTCGGGGAACGACAGGCTCGCCTCCTCCAGCTGCCGGTCGAGCAGGGCGCGGATGGCGTTCTCGGCTTCGCCGATGTGGCGGCCGGTCAGGACGGGGGCGGTGGTCATGGGACGTCTCCTTCCGCTGGAGTCGTGTCCGGCTCGGGGACCCCGTGCAGCAGGGTCTGGAGGGCGGCGGCGAGGGCCCTGGTCTCGGCACTGTCGGGGCCGCCGAGTGGGGCGGTGAGTGTGCCGTGCAGGTCGTGCACGATCTTCACGGCCTGGTCGATGACCTCCTTCCCGCGGTCGGTGAGGGTGAGCTGCACGGCCCGGGCGTCGGCCGGGTCGGGCACCCGGACGATCAGCCCGCCCTGCTCGAGGGCCCGGACGAGCTTTGAGACATAGATCGGCTCCAGCCCGGTGTAGGCGGCCAGGCGGCGCTGGCTGGGTCGCTCGCCCCGTGCCGTCAGCCCCCGCAGGGAGGCCAGGGTCGAATACTGGGCGTGGGTCAGCCCCAGCGGCGCCACCGCGCGGTCGACCGCCGCCCGCCAGCGCATGGCCAGGCGCCAGACCAGGTAACCGGTTGTGGGTCGCTCGTGTGTCGCCATGGAGATAGACTACATGGCTACTATCTACATGGCAACTATCCCGCAAGGCACCTTGCGGGACCGCGAGCTTGGCCGCGCCCTACCGTCCGGCGGGGCGCAGCGCCTGCAGGACCGAGTCGAACAGCCAGCGGCCCCCCACCGGGCCCAGGAGGGGGTCGACGGCGTGCTCGGGGTGGGGCATGAGGCCGACGACGTTGCCGGTGGGGTTGGTCACGCCGGCGATGTCGGCCTGGGAGCCGTTGGGGTTGTGGCCGGGGGCATAGCGGAAGACGACCTGGCCGGCGGCGGCCAGGGCGGCCGGGTCGGGGTGGACGTAGCGGCCCTCGCCGTGCTTGACCGGGATGGTCAGGGTCGCGCCGGACGGGCAGGCGGAGGTCCAGGCGGTGGCGGTGGAGTCGACCGCGACCTCGACCTCGCGGCAGACGAAGCGCAGGCCGGCGTTGCGCAGCAGGGCCCCGGGGAGCAGCCCGGCCTCGCACAGGACCTGGAAGCCGTTGCAGATGCCCAGGACCGGGCCGCCGGCACGGGCGAAGGCGGCCACCGCCCCCATCACCGGCGAGAACCGGGCGATCGCCCCGCAGCGCAGGTAGTCGCCGTAGGAGAAGCCGCCGGGGAGGATGACGGCGTCCACGCCGCGCAGGTCGCCGTCGCCGTGCCACAGGGCGACCGGGTCGGCGCCCATCGTGGCCACGGCGGCGCGGGCGTCGCGGTCGTCGCAGGACCCCGGGAAGGTCACCACCCCGATCCGCACCACACAGCTCCTCGACTGGCCGTCCCGCTCGGCCCGGAGGCTACCAGACCCGCCCGCCCGCGCTGGTCAGGTGGCGGCGGGGAGGCGGTCGGACCACGCGGGCCAGGTCGCCATGGCCCACTTGCCGTCGTCGAAGGAGCGGTCGGTGACGGCGGCGGCGGCCAGGCCGGCGTCGGGGTCCACCCACAGGAAGCAGCCGGTGGCGCCGAAGTGGCCGAAGGCGGCCGGGGAGCGGCGGTCGCCCATCCAGTGGGGGCGCTTGCCGTCGTGCAGCTCGAAGCCGAGGCCCCAGTCGCAGGGGTCGAACCGGCCGACGCCCGGGACCAGGCCGGCCAGGCCGGGGAACTGCACGGTGGTCGCCTCGGCGAACAGGTCGGGGCCGATCACCGGGGCGCCGCGCTCCAGCAGGCAGCCGGCCAGGCGGACCAGGTCGTCGAGGGTCGAGGCGGCCCCGGCGGCCGGGTCCTCGTCGGTGCCGTTGCGATGGACGAGCCGGGTCGCGGTCATCTCCAGAGGGTCGAGCACGCTGGTCGACAGCCAGCTGGGGAAGGTCGTGCCGGCGGCGTCGGCGACGGCCTCGGCCAGCAGCCGGAAGCCCACGTTGGAGTAGATGCGGCGCTGCTCGGGGGGGCGGGGCCGGCCGGGGGGCTCGAAGGGGTAGCCGCCGGCGTGGGCCAGCAGGTGGCGGAGGGTGATCGTCTCGGGGCGGTCGGCGGCCTGGGGGACCGGGTCGTCGAGGCCGATCCGGCCCGAGGAGACCGCGGCCAGGGCGGCCAGCGAGGTCATCAGCTTGGTCACCGACGCCACCTCGAACTCGTCGCCGCCGGTGGCCCCGCCGAGGAACGCCGTCTCCACCGCTGACGGCGAGACCACCGCCGCCCCGCCCCGCCCGACCGGCCAGTCCAACTCCAGTGTCATCGGTACCCGGCCTCCTTCAGTCGGTGGAGGGCGCTGGCGTCGTCGGTGGCGAGCAGGGCGGCGGCATCGGCGCAGCCCCGGTTCGGCTGGACGCCGCCGGTGAACAGCCTGCCACAGGCCTCCAGCTCGGCCTTGCGGGCGGCCAGCTCATCGGCGGCGGTCGGGGGCCGGCCGTCGGCCAGGTGGGCGCCCTCGTGGGCCAGCACGACCGCGACCCGCTCGGCGACGGCCGCGCCCTGTTGGAACTTGGCGTGGACCAGGACCCTGGGCGGGTCGGTGCCGAAGTCGGTGGTCGACTCGTTGATGGACAGCTCGAACTCGGCGAAGGCGACCGTCGGCGCCGCCTTCTGCAGCCCGTCGCGGGCCCGCTGGATCGGGGCGGTGGAGCGCAGGGCGC
The DNA here is from genome assembly GCA_045807325.1 of Actinomycetes bacterium. GTDB lineage: Bacteria > Actinomycetota > CALGFH01 > CALGFH01 > CALGFH01 > CALGFH01. The sequence continues at coordinate 7,468 of JBJMHP010000104.1, read as the reverse complement.
ACAGGTCCTCGGCGGCCCCCTCGAGCAGCCTCACCTCGGCGGCGGTGCCGACCAGGGTGACCCGGTCGAGCCTGGGGCAGCCGGCCTGGCGCCGGACCAGCAGGGCCCGGTTCTGCGGCTCCAGGATGGGGACGCGGATGGCGCCGACGCCGTGGCTCAGGTCACCGGCCGGGGGGGAGCGGCGGGCCGCCACCGGGAGCTGGTCGGAGCCCGACCCGAACAGGGCGGTGGCCACCACCACCATGGCCACGGTCGTGACGACCACGGCCAGCCACAGCCACCACGGCAGCCGCGGCCAGGGTCGCGCCTTGAGGGCGGCCGCCTCCTCCGAGCTGAGCCGGCGAGGACGCCCGATCACCGGCAGCCGGGGCGCCCTGAGTCTGCCTGTCAATTGGCGGGCCACCTTCGGCCGCTCAGTCGGGCAGGAGGCGCACGGAGAACTCCTCGATGACCGGGTTGGCCAGCAGGGCCTCGGCCATCCGTCGGGCCGCCTGCTCGCCGTCGCCGTCGCCGACGGTGAGCTCGACGTGCTTGCCGATGCGGACGTCGGAGACGCCGTCGAACCCGAGCGAGGGCAGGGCCCGCTCCACCGCCTGGCCCTGCGGGTCGAGGATCTCCCGTTTCAGCATCACGTCCACCGCGACTCGAGGCATGCAAGGAGGCTACACCGGAACGGCGGTCTTCCCTGGGGCGCGGTGACCGGTCCGCAGGAACCGGCCTGACCGTCCAATGGCCCTGATCCTGCTCCGCGACGGCCTCGACGCCCACCTGGACCCGGACACCCTCCCGGCCGAGCCCCGGCCCGACAACCGCCTGGCCCGCCTACCACGCGGCCATCGCCGCCTGCTCCGACTTCCGGGCCCGGCTCGACGCGGCCCCGCGGCCCCTGCTCGAGCGGGCCGCCGAGAACCGCCGGGCGGCGCCCACTCCGGCCTGAATCCCCGTTCAGGCAACAGATTCGCGTGCCCAGGTCGCTGCTGGATAACATTTCGTTGTTCTCCCCCCAGCCTCCCCGTCTTGCTCCCTTCCAGACGGTATGCTCCGTTCGCACCAGGGCTGGCACGGTTGTGGAGGCTGATGCGATGACGGACCCCATGCTCGTCCGACGGCTGGCCCTCGACCTCCGCAACCTCGCCGACAAGACGCTGGAGCTGCGCGGCGTGGTCGAGGACTACCGCCACGACCTGGTCCGCACCCTCGAGGACGACTGGTGCGACCCGGCCGAGCTGCAGGCCGTGCACCGCCAGGTCCAGGAGCTGTGGGAGTCCATGGACCGGGCCGAGGGCAAGCTGCGCAGCGGCAGCCGCCGCATGTCGCCCCTGCTCTGGCTCGAGTAGCCGCTCAGCTCGGGCCTTCGGCTGCCGACCGAAAGAGCCCTGATCATCGTGACCCGGCTGCACGGCCCCCAGCGTGGTTCTGCCGGCCGGCCGGTGACTCCCGTACCTGGTCCCCAACCCGGACCCGGAGGGCTAGGCCGTCCGCAGGGGATCGGTCGGGGCCAGGCGGGCCGCCCGCAGGGCAGGGTAGAGGCCGGCGACGGCACCGATGGCCAGGGCGGCCAGGGTCAGGGCGGCCATGGCCGGGCGGGTGCTGGAGCGGCTGGGTCGCCAACCTCGTCGAGAACGCCGTCCGCCACAACCGGCCCGGCGGCTGGGTCGAGGTCGACACCGGCCGCGCCGGCCCCCTGGTGGTGGTCCGGGTCGCCAACGGCGGCCCCCATCCCCCCGACCAGGTCGCCACCCTGTTCGAGCCCTTCCGGCGCCTGGGGGCCGACCGCACCGGCTCCGACCGTGGCGCCGGCCTCGGCCTGTCCATCGTCAAGGCCGTCGCCGCCGCCCACGGCGGCCTCGAGGTGACTGTCGAGCTCCGGCGGTAGGGTTGGCCGACCCCGGGACCCTGCCGAGGAGGCCTTGATGGAGGAGCGCATCGTCGTCGCCGACCCGGTCCTCGACCCCCAGGGCTACCAGCGGGAGCTGCTGGCCCTGCTCGGGACCGGCGACCCGCTGGAGGTCATGGGCGCGACCCCGGCCACCTTCCAGAAGCGCACGGCCGACCTCCCCGCCGGGGCGGTCGAGCGGCGACCCGCGCCGCGGGAGTGGTCGGTGGCCGAATTGCTGGGCCATCTCTGGGACGCCGAGATCGCGTACGCGTTCCGGGCCCGGGCCATCCTGGCCCAGGACCAGCCGCCGCTGATCGGCTACGACCAGGACGCCTGGGCGACGCTGGCCCGGCCGCCGTTCGGCGAGCTGCTGGCCGCCTTCGGCGCCCTACGGGCCGCCAGCCTGGCCCTGGCCAGGGGAACCCCGGAGGCGCGGTGGGGCCGGTTGGGGATCCACGAGGAGCGGGGGCCGACCAGCTTCCGGCTGCTCACCGAGACCATCGCCGGCCACGACCGGGCCCACCTGCGCCAGCTCGACCAGACGATCGCCGCGGTGGCTCAGTAATCGCCGCGGTGGCTTAGTAGAGGAACATCGGCTTGCCGTCGACCTGGCGGATCAGGGGGCGGTAGCGCTTCTCGTCGTACAGGGACTCGACGTCGACGCGCTTGGTGCCCTGCATCATGGTGTCGATCGGGACCGAGGTGTAGGTGCCCCTCCGCAGGGCGACCATGCTGCCGTCGGCGTCCTGGTCGATCAGGTTGATGGCCATGTTGGCGTAGTTGACCGCCACCATCAGGTCGAGGGCGTCGGGGGCGCCCGAGCGCATCAGGTAGCCGACCTGCTGGTAGATGATGTCCTGGCCGGTGAGCTTCTTGAGCAGCTCGCCGGTGACCAGTCCGATCCCGCCCAGCTTGCGGTGGCCGTAGGCGTCGGCCTCGCCCCGCTCCAGGATCTCCCCCTCCAGCATGCGGGCGCCCTCTGAGACGGTGACCATGGCGTAGTTGGAGGGGTTGGACGCCTTGTCCTCGAGCAGGTAGTGGGCCAGCAGCTCGACGTCGAAGGGGACCTCGCAGATGATCGCCCGGTCGACCCCGGCCAGGTAGGCCGAGAGCAGCGAGGTCTCGCCGCAGTTGCGGCCGAACAGCTCGACCACGGCGATGCGCTCGTGCGACCCGGTCGAGGTCCGCAGCTGGTGGATGAACTGCACGCTACGGGTGACCGCGGTCGAGAAGCCGATGCAGTAGTCGGTGCCGAAGACGTCGTTGTCCATCGTCTTGGGCACGGCCAGCACCCGCACGCCCTCCCGGGACAGCCGCTCGGCATACGACAGGGTGTCGTCGCCGCCGATGGCGACCAGCCAGTCCAGGCCCAGGCGCTCGACCACGGCCAGGCTGTGGCTGGTGAAGTCGAAGGGGCCCTCGGACTCGGACTGGCCCTGGGTGGCCAGGAACCCGGGCACGTCGGTGGGGGCGACCTTGCCCGGGTTGGTCCGGCTGGTGTGCAGGAAGGTCCCGCCGGTCCGGTCGATGGTCCGCACATCGCGCTTGGTCAGCGGCCGCACGCAGTGGTCCTGGGGCTCGTCTGAGTCCAGGTTGTAGTCGAGCAGCCCGGCCCAGCCTCGGCGCAGCCCCAGGACCTCGTAGCCACGGTCGGCGGCCGCGTACACGAGCGTCTTGATGCAAGGGTTCAGGCCGGGGACGTCGCCGCCACCGGTCAACACACCGATCCTGGTCACTGGGCACGCCTCCAACTACGGGGCCGGGGGGTCGGGCATCAATGCCCGGAGAGCTCGCGGCCGCATCGTGGCCGCGACCAGTAAGGATACCGTCGGCGGGCGCCGCCCGTCAGCCCGGCTGCCGCTGCCGCATCGGCGGGCGGGGCACGCCGGTGTCGGCGACCACGGCCCTGGTCGTCGGCAGGTCCCTGGACGCCGCCTCCCACTCGTCGGCCGGGGGGTCGGCGTAGATGCCGGTCTGCTCGGCCGCGGCCATGATGGCCTGGTCCTCGCGCAGGAAGCCGAGCTGGACCACCTGGGGGGGCATGGCCCAGTCGAGCAGCCAGTCGAACGAGACCCGGATGCGGTTGTTGTTCGACGGCATGGCCAGCAGGTGGTAGCCGCGGGTGGCGACCAGGCCCGGCAGCCCGCCAAGGGACACGCCGAAGGGGGAGGCGACCGCGTCGAAGCCGCCCAGGTCGACCGCGAAGCCGAGGTCGCGGTGGCGGTAGTCGACCGCCTTGCCGAAGCCGAGCGAGGCGGCCACGTTGCGGGCGGCCGTCTTGCCCTGACGCTGGGCGTGCTGGGCGGTCTGGCCGGTGAGCTTCCCCGGCCTGGTCAGGTCGGACACGGCGGCCGCGTCGCCGAAGGCGAACACGTCGGGGTGGCCGGGCACCCGGAGATCCGTCCCGACCCGCAGCCGCCCCCGCTCGGTGGGCAGCCCCAGGGTCGCGATCAGGGGGCTCGGGGTGACGCCGGTGCACCAGACCAGCGTGTGGGTCTCGATCGTCTCGCCGTCCGAGAGCCGCACCATGCCCTCGGAGGCCTCCTCGACCGTGATGCCCAGCCGGACCTCGACCCCGCGGCGGCGCAGCACCTCCGTGGCGTCGTCGCCCAGCTTGCGGCCGAGCTCGGCCAGCACCCGGGGAGCCAGGTCGACCAGCACCCAGCGGATGTCCTCGGGGCGCAGCCGCGGGTACTCGGCGGCCGCCCGCATGGTGACCAGCTGCATCTGGGCCGCCGTCTCGGTGCCGGAGTAGCCGGCCCCCACGACCACGAAGGTGCAGCAGGCCCGCCGGTGGGCCGGGTCGTCGGCGGCGTCGGCGTTGACGAGCTCGCGCAGCACGTGGTCGCGCAGGTAGGCAGCCTCGGCCAGGGTCTTGAGGCCGAGGGCGTGCTCGGCCACCCCCGGGATGTTGAAGGTCCGGGTGACCCCGCCGGGGGCCAGGACCAGCCGGTCCCAGGCCAGCTCGTAGCCGGAGCCGTCGAGGCGGCGCAGGGTGGCGGTGTGGCCCTGGACGTCGACCCCGACCACGTGGCCGAGGAGCACCTTGGCCCGGCGCAGCCGGTTGTGCAGCCCGACGGCGATGTGGCGTGGCTCGACCACGCCGGCGGCGACGTTGGGCAGCAGGGGACTGTAGAGCAGGTAGTCGGCCGAGCTGGCCAGCAGCAGCTCGGCCGCCTCGGGCGGCAGGTGCTTCTCCAGCCGCCGCATGCAGTGGAAGCCGGCGAAGCCGCTGCCGACGACCAGCACGGTCGGCCGTCGCGTGGGTGTTGTGCCGTGAGGGGAGGTCATGGGTAGATGAGTAGCACGTCGGCGGAGGAGGAATCCATGCGCGACTACCGCACCCATCGTCCCGGCACCTACCAGGAGATGACCTCAGGCTTCCGCTGGGAGGTCCCGGCCAGCTACAACCTGGCCGACGACGTGCTCGACAAGCACGAGCCGGACCGGCCGGCCATGCACTTCGTGTCCGACGAGGGCCGCGACGAGCACTGGAGCTTCGGCGACATGCGCCGGCTCACCGACCGCACCGCCAACACCCTGCGGCAGCTCGGGGTCGAAACGGGCGACCGGGTGGCGGTGATGGCCCCGGCGTCGCCCGAGATCGCGGCCAGCTTCCTGGCCACCTACAAGTGCGAGGCCATCCTGCTGTCCATGTCGGTGCTGTACGGCGACGACTCGATCGGGTACCGGCTCAACGACAGCGAGGCCAAGGTGCTGGTGACCTCGGCCGCCCACCGCGACCGGGTGGCCGCCCTGCTCGACAAGGCCCCGTCGGTCGAGCACCTGGTGGTGGTCGGCGGCAGCGGGGCCGAGAGCTTCGAGGAGCTGACCGGGGCGGCCTCCGACCGGTTCGAGACCCCGGCCACCGACCCCGACACCCCGGCCCAGCTCTACTACACCTCGGGCACGACCGGGCTGGCCAAGGGGATCCTGCACGCCCACCGCTACCTGCTCGGCCACGAGGAGTTCCAGTTCTGCCACGACGTCCGGGCGGGCGAGCTGTTCCACTCGACCGGCGAGTGGGCCTGGATCGCCGGGATCGTGCCCGGCATCCTCGGACCCTGGCGCTTCGGGGTGGAGACGCTGGTCCATGGGCGCAAGGGCGGGTTCGACCCCGGCAAGGCACTGCGGCTGATCGCCGACCACGGCGTCGGCAACCTGTTCACCACCCCGACCGCCATCCGGGCCATGATGGGCGTGTCCGAGGCCGCCGGCCTCGACTTCGGCAACCTGCGCCTGGCCTGCTCGGCCGGCGAGCCGCTCAACCCAGAGGCGATCGCCTGGTGGAACCGGACCGTCGGCTGCCCGGTGCTCGACTACTACGGGCTGTCCGAGAGCTACCCGCTGTGCGGCAACTACCCCACCGTCGAGGTCCGGCCCGGCTCCATGGGCCTGCCCCTGCCCGGCTGGGACGTGGCCATCCTCGACCAGGACGAGCAGCCCGTACCCAAGGGCGAGCCGGGCGAGATCTGCCTCAGGGCACGGTCCAACCCGCACTACCCGCTCGGCTACTGGAACCGGCCGGAGGACTCCAAGGAGGTCTTCGGCGGCGACTGGTTCCACACCAAGGACACCGCCCGCCAGGACGAGGACGGCTACGTCTGGTACTCGGGCCGGGCCGACGACGTGATCATCTCGGCCGGCTACCGGATCGGGCCCTTCGAGGTCGAGAGCACCCTGCTCGAGCACCCGGCGGTGGCCGAGTCGGCGGTGGTGGGCAGCCCCGACCCCCAGCGCGGCCACGTCGTCAAGGCCTTCGTCCGCCTGGTCCCCGGGTCGGAGCCGAGCGACGAGCTGGTCTCCGAGCTCCAGCGGCACGTCCGCGACCGCCTGTCCGCCTACGCCTACCCGCGCAAGGTGGAGTTCGTCCAGGACCTGCCCAAGACCCTCACCGGCAAGATCCGCCGCTCCGAGCTGCGCCAGGCCGACGCCGGGAGCGGCGGGGAGGCGGCCGGCTGAGTTGAGTGGGGCGCCGGGCCCGCGATAGCGTCCGGCACCATGTACGACACCCGCTGGCCGCGGCCGGGGCCGGCGATGGCGGCCGTCGCCGCCCTGCTCGGCCTGGTGGCCGGGGCCATCCTCGGCCTCTCCTCCCCCGGCACGGCGCCCCAGGCCCAGGCCAGCGCGCCCCCGGAGACCACCGTCGCGCCCACCATCACGACCCTCCCGGACGAGTTCCACACGGTGGTCCTTGGCAGCTTCGACGAGCGCCCGAAGGCCGACGCGCGACTACGGCTGGTCAGGGAGCGGGGGGTCAAGGACGCCGGCCTGCTCGACAATCAGCAGTACGAGCTCGGGACCAGGTGGGCGGTGTACAGCGGCGTGTTCCGGACCGAGGACGAGGCCGAGGCGCACAACGAGGAGCTGCGCCAGCTCGGGATCACGGAGCTCTACGTGAAAACGGTGAAACGGGCCGACTGAGCGGGTAGGCAAGCTCTCGGGAGGTGGTCAGCGATGCCGATGTCCGCGAGAGAGGTCCGTCAGGCGCTGCACGAGCTCGGGGACCTGCGCTACGCCGCCGGCGAGCTCGACGACGCCCTGCGCCGGATTGTCCATGCGACCCACAAGCTGTTCGCCGTCGACGGG
>JBJMHP010000103.1:0-3544 GCA_045807325.1 Actinomycetes bacterium | reverse complement strand
CCCGTTGGGGCCGATGACGCTGAGGATTTCGCCGGCCTCGACGTCCAGGTCGACCCCGTCGACGGCGTTCAGGCCGCCAAAGCGCCGGACCAGCCCGCGGACCTCGAGCAGGGCGCTCATGAGGCCCCGCCGCCGCCGCCGCCGACGGTCACCGCCGGGGCCTCCTCCTCCTCCTCCTGCTTGAGCCACTGGTCCTGGGCGGCCTCGTCCTCCTGGAGCTCGCGGCTGCGGCGCACGTTGGGGACCAGCCCCTGGGGCCGCAGGACCATGACCAGGATGAGGGCGGCCCCGTAGACCAGCAGCCGGTACTCCTCGAACTCGTCCAGCAGCCCGGGCAGGCCGATCAGCAGCATGCTGCCCACGACCACGCCGGGGATGCTGCCCATCCCACCGAGGATGACCACGGCCAGGGCGGTGATGGAGACGATGATGGTGAAGCTCTCGGGGGTGATCGAGCCGATCTGGACCGCGAACAGGGTGCCGGACAGGCTGCCCACGGCCGCGCCCATGGCGAAGGCCAGCAGCTTGAACCTGATCGTGCTCACGCCCATGGCCTCGGCGGCCAGCTCGTCCTCGCGCATGGCGTTCCAGGCCCGCCCCACTCGCGAGCCGGCCAGGCGCTGGGACACGAAGATGGCCAGGGCGCAGAACACCAGCACCAGGTAGAAGAACGGCTGGGGGTCGCGGAACCCGATCCCGCCGATGGCGGCGTCGGTGACGTCGCGCAGCCCCTGGGGGCCGCCGGTGAACTCCTGGAGCCAGGAGGACTGCACCGCCACCTTGGCGATCTCGCCGAAGCCGAGGGTGACGATGGCCAGGTAGTCGCCCCGCAGGCGCAGCACCGGGGCGCCGATCAGCAGCCCGACGACGGCCGTGACGATGATCACGAACGGCACGGCCAGGTAGAAGTTGAGGTGCAGCGCGAACGCCGGCGCGACCAGGTCGCCGATGGAGGTCACCCGGTTGGCCCCGGTGAACAGGGCCGTCATGTAGGCCCCGGTGGCGAAGAAGGCGACATACCCCAGGTCGAGCAGGCCCGCGTAGCCGACCACGATGTTCAGGCCCAGCCCCATCAGCAGGTAGACGCCGACCGTGCCCAGCACCTGGGAGAGGGTCGAGCCGATCAGCTGGGGCAGCACGGCCAGGACCACCGCCAGCACCAGCAGGCTGGTGCCGTTGAGCAGCTTGCGGCGCTCCGGGGGCAGCTGCCGCACCCGCTGGCGCACCACCGGGCCCCTGGCCCCCCACAGCGCCGCCAGCCCGGCCGAGACGGCGAAGACGAGCAACGCTCCCGGGACGGTCAGGCCCAGCAGGGTCGGGCTGTACAGCCAGCGGGTGTCGAGCCCGAGCTCGAACAGCAGGGGCGGGAAGATCCGCTGGAGCAGGGCGAAGGTCAGGGTCGTGGCCAGCCCGACACCGAGGGGACGCCGGTAGCGGTCGGGCAGCAGCCGGAAGCCGGCCCCCAGCAGGCCGAGCACCGCCCCGTAGACGACCAGCAGGACCAGGCCCAGCGGCACGCCCCGGCCGAAGGTGAGGATCGACAGCAGCTCCGGCGACACCTGGATGAAGATGCGCCGCACCGCGCCCTCGGGGAGGATCTCGACCAGGGCGACCCCGGCCGCGGAGACCCCGCCGACGACCGCCCCGCTGACCAGCCCGGCGGTCAGGGCGGGACGCGGGCCGGCCGCCTCACGCTGCCCCCCCACCAGCCGCGGCCTGATGGCCAGGAAGCCGGTGAGCAGCGGCGGCAGGGCCATGAGCAGGTTGCCCAGGGTGAGGAAGTCGCCGATGAGGTTGCGGCTGTCGAACTTCTGGATCATGCCGATCAGGGCCAGGTAGACGAGGGCCACGCCGCCGATCAGGCCGGCCCTGACCGCCCTGGAGGTCAACCCGGACCCGGTCACACGGCGCCCTACCCCCGCTCCGGGTCGCCCGACCCGAGGATCCCGCCGGGTCGGAAGATCAGGACCAGGATAAGGATGGAGAAGGCGACCACGTCCCGGAGCTGGTTGGGGGCGGGCACGTGGATGCCGGCCAGCAGCAGGAACGGCGCCACCGACTCCACCACCCCGAGGATCAGCCCGCCGATGGCCGCGCCGGCGACGCTGCCGATGCCGCCGAGCACGGCCGCGGTGAAGGCCTTGATGCCGGGGACGAAGCCCATGTTGAACTGGACCAGGCCGAAGACCAGGGCGAACATGACCCCGGCGACGCCGGCCAGGATCCCGCCGACGGCGAAGGTGGTCACGATCACCCGGTTGACGTTGATCCCCATCAGGCTGGCGATCTCCTTGTCCTCGGCGACCGCCCGCATGGCCTTGCCCATGGTCGTCCTGGAGATGAACAGGGTCAGGCCGACCACCATGATCACCGCGGCCACGATGGCCACCAGCAGGCTCCGGCCGATGGGGATGCCGAAGATCGTCCACGTGCCCTCGAGGGCGGCGATGCTCGGGTAGCCCTTGGAGTCCGACCCGAAGAGGCTGGCCGCCGTGTACTGGAGGAACAGCGAGGCGCCGATGGCGGTGATCAGCGGGACCAGGCGGGGGGCGTTGCGCAGCGGCCGGTAGGCGACCCGCTCCAGCAGCACCGCCACCGCCATGGAGGCGACGGTCGCGGCCACCAGCAGGATGAGGATGCTCAGGATGGGGCTGCTGTCGAGCAGGCCGGCCGACTCGAGCGACCGGGCCACGAAGTAGGAGGCGAACGCGCCCATCATGAACACCTCGCCGTGGGCGAAGTTGATCATCAGCAGGATGCCGTAGACCAGGCTGTAGCCGAGCGCGATGAGCGCGTAGATGCTGCCCAGGGCGACCCCGAAGATCAGGAAGTCACGCCAGCCGGCGGCGCTGATCCGGCCCTCGGTCAGGGTCAGGGTCTTGTAGGAGCCCAGGAGCACGCCGGCGGCGATCAGGATGCTCAGGATGATCAAGATGATCCGGCGGATCGGGATCCGCTCGGCCAGCACCGCCGTCCTGGACCGGGCCCCGGGCCTCGGCGACTCGTCCTCGCGCTGTCGCGTCTGCGTCATGGCCACCCCCGGTCCGGATCGCCGCCGGACACTACTAGATGCCGCCGAACATTGTGTAGGCGCCGATGGTCAGGTCGGCCCTCCAGCCCGACTGCTCCAGGTCGGACCGGCTGAAGAGGACCTGGCCGGGGCGCCGGCCGACCTCGATCCGGTAGGCGTCGCGCTCGGGCACGGCCAGCGAGAACGTGAACACGCAGTCGTCGTCGTTGCCGCGCAGCGGTCCGTCGCGGAGGGTCCCGCCCTGGAGCTTGGCCGTGCCCACCACGGCCTTGGTGGCGTCCCGCACCCGCACCGCCGTGCCCGGCGTGATGTCCGGGTAGCCGGCGTCGGCCGACCTGCAGGGGCCGCCGAAGTCCTGGTGGGAGAAGACGCCGTGCACGATGTAGGTCCCTTCCAACCGGTGGCTGGGAGGGGCCGCCGGTTCGCGGGTGCAGCCGGCGGCGGCCAGCGCGGCCAGCACGAGCATGACCGCCGAGGCCCGCAGCCCCGCCCTGGGGGCGGTCGGGGGGGGGG
>JBJMHP010000102.1:0-17370 GCA_045807325.1 Actinomycetes bacterium | reverse complement strand
ATCTCGCGGGCGATCGCCCGCAGGGTCACCCCGGCCGTTCCCTCGGCGGCCATCTGGGCCCTGGCCACCGCCTTGATCTCGTCCACGGTGGCCTGGCGGACCCGCTCCCGCCGTGGCACCCGCGGCGCTGTCTCCGTCATGTTGACAGCATACGGTAGAGTTAACATCATTAACAACAGTGAACGACTGTAGAAGGGAGCAGGCCGATGCACGTCGTCATTGGCGCCAGCGGAGGGATCGGGGGCGCCCTGGTCCGGGAGCTGGCCCGCCGCGGGCACCGGGTGCGGGCCGTCAACCGGGCCGGGGACGCGGCCGTGCCGGCCGGGGTCGAGCGCCTGGCCGCCGACGTCGCCACCCCGGACGGCGCCAAGGCGGCCGCCGCCGGGGCGGCCGTTGTCCATCACTGCGCCCAGCCGCCCTACACCGACTGGCCGGCCGCCTTCCCGCCTCTGACCGAGGCGATCGCCGAGGGCGCGACCGCCGCCGGGGCCAAGCTGGTCCTGGCCGACAATCTCTACCTGTACGGCCCCCACGGCGGCCCGCTCACCGAGGACCTCCCGGCCGCCGCCACCGGCCCGAAGGGCCGGACCAGGGCCCGGATGGCCGAGCGCCTGCTCGACCTGCACCGCCAGGGCCGGCTGCGCGTGGCCATCGGCCGGGCGTCCAACTACTACGGCCCTGGCGGCCTGGCCAGCGTCACCGGCGAGCGCCTGTTCCGCGCCGCCGTGGCCGGCCGGACGGTGCGCTGGGTGGGCCGCCTCGACCAGCCCCACACCCTCAGCTACCTGGAGGACGTGGCCGCCGGCCTGGCCACCCTTGGTGAGCGGGAGGAGGCCGACGGCCAGGCCTGGCACCTGCCGGCCGCCGAGCCGCTCACCGGCCGCCAGTTCCTCGAGCTGGTGGTCGCCGCCAGCGGCGGCCGGTCCAGGATCGGCACCAACTCGGCCGCCATGACCCGCCTGGCCGGCCTGCTCTCGCCCATGATCCGCGAGGTCGGCGAGGTCCTGTACGAGTTCCAGGCCCCATATGTGGTCGACTGGTCGAAGTTCCGGCGGGCCTTCGGGCCGTCCGCCCCGACCCCCCACGCCGAGGCGGTGGCGCGCACGGTGGCCTGGTTCCGTGGAGACCGGCCTCTACAATGACCGGGCTCCCCCGGGCCGGCTCGGCCGGGAGCACGCTGCAACCCCGAAGGAGCGAGCCGTGCTCGAAGACGCTGTCGTCCGCAAGGTGCTGGGCGCCGCCCTGGCCACCGGCGGGGAGTGGGCCGAGGTGTACGCCGAGGACCGCCTGTCCCACAACATCCGGCTCGAGGACCGGCGGGTCGAGGAGCTGGTCACCGGCCGCGACCGCGGCGCCGGGGTCCGGGTGGTGAAGGGCACGGCCTCGGCCTACGCCTACACCAACCGGCTGGATCTCGACGCCCTGCTGGAGGCGGCCCGGGTGGCCGCCGCCGCCCTCCGCGAGCCTCCCGCGGCCGAGGTCCGCGACCTGCGCCGCCGCCAGCCCGCGGTGCGCCACCCGGTGGCCGTCGACCCGGCCGGGGTCCAGCGGACCACCCTGGCCGAGCTGGTCCGGCGGGCCGACGCCGCCGCCCGCGGCCACGACCCGGCCGTGGCCCAGGTCACCGCCGGCTACGGCGACGTCCGCCAGCAGGTCCTGATCGCCAACTCCGAGGGCTTCTCGACCCTGGAGGACCGGGTCCGGACCCGCTTCGTGGTCCAGGTGGTGGCGGCCCGCGACGGCGTCGTCCAGACCGGCTTCGACGGCCCCGGCCGCTCCATGGGCTTCGAGCTGCTGGACGAGTTCCCTCCCGAGGAGGTGGCCCGCAAGGCGGCCGAGCGGGCCGTGGCCATGCTGGCCAGCAGGCCGGCCCCGGCCGGCCAGATGCCGGTGGTGATCGCCTCCGGCAACGGCGGGGTGCTGTTCCACGAGTCCTCCGGGCACGGCATGGAGGCCGACCTGATCGCCAAGGAGGCGTCGGTCTACACCGGCAAGCAGGGCCAGCGGATCGGGGACGAGCGGTTCAACGGGGTCGACGACGCCACCGTCGAGGGCGGCTGGGGGTCGTTCGCCTTCGACGACGAGGGCACCCCGGCCCAGCGGACCGTGCTGTTCGAGGCTGGGGTCTGCAGCGACTACCTGACCGACCTGATCCGGGCCAGGCAGCTCGGGCTGCCGGCGTCCGGCAACGGCCGCCGCCAGTCCTATGCCGACGTGCCGATCCCGCGCATGACCAATACCTACATCCTGGCCGGCGGCGACGACCCGGACGAGATCATCCGCCAGACCCCACGCGGCCTGTACGCCAAGTCGCTCGGTGGTGGCCAGGTCAACCCGGTCACCGGCGAGTTCGTGTTCGGGGTGGTCGAGGGCTACCTGATCGAGAACGGCGAGGTGACCACCCCGGTGCGCGGGGCCAACCTGGTCGGCGACGGGCCCAGCGTGGTCGCGGCCGTCGACGCCCTCGGCGACGACTTCACCGTCAAGGAGGGCATCTGCGGCAAGGAGGGCCAGGGCGTGCCGGTCGGCAACGGCGCCCCGACCATGCGAATCTCCCAGATGACCGTCGGTGGGACAGGAGGGCCGGCATGACCGTCGAGCTGGACGCGATCGTCGAGCGGCTGGCCGCCGAGGCGGCCGGCGGGGAGGGCGTCGAGGCCTACGCCGAGCTGACCACCGAGACCTCGGTCAGCGCCTATGAGGGTGAGGTCGAGCGGCTCACCTCCGCCTCCTCCAGCGGCGTCGGGGTCAGGGTGGTCAAGGACGGCCGCCTCGGCTACGCCTACACCGCCGACCTCTCCGACGCCGGCCTGCGCGAGTGCCTGGCCGAGGCCAGGGCCAACCTGGAGGTGTCGGGGGAGGACCCGGGCAACGTGCTCCCGGAGGCGGCCGCCTACAAGGCCCTGGACGGCCTGTTCGACACCCGCCAGGCCGAGGTCGACCCCGAGCGCAAGGTCAGCCTGGCCCTCGACCTGGAGGCCCGCACCCGGGCCGCCGACCCCAAGGTCACCCAGGTCGAGTCGGCCCGCTACGGCGACGTGGTCGGCGAGGTCGCGATCGCCTCCTCGCTGGGGGTCTCGGGGTCGTTCGCGGTCACCCACGCCTGGTGCGTGTCGATCGCCATGGCCACCGAGGACGGCCAGAGCCAGGTCGGCTACGGGGTGGACGCCGCCCGCGCCCTGGAGGACCTCGACCCGGGCCCGGTGGCCCGCGAGGCGGCCGACCGGGCGGTGCGCATGCTGGGGGCGGCCCAGCCGCCGACCAGGACGGTGCCGGTGGTGTTCGACCGGATGGTGGCGCCCAGCCTGCTCGGGGTGCTGCTGGCCGGGCTGTCGGCCGAGGAGGTGCAGAAGCGGCGCAGCCTGTTCGCCGACCGGCTCGGCCAGCAGGTCGGCGCCGCCGGGCTGCGGCTGGTCGACGACGGCCGCCTGGTCGACGGCCCCGGGGCGGCCCCGTTCGACGGCGAGGGCGTCCCCACCCGCCGGACGGTGCTGATCGACGACGGCGTGCTCCAGTGCTTCCTGCACAACACCGCCACCGCGGCCCGTGACGACGGCGACGCCAGCTCGACCGGCAACGCCCGCCGGGGCTCGTTCAAGAGCACCCCCGGGGTCTCGGCCCACAACCTGTTCCTGGAGCCGGGCGAGCTCGACCAGGCCGGCCTGCTGGCCCGGGCCGGCGAGGGCCTGCTCGTCCAGGACGTGTCCGGCGTCCACTCCGGCGCCAACCCGATCACCGGCGACTTCTCGGTCGGGGTGAGCGGCCTGTGGTTCCGCGACGGCCAGCTGGCCGAGCCGGTCAGGGAGGCGACCGTGGCCGCCCAGCTGCTCGACATCCTCAAGGGCATCGACGCCGTCGGCTCCGACCTCCGCTTCACCACCGGCTCGATCGGCGGCTCCAGCCTCCTGATCGGCGAGATGACCGTCGCCGGCGCCTGAGGTGGCCAAGCTCGCCATCCGGAGGTGGGGCGCGGAGGAAGCGGGGCCACGGGGCGGGGGGGAGCCCGGAGGCGTCGTGGGACCTGGGCCCCCGGGTGTCGGAGGACCTGGGCCCATGGGCGTCGGGCAACCCCGCCCCATGGGCGTCGGGCAACCTCAGCCCCGGTTACCGGGGCCCCCGATTCGGGAGGGTAGCCCAACGTCGCCGGAGGGGCGCGGGGCTGTCCACAGGCGCCTGGCCCAGGGGCCTTCGGACCACAGGCCCCTGGCCGAGGGGTCCGAGGACCACCCGCCCCCGGCCCATCGGCCGCTGGCGGTGCTGGTTCATGGGGTGAGCTCCTCGTCGCGGACGTGGTGGCGGGTGGGGCCGGCGCTGATCGGGCGGGGCTTCCAGGTCCTGGCCGTCGATCTGCGTGGCCATGGGGCGAGTCCCCGCACCGTGGCCGGGCTGTCCGTCGCCGACCTGGCCGCCGACGTCGCCGAGACGGTCGGCGACGACCCGGTCGACCTGCTGGTCGGCCACTCGCTGGGGGCGCTGGTGGCGCTGGAGCTGGTCGGGCGCCGGCCCGGGTTCGCGCGTCGCCTGGTGGTGGAGGACCCGCCCGGCTCGACCTCGGTCGACTGGGCGGCGCTGGCCGCCGGCATCGAGGCCGACACCGGCCGCGCGGCCACCGACCCGGAGGCCCTCCGCCGCGAGCTGGACGCGGCCAACCCCACCTGGCCGCCCGGCGAGGCCGAGCGCCGGGTCTCCGACCTGGCCGACTGCGACGGCCAGGCGGTCGCCGCCGCCCTCCGCGGCGGTGTCGCCTTCGACCTGGCCGCCCTGCTCGCCGCCGCCGACCTCCCGACCCTCCTGCTGCTGGCCGAGGAGGCGCTCGGCTCCAACCTGACCGGCCTTGACCGCAAGGCCGCCGTCGAAGCCCTCCGCGACGGCACCACCCGGGTTCTGCCCGCCGGCCACAGCCTCCACCGCGAGGCCCTCGACCCCTGGCTCGCCGCCCTCGACCCCTGGCTCGCCGGTTCCTAGACGCCTATCGGACCGCGCCGCCGGCAACGAGGTGGACGATCCGCTCCGGTGGGAGGCCCCACGCCGCCAGGGTCTCGCTGGCGTCCTCGTCTCCGGTGGGCGGGGTGGGGGTGGCGCAGGGGGTGCGGCTGAAGCGGGGGGCCGGGGCGGGCTGGGTCACGCCGCCGACCGGGATGAAGGTGTGGCGGGAGCGGTTGTGGGGGTGGGCGGGGGCCTCCAGGAGGGACAGGACCGGGGCGACG
Organism: Actinomycetes bacterium; assembly: GCA_045807325.1. GTDB lineage: Bacteria > Actinomycetota > CALGFH01 > CALGFH01 > CALGFH01 > CALGFH01. The sequence goes on along the minus strand of JBJMHP010000102.1, from coordinate 12,163 downwards.
CAGGCGTCGGTGCCCTCGAGCAGGCGGCACCACTCGTCACGGGTCTTCGTCCGGAACCGGGCGGCCAGTCGCTCGCGCAGCAGCGGCCAGCCGTCGCGGTCGAGCTGGTCGGGCAGGTCGTCGGCTGCCAGCCCGACCCGCTCCAGCAGCTGGGCGTAGAACTGGGGCTCCAGGGCGCCGACGGCGAGGTGGCGGCCGTCGGCGGTCTCGTAGACGGCGTAGAACGGGGCCGCTCCGTCGAGCAGGTTGGCGCCGCGCCGGTCGGTCCAGAGCCCGGCCGCCAGCAGCTCGTGCAGCTGGGTGGTGAGCAGCGCGGCCCCGTCGACCATGGCCGCGTCCACCACCTGTCCCTGTCCCGACCGGCCCGCCTCCAGCAGGGCGGCGACGACCCCGAGGGCGAGCAGCATCCCGCCGCCGCCGAAGTCGCCGAGCAGGTTCAGCGGCGGGACCGGCGGCCCGTCGGCCGGCCCCACCGGGTGCAGCGCCCCGGCCAGGGCGATGTAGTCGATGTCGTGGCCGGCCGACCCGGCCAGCGGCCCCTCCTGACCCCAGCCGGTCACCCGCCCGTACACCAGGCGCGGGTTGCGGGCCAGGCAGGCGTCGGGGCCGATCCCAAGCCGCTCGGCCACCCCCGGGCGGAACCCCTCGACCAGGGCGTCGGCCCCGACGACCAGGTCGAGCACCACCCCTGGGCCCTCGGGGTGCTTGAGGTCGACGGCGACCCGGCGCCGTCCCCGCGCCAACAGCGCCGGCCAGGCTGGCTGGTCCGGCGCCGGCCGGTCGACGGTCAGCACCTCGGCGCCCAGGTCGGCCAGGAGCATGGCGCAGAACGGCCCAGGCCCGATCCCGGCAAGCTCGACGATTCGCACTCCCTGGAGCGGTCCCATGGCCGATATCGTAGGTCCGGCGGCGGGAGACGGGAGGCGAGCCATGGGCGACATCCGCTTCGACGGCAGGGTGGCGATCGTGACCGGCGCGGGCGGTGGCCTGGGCCGCGAGCATGCCCTGCTGCTGGCCTCCAGGGGCGCCAAGGTGGTCGTCAACGACCTCGGCGGGGGGACCGACGGCACCGGCGCGTCGGCCGGGCCGGCCGAGCGGACGGCCAAGGAGATCGAGGACCTGGGCGGGGTGGCGGTGGCCGACGCCAGCAGCGTCGCCACCGTCGAGGGCGGCCAGGCGATCGTCGACACCGCCCTGGACGCGTTCGGCGGGGTCGACGTCGTCATCAGCAACGCCGGCATCCTGCGCGACAAGGCCTTCCACAACCTGACCCCGGAGCTGCTCGACACCGTGCTCGACGTGCACCTCAAGGGCGCCTTCCACGTGCTCCGGCCGGCCTGGGTCAAGATGCGTGAGGCCGGCTACGGCCGGGTCCTGGTCACCGCCTCCAACGCCGGCATCCTTGGCAACTTCGGCCAGACCAACTACGGCGCGGCCAAGATGGGGCTGGTCGGCCTGGCCCGGGTGCTGGCCCAGGAGGGCGCCCGCTACAGCATCAAGGCCAACGTGCTCGCCCCGATCGCCCGCACCCGCATGACCGAGGAGCTGCTCGGCCCCCTCGCCCCCAAGCTCGACCCCGGCCTGGTCGCACCCGTGGCCGCCTGGCTGGTCTCCGAGGAGTGCCCGGTGACGGGCGAGATCTACTCGGCCGGCGGGGGCCGGGTGGCGCGCTTCTTCATCGGCCTGACCGAGGGCTACGCCAACCCGGCCCTCACCCTCGAGGGCGTCCGCGACCACGTCGACGAGATCCGCGACGAGAAGGGCTACACCGTGCCCACCGGGGTCGCCGACGAGATCTCCGCGCTGGTCCGGCGCCTCGGCTGACCTATCAGCCGGCCGGCTCAACGCAGCAGCCGCCGACCAGCAGCTCGGGCAGCCGCAGCCACTGCTCGACCGTCGGCCCGCGCACGACCGGCCCGGTCTCGTCCTGGCCCCAGACGGCCACCAGGCCGTCGCCGAGCCAGGCGACCTCGAGGGTGCGCAGGTCGACCGCCAGCCCCGGCTGGGCCCGCCGGCTGCTGGCCCCGACCTCGTCCCATTCGGCCGGCTCCTGGAAGCCGGCGGCGATCCTGGGGAGGGACATCGTGCCGACCCGGCCGTCGGCGTCCACCACCGCCACCCGGGCCGGTCCGATGCTCGCGGGCGGGCCGCTCCCGCAGCGAGCCTGCGTCCAGCCAGCCCAGCGTGGTGGTGGTGTCGCCGGCGGCTCCCGGTCCGGCGGCTGCCGGCGCGGGATGCCGGCGGTGCACCCGGCCACCAGGAGGAGCCCACCGCCGTCGCGGTCAGCGCCCGCCGCCCCCGCGCCCTCCTTCTCAGGCCTCCGATGCCGCCGGTACGCCGGCCGCCACGTCCAGGTTCCGGCGGCCGAGGCGCCGGGTCAGGAGCGGACGGTGGACAGCAGCAGGACGAACAGGGCGCCGGCGACCAGGCGGTACCAGATGAACGGCCAGAGGGTGCGGGTGCGCAGGAGGCGGATGAGGAACGACACGGCCAGGAAGCCGGAGACGGCGGCGGCGAGGGTGCCGGCGACCAGCTCGATCGGCGTCTCAGTGGCGCCGCCGAGCTCGTCCAGCTTCAGGATGCCGGCGCCGAGGATGGCCGGGATCGACAGCAGGAACGAGAAGCGCGCGGCCGCCTCCCTGGACACGCCCTCGAACAGCCCGACCGAGATGGTGATGCCGGAGCGGCTGGTCCCCGGAATGAGCGCGAGGGCCTGCCCCAGCCCGATGCCGACCGCCTTGGGCAGCGGCAGGCGGTCGAGCTCTTCCTCGGCGGTTGCCGGAGCGCCCCCGCCGGCCCTGCGTGCGGCACGTCCCACGCGTCCCCCGTCCGCGCGTCCCCCGTCCGCGCGTCCCCCGCCGCCCGCATAGCCGGCCCCGCTGCTCACACCGCTCCCGGCCGCCGCGCCGCCAACGCCGCCCGGAGGGTCCGCGCCGGCCGCACCACGCGCCCCCGCCCCGGGTGCGCCAAAGCCTGGCCCGCCCGTGCCAGGCCCCCTGGAGGGGGAGCCTAGCCGTTCGCCGGAACGGGTGCCGCCGGCTGTCCACAGCCCCGCCCGGGTCGCCACATCCCCGGAGTCGACCTCTCCCCGGAGCGGCTCCCAGCCCCCAACCTCTCCCGTGGTCGCCTCACCGCCCTCCAACTCTCCGGGGGCCGTGGCCGGGGCGGGGCGGGTGCGCCGGGCGCGGTCGTAGAGCTCGGCCGCGATCATGATGGCGGTGGTGAGCACCAGCCACACCGCGGCTCGTAGTGGCCGGGCCGTCTGCTGGTCGGCCCAGTCCTGGAGCAGGAACCCGACCACCGCCGCCGGGACCGAGGCCAGGGCGAGCAGGCCCAGCATCCGGCGGCGGGCGGGGGTCTCCTGCGGCCCCAGCCGTCCGGGGGCGACCAGGGAGAGCAGGAACGCCCACAGGTCCCTGGCGAAGTAGGCGACCACCGCGGCCAGGGTGCCGAAGTGCAGCAGGACCTCGAAGGACAGGGTCGGGGTGGCGTAGCCGAGCAGCCTCGGCACGATCGAGAGGTGGGCGGACGACGAGATCGGCAGGAACTCGGTGAGCCCCTGCACGATCCCCAGGATGATGGCGCGGAGCACGGGTCGAGCCTCCGTCAGACCTCGAAGCGGGCACCCTTGAGGGCGGTGGCGCACGGGCAGGTGCGCTCGCTGGGGATGCTTGGAAGGAGCGCGAACAGGAGGTCCTTGAGCTTGGCGTTGTTCTCCTCGAACACGCGCACGACCTCGGAGTGGGAGACCGGCTGGACCCCGGGCATGCCCTCAAGGCCCACGTCGTAGTCGGTGATCAGCGACACGTTCACGTAGCAGAGCTCGAGCTCGCGGGCGAGCAGGGACTCGGGGTAGCCGGTCATGTTGATGACCTTCCAGCCGTTGCCCTGGAACCAGCGGGACTCGGCCCGGGTCGAGAAGCGGGGCCCCTGGATGACGACCATGGTGCCGCCGTCGTGGGCGGTGATGCCCTGGGCCTCGGCCTCCTTGAGGGCCAGGGCGCGCAGCTCGGGGCAGTAGGGGTCGGCGAAGGAGATGTGGGTGGTCTCGGGGCCGTCGTAGAAGGTGTCGTTGCGGCCCCAGGTCCTGTCCACCACCTGGTCGCAGATGACGAAGTGCCCGGGGGCGGCCTCGGCCTGGAGCGACCCGGCGGCGCACGGGCCGACGACCCGGGTCACCCCCAGCTCCTTCATCGCCCAGAGGTTGGCCCGGTACGGGATCTTGTGCGGCGGGTACTGGTGGCGGCGGCCGTGGCGGGGGAGGAAGGCCACCCGGCGGCCGTCGACCTCACCGATGGCGACCTTGTCGGAGGGGGCACCATAGGGGGTCTCGATCTCGTGCTCCTCCACACCGTCGAGGAACGCGTAGAACCCGGAGCCGCCGAAGACCCCGAGCTCGGCCTGGGGACGGGCCATGACGCTGGCACCTTTCGACCGGCGGGGCGGCCCCCCGCGGGGCGGCCACCGGACCGGGGGCCGCGGGCATGGTATCGGAGGGAACCTGGCCCGGCCTCAGGCGCTCTTCTCGGCCGCCTTGGGCTTGGAGGTGGAGCCGCCGCCCTCCGCCGTGGAGCCCTTGGAGCTCGAGGTGGCGTCGGCGGCCTTCTTGGCCTTGTCGCCGTCGCCGTCGGCCTTGGCTGGCTTGCCGCGCGAGTCGGTCCGGTAGAAGCCGGAGCCCTTGAAGACGATGCCGACCGGGGAGAAGACCTTGCGCAGGCGGCCGCCGCAGACCGTGCAGGTGGTGAGGGGTGCGTCGGCGATCGACTGCACCGCCTCGATGCGGTTGCCGCACTCGGTGCAGGCGTACTCGTAGGTCGGCATAGGCTCCCCGGAGTCGAGGTCGAGCGGAAGCGCCGGAGACGGCGCCTCCAGGGGTGATGATAGCAATCGGCTAGCTCGGGCCGCCGTCGCGTGGTGGCTGGAAGCCGTCGGCGACGGCGGCGGCGAGCCGCACGTAGGCGCGGCGGGTGGCCGGGGTCAGCTCGTCGAGGGAGATCTCGGCGCCGGTCTCCAGGTGGCGGTCGAAGGGGATACGGACCACGGCCCGGCAGCGGGGGGCGAAGTGCTCCTGGAGCCGGTTGACGTCGACCAGGGTGCGTTCCCGCACGGCGTTGATGACCACCACCGAGGAGCTGGCCAGCCGCTCGTGGCCGTTCCTGGCCAGCCAGTCGAGGGTCAGGCTGGCCGAGCGGGCGCCGTCCAGGCTGGGGGCGGCGACCACGACCAGCTGGTCGGCCGTTGGCAGGATGGCCCGCATGGCCGAGTGCAGCAGGCCGGGGCCGCAGTCGGTCAGGACCAGGGAGTAGAAGCGTTCCAGGACGGCGGCCAGCTCGCGGTAGTCGTCCTCGCCGAAGGCCTCGGTGCGGCCCGGGTCGACCTCGGAGGCGATCACCTCAAGGCGCAGGTCGGTCTGGGAGGCGTAGGCGCGGACGTCGGCGTAGCGCTCCAGCCGGTCCACGTTGGCCAGCAGGTCCTTGGCCGTACGGCTGGTGTCGCGGTGGATCCGGTAGCCGAGGGTGCCCGGGTCCGGGTTGGCGTCGACGGCGACCACGCGGTCGCCGCGGTGCTCGGCGAAGATGGCGCCGAGGCAGGCGGTGGTGGTCGTCTTGCCGACCCCGCCCTTGAGCGAGACCACGGCGATCCGCTGGCAGCCGGTGACCGGTGTGGTGATCCGGGCCGCGAGCTGGGTCCGGGCCCGCTCGGCGGCGCCCGGGGCCGGGCGCACGCGGCCGCCGCTCATCTGGTAGACGGCGGCCTGCCAGCCGAGCGTCGGCCCGCCGGGCGGCCGGGCCAGCAGCCGGTCGGTACTCAGGTCGCCGCCGCGGTTCACCCCCGCCTGGGCGGGCCCGGCGGCCCTGGGCGGCCGCTTGGGTGGAGGTGAGGAAGCCTTCGCCGCGGCCGGCGGAGGAGGAGGCCAGGGCGGCGCCTGGGCCGCAGCCGGCGGAGGAGACTTCGCCTCGGCGGCAGGCCTCGGAGGAGGCGGTGCCTGGGCGGCAGGCGGCGGAGGAGCCGCCGGCGCCGGGGGCGGGGGCTCCTCCCGAGTCGGCGGGGGAGCGGCCGGAGCCGGTGGACGGGCCGCCTGGACCGGAGGCGGAGGGGGCGGGGCCGGAGCCGGGGGTCGGGGGGCCGCGGCCGGTGGAGGGTCGGAGGGCCTGACCGGGGTGGGCTCGGGCGGCTGGGGGTCAAGTTCGGCCATGGCCTGCCTCGGGGGTTCGGGGGCCGGCGGCCCGGGCGGTCGGGGTCGTGGGTTGGCAGGGGACTGCTGAGGCGGCCGCTGGGATGGCGGCGGCTGTGCCGGGGGCTGCTGTGGCGGGGGCTCGAGCTGCTCGCGGAGCCAGCCGAGGGCGTCGGGTGCGTACTCGATACGTTCGCGTACAGGCCGGGACTTGCGCTTCGACGGTCTGCGGTCACCAGGCACGGCGCGATCCCCTCGCTTCGCATGGTGGCTCGGGCAGAACTGCCCGCCGGCGAAGAACCTTCCAATCCATGATGAACCAGGCGCGGGCCGCTCGCACCCGTAGTTCGCCGATTGTGGACTCGACCGCCTGACGCGGTACGCCTCCGACCGTTCGATAGCGAGAAGGCGAACGACAGGCTTGTCTGGAGAGGCCGTATCGCTACAAGCCCGACTCACGCTGTTCTTCGTCGCCATCGTGGTGCTGCCGGTCGCCGTGGCCACCGCCTACGGCTGGCAGGCGGTCGCCCGCTCCAGCCAGCGCAGGTCCAGACCGAGCTGCGCGGCTGGCCGCCAGATGGTCATGTCGATCCAGCCGCTCACCAGGGACCCAAGGGAGCGGGTCCGCCTGCTGGCCATCGTGCTGCTCGGGCTGGTGGTGGTCGGCGAGCTGGCCCGGGCCTTCGAGCGTATGGGGGGTCGAGCTGGGCGAGTACCTGACCGCCGTGCGCTCCAGCCGCGACGAGCTGGCCTGCTCCATGAACCGCCTCGGCGAGACCCTGTCCTCGACCCACGACCTGCCCAAGCTGCTGGCGGTGGTGCTGGAGGCGGCCGTCCAGGCCCGGCGGGCCAAGGCCGGCAGCCTGCTGCTGCTCACCGCCGACCGCACCGCCCTGGCCCGCGAGGCCACCCACGGCCTGGCCCACCGCGACACGGCCGAGCGGATCCCGGTCGGCCAGGGCGTCGCCGGGACGGTCGCGGCCACCGGCCGGCGAGCCGTTCACCCTGGCCGACGCCGAGGCCCTCTACGAGGCCAAGCTCCAGGGCCGGGACCGGTGGTCACCGCCGGGCACCGGCTGCTGCCGTTGACCGCGCGACCCGGCCAGGCCGGGGCAGGGCGGCCAGGGTCGAGTAGAATCGCCGTCTGATCAGCGACTTTCGGGGGAATCGCCATCGTGAAGGTACGCAAGGCCGTGATCCCGGCGGCCGGGCTCGGGACCCGCTTCCTCCCGGCGACCAAGGCGCAGCCCAAGGAGATGCTGCCGCTGGTCGACAAGCCCGCCATCCAGTACGTGATCGAGGAGGCGGTGGGGGCCGGGATCGAGGACATCCTGATCGTCACCGGCCGGGGCAAGCAGGCCATCGAGGACCACTTCGACCGCTCGGTCGAGCTGGAGCAGCTGCTCACCGAGAAGGGCGACGACGACAAGCTGGAGATGGTCCGGCACATCTCCGACATGGCCCAGGTCCACTACATCCGCCAGAAGGCCCCGCTCGGCCTCGGCCACGCTGTCAGCGTCGCCGAGCAGCACGTCGGCAACGAGCCGTTCGCCGTCCTGCTGGGCGACGACGTCATCGACGAGGGCCCCAAGCTGCTCTCCGACCTGATCACCAGCTTCGAGCGGCACGGGGCCAGCGTGGTCGCGGCCATGGAGGTGGAGCGCTCCCAGATCGGCGCCTACGGCAGTGTCGCCGCGGCCGACGAGGTCGAGCCGGGGCTGTTCCGGATGGCCGACGTGGTCGAGAAGCCGACCCCCGAGGAGGCCCCTTCGACCCTGGCCGTGATCGGCCGCTACGTCCTGCACCCGGAGATCTTCGAGGCGCTGCGGGCCACCGAGCCCGGGGCCGGCAACGAGATCCAGGTCACCGACGCCCTCAGGCGCCTGATCCAGGGCCCCGGGCGCGGGGTGCTGGCCTACGCCTTCACCGGGACCCGGTACGACGCCGGCGACAAGAACGACTACCTGCGGGCCACGGTCGAGTTGGCCACCCGCCGCGACGACATCGGCCCGGAGTTCGTGGCCTTCCTGCGCCGCTTCGTCGGCGACCTGGACCGCCAGGCCGAGGCGCGGGGGCCGGCGAGGCACTAGCATCACCTCATGGCACACGTCTTCCCTCCCGACCGGCCCAACCCGCCCGACCTGGTGCCGTTCGCCGAGGCGCGGGCGGGCGTGCTCGAGCGGCTGCGCCCGCTGCCGGTCCGGGAGGTGGGGCTGGGCGACGCCCTCGGCAGCGTCCTGGCCACCGACGTCGCCGCCGCCGAGGACCTGCCGCCGTTCGCCAACTCGGCCATGGACGGCTTCGCGGTCCGCGGCGCCGACCTGGCCGGCGCCGCCGAGGACCGGCCGGTCGCTCTCAAGATCACCGGGGAGGTCTTCGCCGGGACCGGCCGGCTGCCGGCCGTCGAGGCCGGCGCCGCCGTCCGCATCATGACCGGCGGGGCCCTGCCGCCCGGGGCCGATACGGTGGTGCCGGTCGAGCAGACCTCGGTCGAGGGCGACACCGTGCTGGCGCGCCTCGACCCCGGCCCGGGCCGGTTCGTCCGCGAGGCCGGCGAGGACGTCCGCCTCGGCACGGTCGTGCTGGAGCGGGGACGGGTCCTGGACCCGGCGGCCGTCGGCATGCTCGCCTCGGTCGGCCGCAAGGCCGTGCCGGTCCATCCCCGGCCCCGGGTGACGGTCGTGTCCACCGGCGACGAGCTGGTCGACCCGGGCGACCCGCTCGGGCCCGGGCAGATCCGCGACTCCAACTCCTGGCTGCTGGCCGCCCAGGCCCGAACGGCCGGGGCCGAGGCCTTCCGCTGCGGCCGGCTCGCCGATGACCCGGACGCCCTGCGGCGCGGGTTCGCCCTGGCCGCGGCCGACGGCGACTTCGTCGTCACCTCGGGCGGGGTGTCGGTGGGGGACCGCGACTACACCAAGCAGGTGCTGGCCGAGCTGGGAGACGTGCGCAGCTTCCGGGTGGCCATGCAGCCGGGCATGCCCCAGGCGTTCGGGTTCGCCGCCGGGACGCCGCTGTACGGGCTGCCCGGCAACCCGGTGTCATGCTTCGTCGTCTTCGAGACGCTGGTCCGCCCGGCCCTGCGCCGGCTCGCCGGGCACCCCGACGACCGGCTCGACCGGCCCCGGGTCGTGGCCCGCCTGGGCGAGCCGGTCCGCAGTCCGGCCGGCAAGGTCTCGTTCCTTCGGGTCCGGCTCGAGGTCGGCGACGAGGGGCTGGTCGCCGGCCTCACCGGCAACCAGGGCTCCGGGGTGCTGTCGTCCTGCGTCGCCGCCGACGGGCTGGCCGTGGTCCCGGCCGACCACCGCGAGCTGCCCGCCGGCTCGCCGGTGCAGGTGGTGCTGCTGCGGGAGGACCTGGCGTGGGTGAGCTGAGTCACCTCGACGACCAGGGGGCGGCCCGGATGGTCGACGTCTCGGCCAAGCCCGAGACCGAGCGGGTGGCCACCGCCGGCTGCCGGGTGGTGCTCGCCCCCGCGACCCTGGAGCTGCTGGCCTCGGCCGGGCTGCCCAAGGGCGACGCCCTGGCCGTGGCCAGGGTCGCCGGGATCATGGGGGCCAAGCGCACCCCCGACCTGATCCCGTTGTGCCATCCGCTGCCCATCACCGGGGTCGAGGTCGACCTCCAGCTGGAGGCCGAAGCGGTGCGGGTCACCGCCACCGTGCGCACCACCAGCCGCACCGGGGTCGAGATGGAGGCCCTGACCGCCGCCGCCACCGCCGCCCTCACCCTGTACGACATGGTCAAGGGGGTCCAGCGCGACGTCCGGGTCGAGGACCTGCGCCTGCTGGCCAAGCGCGGCGGCCGCTCCGGGGAGTACGTGGCCCCATGAGCGAGGGTGACGCGCAGGACCTGGGCGGGATCCGGGTCGGGGTCCTCACCGTCAGCGACCGGGTGGCCGCCGGGGCCAGGGACGACGCCGGCGGCGGCGCACTCTGCGAGCTGCTCGAGCGCGCCGGGGCGGTCCTGGTCTCGCGGGCGGTGGTGCCCGACGAGCGTGAGCCGATCACGACCGCCCTGCGGGCCATGACCGGCGACGCCGAGGTGGTCCTGACCACCGGCGGCACCGGCCTCGGCCCCCGCGACGTCACCCCCGAGGCGACCCGCGCCGTCCTCGACCGCGAGGCCCCCGGCATCGCCGAGGCCCTCCGTCACGCCAGCCTGGCCATCACCCCGTTCGCCATGCTGTCGCGGGCCACCGCCGGCCTGGTCGGCCGCACCCTGGTCGTCAACCTCCCCGGCAACCCCAAGGCCGTCCGCGAGGAGTGGGCGATCCTGGCCCCCGTCCTCGCCCACGCCGTCGCCACCGCCCGCGGCCCCGTCCCCGACGAGAGCCACCAGCACCCGCCCGACAGCTGACACGGGGTGTTGCGGGGAACGGGGGTGTGGCGGCGGAACGGGGTGTGTGGACAGCCGGGCGCACCTCCACCACCGGGTCGGCTACCCTCCCGGATGGGGCCCCACTACCCGGGGCTGGGGGTCCCGGGTGCCCCAGGTTCCCGGGGCTGAGGGTGCCGCGTGCCCCGGGCTCCGCCACCACAGCTCGGGGCACCGCTACGAGAGCTCCGGGGGCTCCTCGTCGAACTGTTCGTAGTGGCGGGCCAGGTGGCGCCAGACGGCGCGTCTGTCCTTGTCGGGGATGTCGACGCCGCCGCGGCCGCCGGCCAGGACGTTCATGGCGTGGGTGACGCCGCGCCAGACGACCTGGAGGCGGCCGTCGATCAGCTCGTGGTGGGGGAGCTTGTAGGCGCCCTTCTTCTCCGGTGGGTCGCCCTCGGAGTCGTCGTACCAGGCGTGGGCCTCGGCGACCAGCTTCCAGCCGCCCTTCTCCAGCATGGCGTCGACCTGCCTGGCGCCCTGCTCCGACCAGGTCCAGTCCCGGTCCTTGTCGGCGGTCGGTCCGTTATGCGACTCGGGAACGGCCATGGTGCCCTCCTCCCGGGGGTCGTTGATCCAGCATATCGGCCGTGTTACGTTGCCCGGGCCCTGCCGGCCGAGAGAGGGTGACACCGTGAGCATCGCCGTGTTCGCGCTCGTGGTCGTGATCTGGGTGGTGATGCTGGTCCCCCTCGCCCGCCGCGGCCGGGCCGAGCTGGCCGCCGAGGCCTCCGAGGGAGGGTCGCGGCTGCGCAGCGGCGGCGCCCGGCCCTGGACCACCGGCGACCTCCCGGACGAGCCCACCGACGAGGACCTGGACACGGCCGCCGTCGCCGCCTGGCTGGCCCGCCGCCGCGCCGCCACGCGGCGGGCCGCGACCCGGCGCCGCCGGGTCCTGCTGCTGCTGGTCGTGGCCACGGCCGCCGGCTCGCGGGCCTGGGCGGTGCTCGGCGGGCGCTGGTGGCTGGCTGCCGCCACCGCCGGCCTGCTGCTGGCCGGCTACCTGCTCACCCTGCTCGGCCTCGGCTGGCGCCGCTCCCGGCGTCGCCGCGCCCTGGCGGCCGCGGCCCGGCCCGCCTGGGCCGCCTGGTGGGCCCCGCCGGCGTCCTGGGGCGGCCAGGTGCCCCTGTCCACCGAATGAGCCTCGGCGAGGCCGCCGCCGGGCTGCGGGCCCGCCTGGAAGCCAAGCACCGGGCGCGGGAGGTCGGCATCCGCAACGCCCGCCAGGCGGTGCGCTGCTCGGCCAACGCCATCCGGGCCGCCCACCGGACCGAGCTGGGCCGGGCCGCCGAGCTGCTGGCCGAGGCCAGGGAGCTGCTGGAGGTCGCCTCCTCGGTGCTCGCCGCCCACCCCGACGTGCTGTACGCCGGGTTCCTCCAGGACGCCCAGAAGGAGTACGCCGAGGCGCTGGCCACCCGGGCCCTGGTCGCCGGCGACCCGGTGCCCCCGCCCGAGGACGTCGGGGTCGGCGACGCCCCGTATCTCAACGGGGTGGCCGAGACCGTCGGCGAGCTCCGCCGCCACCTGCTGGACGTGCTCAGGGCCGGGGACGTGGCCAGGGCGACGGCCCTGTTCGCGGCCATGGAGGAGATCCACGCCCTGCTGGCCGAC
>JBJMHP010000101.1:0-6137 GCA_045807325.1 Actinomycetes bacterium | reverse complement strand
CGGGACGACGCTGGCGTTCCGGCACCCGCTGGTCCGCTCGGCGGTCTACCACGGGGCCAGCCCGGCCGCCCGCAAGGCCGCCCACCGGGCCCTCGCCGGGACGCTCGGCGACGACCAGGCGGCCCGGCGGGCCTGGCACCGGGCCCAGGCCACCGACGGTCCCGACGAGGCGGTCGCGGCCGAGCTGGAGCGCGCGGCCACCCAGACCCTGCGCCGGGCCGGCCATGCCGCCGCGGCCGCCGACCTGGAGCAGGCCGCCGAGCTCAGCCCGGACGACGAGGACCGCGCCCGCCGCCTGGCCGCCGCGGCCACGGCCGCCTGGCGGGGCGGGGACACCGGCGGCGCCCGGGCCCTGCTGGACCGGGCCGAGCGGCTCGACCCCGCCCGGCCGGGCGTGCGGCTGGACATCCGCCTGCTGCGCGGGTCGATCGAGCTGCGCGACGGCATCCCCGGCGACGGCGCCGCCGTCCTGGCCGAGGCCGCGGCCCAGGCGGTGGCCACCGATCGCCGGCGGGCCGTGCCCCTGCTGGTGGCCGCGGCCGAGGCTGCCTTCGTCACCGGCCAGTGGGAGACGCTGGCCGTGCTCAGCAGCCTGGCCGCGCGGCTGCGGCCGACCGGCGACACCGGCGACGCGGTGGTGCTGCGCCTGCTGGCCTCGGCCGCCGAGCCCGGCGGCGACCCGGCCGCCGCCAACCCGCCGGCCGGCGGCCAGGCCGACCTGACCGCCTCCGAGCGGCTCGAGGACCCGGTGCTGCTGGGGCTGGCTGGCCAGCTGGCCTGGAAGGTCGGCGGCGACGAGCCGGCCCGGGCCCTGCACGCCAAGGCGGTGGAACGGGCCCGCATGCTCGGCGCCCTCGGGACCCTGGCCTGGGCGCTGGAGAGCCTCAGCCTGGCCGAGCTCAAGCGCGACCACTACGCCCTGGCCGAGCTGCACGCCCGCGAGGGCCTGCGCATGGCCCAGGAGGCCGGCCACCACAACGGCGCCTGCCGGCACCAGAGCCTGCTGGCCCACCTGTCGGCCCTGCGCGGCCGTGAGGAGGAGACCCGCCGCCTGGCCGGCGAGGTCCTGGCCGCCGCGACCGCCCGCCGCCTGGTCCGCGAGGCCAGCGAGGCCCAGATGGCCCTTGGGCTGCTGGCACTGGGGGCCGGGCGGCCGGCCGACGCGCTGGAGCACCTGGAGGCGCTGTGGGCGCCCGGCCCGCTGCCCGGCTACCGCCCGATCGCCCTGTATGCCGTCCCCGACCTGGTCGAGGCGGCCGTGCGGGCCGGCCAGCCCGACCGCTGCCGCGACCGGCTGGACGCCTGGCTGGCCGTGTCCGACCCGGCCCGCGACCCGGCGGTGGCCGCGCTGACCGCCCGCTGCCGGGCACTGGTGACCACCGGGCCCCGGGCCGCCTCCTCCTTCGAGGAGGCGCTGCGCCTGCACGCCGCCGCCCAGCAGCCTTTCGGCCACGCCCGCACCCAGCTGCTGTACGGCGAGTGGCTGCGGCGCCAGCGGCGGCGCACCCAGGCCCGGCCACACCTGCGCGACGCCCTGGAGGCGTTCGGCCGGCTCGGCACCCCGGCCTGGGCCGACCGGGCCCTGCGGGAGCTGCGGGCCGCCGGGGAGACCGCCGGGGACCACGACCCCGGCGCCCTGGAGCGGCTCACCCCCCAGGAGCTCCAGATCGCCCGCGGCGTGGTCGAGGGCGCGACCAACCGCGAGATCGCCGCCCAACTGTTCGTCAGCCCCCGGACCGTCTCCCACCACCTGCGCAGCGTGTTCAGCAAGCTCGGGATCAGCTCCCGGGGCGAGCTGATCCACATCGGGCTGGCCGGCGACCTGGAGGAGCCTGACTCCCCGCTCAGGCCATGACCGGCTCGGCCGCCTCGTCGCGGCGGGCCCGACCCGGGCGCCGCCCGACCGTGGCCGCCGTCCAGGCCGGCCACGAACGACCGCCGCCGCCGCAGCGACACCGGGACCAGGGGCAGCAGCCCGCGCCGCTCCTTGCGCCGCTCGTACCAGACGAAGCTGGCCAGGACGGGCAGGGCGGCGGCCATCATCAGGAACGTCCAGGCCGGCCAGCCCAGGTCGTTGCCCTGGATCAGCGGGAACAGCACCAGCAGCAGGCCGGTGGTGACGATGGCCACCCCGCCCAGGTCCGGCGGGGGCCGCCGCTCGGCCCTGGACTCGCTCAGCAGCACCGTGCCCGCGGCCAGGGCCGGCACCCCGACCGGCAGGTTGATGAGGAACACCGACCGCCACGACAGCCCCCACAGGTCCTGCTCCAGCAGCAGCCCGCCCAGGATGGGGGCGGCGCTGAAGGCCAGGCCGGCCACGGCCCCGTACAGGCCGTAGGCCCTGGGCCACTCTCGGCCGATGGTCAGCGGCCGAGGGTGGCCCGCAGCACCCGGTCGAGCTCGGCCGCCGGGTCGGCCACGGCGGCTGGGCTGCGCCAGGCCACGAACCCGTCCGGGCGGACCAGCAGGGCTCCGTCGTCGCCGATCCCGTGGGCGGCGGCCAGCTCCTGGCCGGCCAGCTCGACCCCGAACCGGTAGGCCCACAGCGGCACCCCCAGCCGGTCGGCGACCCGCTCGGCGGCCTCGGTCCAGCCGGCGCCGGCGGCGCCGGCCAGGAGCACCGGCCGGCGGCCGTACAGGTCGAGGGTGGACAGCTTGTCGCCGTCGAGCTCGATCTCGCGGTGTGGCGACCTGGTGCCCGGCGCTCCGGCCAGCCGCGCCGGCGGCACCGGGGTGGTCTCGGCGGAGGCGCCCAGCACCGCCGAGGAGCGGTACCGGTAGCCGAGCGCGACCGCGGCGTGGTCGATCAGCGGCGCGGCCTGGCCGCCGCCGCCCTGGGCCATGCGGAACTGGAAGCGGGCCAGCGCCTGCTCCAGGACCAGCCGCCCGACCTGGTGCCGCTCGTCGTGGTAGCTGTCCAGCAGCCCCGGCCCGGCCTGCCCATCCAGGACCGCGGCCAGCTTCCAGGCCAGGTTGTGGGCGTCCTGGATGCCGGTGCTGCCCCCGAGCCCGCCGGTCGGGGGGACGATGCGGGCCGCGTCCCCGACCAGGAACACCTGCCCGGCCCGGTAGCTGTGGGCCAGCTGGGCGCCGATGCTGAACCCCAGCACCTTCAGGTCGGTGCCGGGGATCTGCGGGTGGAGCCGGACCTCCAGGTCGGGCAGGCCGGCGGCGGCGCGGACCAGCTCGGCGACCCGCTGGTCGGTGAAGCCCTCCAGCGGGTCCTGGTCGGGACGGTAGCCGGTGCCGAACACCCAGCGCAGCCCGGCGTCGTCGTGGGCCATCAGGATGGTCCCGGGGCTGGGCCGTTCCAGGTAGGCGATGGACACCGGCCGGCCGCGGAGGGCCGGGTTCAGGTCGGCCTCGATCAGGGCGGTGATGGTGTGGAACAGCGGGCCGGGGCCGTCGACGCCGATGCCGAGCCGCTGCCTGACCGGGCTGCTGGCGCCGTCGGCGGCGATCAGGTAGTCGGCCCGGACGGTCCGCGAGCTGCCGTCGGCCCGGTCGGTGATGGTCGCGGTGACCCCCTCGTCGTCCTGCTCGAAGGCGGTCAGCTCGGTCGAGAACCGCACCTGGGCGCCCAGCTCCTCGGCCCGGGCTCGCAGCAGGACCTCCAGCTTGTCCTGGTCGATGGGGGCGAACCCGCACGGGCTGGCGACGCCAGCCCCCTCGTCCTCACCCTCGCCCTCCTCCTCGGTCGGGGCGTACTCCGGGCTGGCCAGCGTCTCGGCCCTGGCCGTCACCCACCGGTAGTCACCGTCGCCGGCGAAGCTGGCCGCGCGGATGGCCGGCTCCAGGCCGACCTGGCGGTAGACCTCGACGGTCCGGGGGGTGATCCCGCGCAGCCGCGGGTGGATCAGCAGCCCCGGGTGCCGCTCCACGACCAGGCACGGCACCCCGTGCCAGGCCAGGAACACGGCGCTGGACAGCCCGGTCAGCGCACCCCCCACCGCCAGCACCGAGGTTCGTTCCTCTGCCATCGCTCCTCCTCACCGGCAAGCTTTCGGGAAGCCTACGGACGCCCGTCCGGCCCCGGCATCGGCCACCGCATCGCACAAACGACCGGTCATGCCGGATTCCGGGTAGCCGGTAGCCCGGGGTGGCGCTAGCCGCGATGCCCCGGGACCGCGGCATCGGCCATGGTGGTGGCATGCAGCACAGCAGCGGGCGAAGGCTGCCGCGGCGGTGGCCGGCCGCCACCGTGTCGGTCCTGGCCGTGACCGCGGTGCTGACCGTGCTGCAGTACCCGTTCCCGCAGGTGCGGCTGGCGTTGTGGCGCGACCCGGACATGATCGCCGCCGGCCAGTGGTGGCGGCTGGTCACGGCGCTGTTCGTGCAGTACGACGCCGTGTGGCAGATCCTGGTGGTGTTCGCCTGCATCGCCGCGGTCGGGGTCCTGGCCGAGCGGATCTTCGGGCACGGCTGGTGGCTGGTGCTGTACTTCGGTTGTGGGGCGATCGGCCAGATGTTCGGCTACCTGTGGGAGCCGCCGGACTCCGGCGCCTCGGTGGCCGGGGCCGGGCTGCTCGGGGCGGTGTGCGCCTGGCTGCTGTCACCGGCCGGGCCGCGCCAGGTCCAGGTCCGGGTCTGGGGGGTGGTCTGGCCGCTGGTCGGGGTCGCCCTGACCCTGAAGCAGGACCAGCACGGCCCGCCGCTGCTGGTCGGCTTCGCCGCCGGCGCGCTGCTGCTCTGGCTCGACCGCCGCCGCGCCCCCGACCGCCTCATCGAGGCCGCCCGCTCGGCGCCCCCGCGGTGAGCCACCAGGCCCAGGCCCAGTCGCGGCGCGACCGGGGGACGACGGCGCTGATCTTGGGGTTCTTTGGCTTCGTGCTCCGCCGCGTGATTGGGCGTGTTCGCCGGAGTTTGCGCGCAGGTGCCGGAGGTGGGATGGTCCTGCCATGAGCGTCTACCAAGGGGACACCGAGGCCGGGCGGCAGGGCGCTGAGAGCCCGCCAACCTTCCGGATGGTCCGGCGCGGGTACGACCCGGCCGAGGTCGACGCCTACATGCCACAGCTCACGGCCCGGCTCGAGGAGGCGGTCGGCCTCTACGCCAAGACCGAGCAGGCCCGGGCCGAACTGCAGCGCGAGGTCACCAACCTCCGCGAGGGGTCGCCGTCGTTCGAGCAGCTCGGCGGCGAGGCCGCCGCCCTGCTCCAGGAGGCCGGCCGCTCGGCCGAGCAGCTGGTCGAGAACGCCCGGCGCCGCGCCGAAACGATCATCGAGAAGGCCCAGCAGCAGGCCGAGCAGATCCGCACCGACGTCGCCGCCGAGGCCCAGAAGGCGCTGGAGCAGGCCCGCGAGGTCGCCGACCATCTCCGCGCCGAGGCCGAGCAGGAGCGGGCGGAGGTGGCCAGCGAGACCGAGCAGGTCCGCGAGTTCCGCGACGGCCTGCTGGACGACCTGAGCCGCGTCCACGGCGAGATCAACGGCTTGCTGGAGCGGACCCGCAGGCAACGGGACCAGGCCCTGCCCGGCGGCGCCCAGGCCAAGCCCCTGCCCGCCCCCGAGCCCGAGTCCGCCAAGCCGCCCGAGCCGGCGAAGGTCCCCGAGCTCGAGTAGCCGCCACCCCGCCCGGAATCACCCCACCAGGGTGATTACGGCTCGCCCCTCGGCCCCAATACTGGGCGCAGCCGACGGTCGGCGTGCTCGTGGGCGAGCGGGAGGTGCGGCGGGTGAGCAATGGCGACAGGCCAAACATCCTGGTCATCTGGGGTGACGACATCGGCATCACCAACCTGAGCTGCTACAGCGACGGCCTGATGGGCTACCGGACGCCGAACATCGACCGGATCGCCGACGAGGGCATGCGCTTCACCGACTCCTACGGCGAGCAGAGCTGCACGGCCGGCCGGTCGTCGTTCATCACGGGGCAGAGCGTCTACCGGACGGGGCTCAGCAAGGTCGGTATGCCCGGCTTCGACGTGGGCCTGCAAGCGGAGGACGTGACGATCGCGGAGCTGCTCAAGCCGCTGGGCTACGCCACGGGGCAGTTCGGCAAGAACCACCTGGGCGATCTGAACAAGTTTTTGCCGACCGCGCATGGCTTCGACGAGTTCTTCGGCAACCTGTACCACCTCAACGCCGAGGAGGAGCCGGAGTCGGCCAACTGGCCGTCTGTGGAGGAGTTCCCGCGTT
>JBJMHP010000100.1:0-3537 GCA_045807325.1 Actinomycetes bacterium | reverse complement strand
ACCGGGGCACCCCCTCGGGGTTCCCCGGACCCCTCCCGACCGACCGGGGCACCCCCTCGGGGTTCCCCGGACCCCTCCGTTCGCTCAACGGATCACCTCCGGGTCGAGCACGCCTGGCTGCTCGAACAGCACATGCACCAGCTCCCACAGGACGTGGTAGGCGGTGACGTGGACCTCCTTGACGACCAGGGGGTCGTCGGAGCGGGCGACCAGCGGGTGGTGGACGCTCTCGCTGTGGGCCGTGGCGCCGCCGTCGCCGCCGACCAGGGCGATGGTCAGCAGGCCGAGCTCGGCCGCGACCTCGAGCCCGCGCAGCACCGCCGGGTCGTCGCCGTCCACCGACACCCCTAGGGCGATGTCGTCGGGGGCGGCGAGGTGGCGGAGCTGGTGGGCGTAGACCTCGGTGTAGCCCTCGCGGGCGGCGACGCTGGTCAGGGTGGCCACGTCCCCGGTCAGGGAGATGGCCGGCAGGGCCCGCTTGCCCACGATCACCGGGTGCACGAACTCGACCGCGATGTGCTGGGCGTCGGTGCTGGGGCCGCCGCTGCCGAAGCAGACCAGCTTGCCGCCGCGGTGGAAGCGGATCGCCATGGCGTGGCAGGCCGCCGCCACCTGGGCGGCGTCGTCGGCCAGGGCCTCGACGGGCTTGACCCGCTGGTCGAGGGCGTCGGTGGCTGCTGCTTGGAGCGTCTCCGACAGTCGCTGTCGCATGGCTCGGCCCTCCCAGCAGCTACTGGCGTCTCGGAAGCATGCGCCGTTGCTGACCGCATTGCAAGACACTTCTGTCCGGACAGAGCGGCACGTTTGCCCGGTTCCTAGGATCGGAGCGCAACCTCCCCTACAATCGCACAAATTGGCGGCGGCGAGGGGCCATTCTTGGAGGAGCGCGTTGGCGACGCCCGGGTGGACCGGGTGATTGACGACGCCCACGGGCTGGAGCCCCTGGAGTCGGTGGTCGTCGACCCGGTCTTCGTGGTCACCCAGACCTTCCCGGCCCGCCCGTCGTCGATCCCCGACATCCGCGAGTTCGTCCTGCGCTACCTGCGCGACGCCCCGCTGACCCCCGAGGGCGGCCAGCAGCTGCACTCGGCCGTCCTCAGCGCCCTGCTGGACGCGGCCAGCCCCGACGGCGGCCAGATCCAGGTCTGCTTCCGGATCTTCCCCGACGGTGTCGAGGTCGACGTCCTGCGCGGCCCGGCCAGCGCCGGCAGCACCTTCCCGCCCGTGCGCCGCGACCGCCCCGACCACCGCTCCTTCGCCGAGTGGCTGTCGGGCGTGCTCAAGCGCGAGGGCCTCTCCCAGGAGGCCGCCGCCCGGCAGCTGGGCGTCTCGGTCAAGACGGTCAGCCGCTGGGTCGGCGGCGAGACCGAGCCCCGCCTGCGTGAGCTGCGTCGCATCCACAAGGTCTTCGGCGAGGCCCCCCTGGGCTAGCCCGTGATGGCCGGCTTCCTGGCCCGGGGGCCGGGAGGTCCTCGCTCAGCGAGTTCTGTCCGCGCCCGTTGACTTCGCGGTGCGAACTCTCCCCTCACGGCCGCGTCGCTGGCGGAGGAGGCCGACGGTGTAGGTGATGGCGGCGACCAGGCAGACGAGGGCGGCGGCGAGGAGGGAGGAGGTGGTGGGGAGGGGGAAGGCGACGGGGAGGACGGCGCCGCCGACCCAGGCGAGCTGAAAGGTGGTCTCGGCCCGGGTGATGGCGGTGCCGCGGGCGGGTGGAGGGACCTCGCGCTGGACGAGGCTCTCGAAGCCGAGGCGGGCGGCGGCGATCCCGGCGCCCATGGCCAGGCCGCCGACGGCCGCCGACTCGACCCCGACCCGGCCGGCGAGCAGCAAGGCGGTCGTGCCGCACAGGAGGAGGCCGCCGGCGAGCAGGCCGTCCTCGCGGACCAGGCGGGCCGCCCGCGGCAGCAGGAAGGCGCCGACGACCCCGCCGACGCCGACGGCGGCCAGAAGCAGGCCGAGGCCGGCGGTGCCGACGCCCTGGCGGCGGAGCTCGAAGGCGAGCAGGAACAGGGTGAACCCGCCCACCGCCCGGACGCAGGTGTTGGCCGTCCTGGCCAGCCGCACCCGGCCCGGCGGCCGGGCCAGCCGCGCGGCCCGGCGGTCCATCGGGTCCCGGCGCCGGCCCGGAACGGCCTCCCGTCGGCGGCGGGTTGTCGGGAGGGCGAGGGCCAGGGCGGTGCCGGCGGTGAAGGTGATGGCGGCTGCCCCCAGGACCGCGCCGCCGCCCAGGAGGCGGTCGAGGGCGACTCCGAGCAGGGCCCCGGCCGTGCCGCCCAGGGCGGCCACTCTGGCCATGCGGCCGTTGACGGCGACCAGGTCCTGGCCGGCGGGGACGGCCGCGGGCGGCGCGGCGGGATCGGGATCGGCCGGCACGCCGCCCGGTGGGCCATCGCGGACTTTGTCGGGCCCCGAACCGGAGGGACCCGAGCCCGGACCCGAACCGGAGAGGCCCCGCCCCAGCACCTCCGGGACCATCGCTGTCCGGCTGATCCCATGCGCCCGGGAGCAGACCAGCAGGCCGAACGCCAGCGGATACAGCAGCAGCGACTCGGTGCGGGCCACGGCCAGGGCGGCCAGGGTCGCGCGCAGGGCCATGGCGGTGGCCAGGGCGAGGCGGCCGGCGCCGCTGCGGCCGTCCAGGAGCCGGCCGAGCAACGGCGCCACCACGGCGAAGGGGGCGACGGTCAGCAGGAGGTACAGGGCGACCCGGGGGCGGGCGGCGGCCACGGGGACGGCGAAGAACAGGGTGCCGGCCAGGGCCACCGCGACCAGGGCGTCGCCGCAGGTGCTGGCCGCGTGCACCCAGGCCAGCCGGTCGAGCGGCCGGCGGGACGACCGCGCGGCCGACGCCCGCCCCGGCACCGCACCGTCCATGGACGGCATGCTAACGGCGAAGCCCCCGGGGGAACCCGGGGGCTTCGCCTATCCCTGGGGTGGGACAGCTGGGACGCCTACTCCTTGCCGGCGAGCTCGGCCGGAGGGACGTCGATGTCGGTTGGCTGGTCCAGCGAGCGGAAGGCGACCTCGCCGTTCTCGGCGTCGACCACGACCAGCTGGCCGGCGGTGAACTCCTTCCACAGGAGCTTCTCGGACAGCGGGTCCTCGACCAGCCGCTGGATGGTCCGCCGCAGCGGGCGGGCGCCAAGCGCCGGGTCGTAGCCCCTCTCGGCCAGCAGGTCCTTGGCCGCGTCGGTGACCTCCATGGCGATGTCCTTGGACTTCAGCTGCTCGTGGACGCGCCGCATCATCAGGTCGACGATGCTCTTGACCTGCTCCCTCGAGAGCTGGTGGAAGACGATCACCTCGTCGATCCGGTTGAGGAACTCCGGCCGGAAGTGGCGCTTGAGCTCGTCCATGACCTTGCCCTGCATCCGCTCGTAGTCGACCTTGGCGTCGGGCCGGGCGGTGAAGCCCAGGGTCGCGCCCTTGGCGATGTCGCGGGTGCCCAGGTTGGAGGTCATGATCAGCACGGTGTTCTTGAAGTCGACCGTGCGGCCCTGGGCGTCGGTCAGGCGGCCGTCCTCCAGGATCTGGAGC
>JBJMHP010000099.1:0-26920 GCA_045807325.1 Actinomycetes bacterium | reverse complement strand
CTGACCTGGGGTGGAGCTGAGGGGATTTGAACCCCTGACCCCTTGCATGCCATGCAAGTGCTCTGCCAGCTGAGCTACAGCCCCGGAAGGTAGTGACTATAGCGAGGGGACCCGGTGGGTCGCAAAGGTCAGCGGATGTGGAGGTCGACCCCGAGGAGGACCAGGGGCCAGAGGAAGATGGCCAAGAGGGCGGAGACGACGAGCTTGATCAGGCGG
Organism: Actinomycetes bacterium; assembly: GCA_045807325.1. GTDB lineage: Bacteria > Actinomycetota > CALGFH01 > CALGFH01 > CALGFH01 > CALGFH01. The sequence continues at coordinate 26,704 of JBJMHP010000099.1, read as the reverse complement.
ACGTTGATGTAGCCGTCGGCCCAGGCGACGTAGAGGCCGACCAGGACGTAGATGAGGCCGAGGAGACTGAACCTGCGACGGATCACGGCGCGTGCTCCTTAACCCCCCTGCCTGACGATGGCAAGGTAGTGTGCGCCGCGGAGGACCGGCTGGGCAAACTGGGTGAAATCAGGCGGTGACCAGGCTGCCGACCTCGTCGCTGCGGGCGACCACGGGGGCGTCGCGCCAGAGGCGTTCGAGGTCGTAGTAGGTCCGCTCCTCCTCCAGGAAGACGTGGACGACGAAGTCCACGAAGTCCAGGAGGACCCAGCGCGCGTCGCGTTCCCCCTCGCGGCGCAGGGGTCGGGTGCCTTCGGCGCGGCAGGCGCGCTCGACCTCTTCGGCGATGGCGCGGACCTGCCGGTCGCTGTTACCCGAGCAGATGACGAAGTAGTCGGAGATGACCAGCGGCTCGGAGACGTCGAGGACCAGGACGTCGCGGGCCTGCTTGGAGGATGCCGCCGACGCGGCGGTGAGTGCGAGGTCGAGGCTTGTCGGCAGGGGCGAGCTCCTGAGATCGGTGCGTCTGGCCCCTCTACGGTAGCGAGCCGGGGAGCGCTGCGCACCCGGGAGATCTCATTGGGTACCCCGCGCGGGCGGCGAGGCGCCGGACGGGTCGGAGCCGGCGGGGGGCCGGTACAGGCCGTGCTCGTGGATGTAGCGGGCCACCCCATCGGGCACCAGGTAGCGGATGGGGGCGCCGCGGGCCACCCGGCCGCGGAGGTCGCTGCCGGAGACGGCCAGGGCCGGGATCTCCATGCGGTGGATCCGGCCGGCGGCGCCGGGCACCTGGCTGACCAGGCTGTCGAGGTCGAAGCCGGGCCGGGTGGCGGCGATGAACTCGGACAGGGCGAGCACCTGGTCGGGCTCCTTCCAGGTGAGGATCTGCAGCACGGCGTCGGCCCCGGTAATGAAGAACAGGCGGGTGCCGTCGGGCTGCTCGGCCCGGAGCCGGCGCAGGGTGTCGACGGTGTAGGTCGGGCCCTGGTGGTCGATCTCCAGCCGGCTGACCGTGAAGGCCGGGTTCGAGGCGGTGGCGATCACGGTCATCTGGTAGCGGTCCTCGGCCGGGCTCACCCCGACCGGCTTCTGCCAGGGCTGGCCGGTGGGGACGAACACCACCCTGTCCAGGTCGAACTGCCAGCGTGCCTCCTCGGCGGCGACCAGGTGGCCGTGGTGGATGGGGTCAAAGGTGCCGCCCATGACCCCGATGCGCCGGCTCATGAGCGCGGAGTGTAGCGCCCACCCCCGCTCACCTGGCGGGCTGGCCGCTGGTATCCGGCATCGCGGGCGGCTACGCTACTGCCAAGGTCGGCAGGGACGTCCCCAGACGGCGTTTCTGCTTGGTTTCGTCGGGTAGAGTCTGCGCAGGTCAGCAGGGCGGCCCGAGCGGCCCTGCCGACAGGCCGGCCCGACCCGGGTGGAGGGAGCGACGATGGCGCGCATCGAGTTGGAGGATGTGTCCAAGGTCTATGGCGGGACCACGCGGGCGGTGAACCAGTTGTCGCTGGACATCCCCGATGGCGACTTCATGGTGTTCGTCGGCCCCTCGGGCTGCGGCAAGAGCACGGCGTTGCGGATGGTGGCCGGCCTGGAGGACATCACCGAGGGCGAGATCCGCATCGGCGACCGGGTGGTCAACGACATGCCCCCCAAGGACCGCGACATCGCCATGGTGTTCCAGAACTACGCCCTGTACCCCCACATGACGGTCGAGGACAACCTGGCCTTCGGCCTGCAGCTCCGCAAGACGCCCAAGGACGAGCAGAAGCGGCGGGTGGCCGAGGCGGCCAAGATGCTCGCCCTGGAGCCGTTCCTCAAGCGCAAGCCGGCGGCCCTGTCGGGTGGCCAGCGCCAGCGGGTGGCCATGGGCCGGGCGATCGTCCGCAATCCGCAGGCCTACCTGATGGACGAGCCCCTCTCCAACCTGGACGCCAAGCTGCGAGTCTCGATGCGGGCCCAGCTGGCCGCCCTGCACGAGCGCCTGGGGGTGACCACCATCTACGTGACCCACGACCAGATCGAGGCCATGACGTTGGGGTCACGGGTGGCAGTGCTCAAGGACGGGGAGTTGATGCAGGTCAACACCCCCCAGAGCTTGTTCGACGCCCCCGCCAACCTCTTTGTCGCGACCTTCATCGGGTCGCCGGCGATGAACCTGGCCGACGCCAAGCTGGTCCGCGACCAGGGGCCGTCGATCATGTTCGCCGACTACAAGATCCCCCTGCCCGACCAGCTGGTCGCTGACCGGGAGGGCCTGGACCGCTACTTCGACAAGGACATCATCATCGGCCTGCGCCCCTCCAGCCTGGAGGACGCCAACTTCGCGCCCCAGGACTGGCCGCGGATCAAGGGCGAGGTCGCGGTCACCGAGGAGCTGGGCAGCGAGGTCAACCTGATCTTCACCATCAACTCCCCGGCGGTGCACCACGACATCATGATCGCCAAGTTCGACAAGGCGGCCAAGGACGAGGTCGAGGCCGAGGAGTTGGCCGGGGAGGGCCAGAGCCTGTGGACCGCCCGGGTCAACCCCAAGACCCAGGCCAAGGTCGGCCGCTCCGTCGACCTGGCCGTCGACACCTCCGGGTTCCACTTCTTCGACAAGGAAAACGGCCTGGCCATCGGCCGCATCACCGAAGGCGAAGGCGCCCGAGAGCGGCGGGAAGCGAAGTCCGACCAGGCGTGACCCGCGTCGCCTTTCTCGGGCTCGGACGGATGGGCGCCCCCATGGCGGGGCGCCTTTCCAACGCTGGCCATGACCTGGTCGTCTGGTCCCGGACCAGGGCCCACGCCGAGGCCCTGGCCGACCGGGCCGACCCGGCCGGCTCCCCCGCCGAGGCCGGGTCCAAGGCGGATGTGGCCATCACCATGCTGACCGACGGCGGCGCGCTGGAGGAGGTCGTGCTCGGCCGCGACGGCCTGGCCGGCGGCCTCGGGCCGGGAAGTCTCCTGATCGACATGTCGACCACAGGACCGGCACCGGCCCGCAAGGTGGCAAAGGCGCTGGAGGAACGCGGGATCGAGTTCGTCGACGCCCCGGTCGCCGGGTCGGTCGGCCCGGCGGCCGAGGGCACGCTGGCCATCATGGTCGGCGGGGCCGACGAGGCGGTGGAACGGGCCCGGCCGCTGCTGGAGGTCCTCGGCGACCCGGAGCGGACCTGGCATCTCGGCCCGGTCGGGGCCGGGCAGGCCGCCAAGCTCATGGTCAACCTGGTGCTGGGCGGGGTGACGGCCGCGGTCGCCGAGGGGTTCATCCTCGGGCGGGTGCTGGGGCTGTCGCCCGAGGGCGCCCTCGACGTGCTCGAGGGGGCCTCGGTGGCCAGCCAGACGGTGCGGTCCAAGCGGGACAAGCTGCAGAGCGGCGACTACGGCGACCCGGGGTTCCGGCTGGCCCTGATGCACAAGGACCTCCGCCTGGCCCTCGACGCCGCCCGGGCGGCCCGGGCCAACCTGCCCGGGACCGAGCGGGTGGCCGAGCTGTACGCCGGCGCCAAGGGCCGCGGCCTCGCCGACCAGGACTACGCGGCCGTCGCCGCCTACCTGGCCAGCATGGCCCCGCTCCTGGAGCACAGCCCCTCGGAGGGCTAGGCGGGGACGGCGCGTAGGCTGGCCCCCACCAGCCGCCGACGGCCGGAGAGCCATGGCACCGCGGTCGAGGCCGTCTGCGAGGAGGTCCTGTTGGACCACGGACAGGGATCGCCCAGGATGCTGCACCTGGTCCCCCACACCCACTGGGACCGGGAGTGGTACGAGCCCTTCCAGCGGTTCCGGCTGCGCCTGGTCGACCTGGTCGACGGCGTGCTCGACCGGGCCGAGGCCGACCCGCGCTTCTGCTTCACCTTCGACGGCCAGACGGCCATGCTCGAGGACTACCTGGAGATCCGGCCCGAGGCCGAGCCGCGCATCAAGGCCCTGGTCGCGACCGGGCAGCTGGCCGTCGGGCCCTGGCGGATCCTGTCGGACGAGTTCCTGGTCTCCGGCGAGACCCTGGTCCGCAACCTGGAGGCCGGGGTGGACAGGGCCGAGCGGTTCGGCCAGGCCATGGCCGTCGGCTATCTGCCCGATGAGTTCGGGCACGCCGCCCAGGTCCCCCAGCTGCTGCGGCTGGCCGGGTTCGGGCACGCCGCCGTGTGGCGTGGGGTCCCGGCGGCCATCGACCGGCACAGGTTCACCTGGAGCGCCCCCGACGGCTCCAGTGTGCGCACCGAGTACCTGGTCGGCGGATACGGCAACGCGGCCGGGCTGTTCACCTACCCGGACGTGGCCGTCGCCGGTCGGCGGCTGCTGGAGCGGCTGGAGCCGTACTTCGGCAGCGACCCGGTGCTGGCCATGTATGGCACCGACCACTCCTCCCCGGTGCCCGCTCTGCTGGAGGTGGTCGAGGAGATCAACCGCCGGCAGGACGGCTACCGGGTGCGGCTGGGCACGCTGGCCGGCTACGTCCTGGAGGAGCCCAGCGGCGACGGGGACGACCTGCCGCGCTGGCAGGGCGAGCTGCGGTCCAGCGCTCGGGCGAACATCCTGATGGGGGTGATCTCGGCCCGGGTCGGCCTCAAGGTGGCCTGCGCCCGGGCCGAACGGCTGCTGGCCCGCTACGCCGAGCCGCTCCAGGCGCTGCACGGCACCGGCTGGCCGGGGCCGTTCCTGGAGCTCGGCTGGCGGCGGCTGGTCGAGTCCTCCGGGCACGACTCGATCACCGGCTGTGGGGCCGACGCGGTCGCCGACCACGTCGCCGTGCGCCTGGGCGAGGCCGCCCAGCTGGGGTCTGGGCTGGCCGAGCGGGTCGCGGCCGAGGTCGCCGGCCGGGTGCCCCTTGGCGCGGTGGCGGTGCTCAACCCGTCGCCGTTCAGCCGGGCCGGCCTGGTCGACCTGGACCTGGCCGTGCCCGAGGACTGGGACGAGGTCGCGCTCGAGCTGCCCGACGGGCGGCTGGTGGCCACCCAGGAGGCGGGCCGCTCCCCCGCCGTCGTCCACACCGAGGTCGTGGCCGGGAGCCGGCTGGCCGAGGTGTTCCGGCGCGTCCACGGCCGCACCCTCTACAACCGGCTGATCAACGGGATCCGGGTCGAGGGCGACGGCGGCCACCGGCTCGTCCTTGAGCTCGACGACCATCCCGACCCGCCCCATCTCGACATGGACGAGCTGCGGGCCGAGGTCGAGGCGGCCGCCGGCGCCGCCCCGGAGGCCAGCTGGGAGGTACGGGTGGTGGCGCCGCCGCGGCGGCGGCTGCAGGCGGCCGTGCCCGTGCCGGCACTCGGCTGGACCGCGGTCGCGGCCAGCCCGGGGCGGGGGACGCTGGTGTGGCCGGTCGCGCCTGGCCGGCCTGGACCGGACCCTGCCCGACCGCCCGGCCCGGTGGTGGCCGGGGTGGGGCGGCTCGACAACGGGCTGGTGTCGGTGGAGGTCGCCGGCGACGGCACCCTGCGGGTGCGGGCCGGCGAGATGGAGGTGACCGGGGTTGGGCGGCTGGTCGACGGCGGCGACGCCGGTGACCTCTACAACTACGCTCCGCCCGCCCAGGACCTGGTGGTTGCCGAGCCCGAGCGGGTCGAGGTGGCCACCGTGGCCGGCGGGCCGGTCCGGGGCGAGCTGGCCGTGCGCCGCACCTACCGCTGGGCGGCCGGCCTCGATCCCGCCGGGACCGCCCGCTCCCCCGAGCAGGCCGCCGTCCACACGGTCATGCAGGTCGAGCTGCGGGCCGGGGAGCCGTTCCTGCGGCTGCGGGTCGTGGTCGACAACCCCTGCCGCGACCACCGGCTGCGGCTGCACGTGCCCTTGGCCGGACCCGCGGAGCGGTCCTTCGCCGAGGGCCAGTTCGCGGTGGTCGAGCGGGGCACCTCGGCCGAGGGCGGGCACGGCGAGGTGCCGCTGCCCACCTTCCCGGCCAGCGGGTTCGTCGACGCCGGCGGGCTGGCCGTGCTCCTGGACCACGTGACCGAGTACGAGCTGCTCGCCGACCCGCCCGAGCTGGCCCTGACCCTGGTGCGGTCGGTGGGTCAGATCAGCCGCGACCTCCACCCCTACCGGGACGAGCCGGCCGGCCCCCAGACCCCCACCCCAGGAGCCCAGTGCCTGGGCGGCGGCGCGACCGACCTGGCCATCTACCCGCACCGGGGCGCCTGGCACGAGGACAGGGTGCTCACCCTCATGGAGTGCTTCCGCCACGACCTGCTGGCCGCGCCCGGCAGCGGGCCCCCGGGCCCGGGCCGCGGGCCGGGGACGGTCAGCGGGCTCGGAGGCGAGGGGCTGTCGGTCGAGGGGGCGGGGGTGGTGCTGTCGTCGCTGCGGCGGCGCGGGGACTGGCTGGAGCTGCGGCTGGCCTGCCAGCACCCCTTCCCGGCGACGGCCACCGTGGGCGGCGGGGTGGTCGCCGCCCGGGCGACCGACCTGCTGGGCCGGCCCGGGCCGGACCTGCCGGTCGCCGGCGGCGCCCTGCGGCTCGACCTGCGGGCCTGGGAGATCCGCACCGTCCAGCTCCGGGTCGACCCGGTGCCGGGCCACGACTCCCGGGCGAGGGAGGAGCCGTGACGCAGCGATCGAGCGGGCCGGGCTTCCCGCTGCCCGGCACCGGGCGGGTGCAGGTGGCCGTGCCAGCGCCCGGGACCGGGCATGGGCGCTGGGTGGGGGCGCCGAGCGCCGCCCTCGACCCCGACGGCGGCTTCGTCGTCGTCTACCGGGTCCGGGTCACCGACCAGCGGGGGGCGGCCACGGTGGTCGCCCGCTCGGCCGATGGGGAACGGCTCACCACCGTGGCCATCCTCGACAAGGGTCGATTCGGCGCCATGTCGATGGAGCGACCCGCGGTCGTCCGCACCCCGGCGGGCCGCTGGCGGCTGTACATCTGCTGCGCCACCCCCAACAGCAAGCACTGGTGGATCGACGCGCTGGAGGCCGACGACCCCGAGGGGCTGGCCGACGCCCGGCCTCGCACGGTGTTCGCCGGCGACGACCGGGTCGGGGTCAAGGACCCGGTGGTCCGGGTCGTCGAGGGCCGCTGGCAGGCCTGGATCTGCTGCCACCCGCTGGACGAGCCGGGTGAGGAGGACCGCATGACCACCGTCTATGCCACCAGCAGGGACGGCCTGGCCTGGTCCTGGCACGGCACCGCCCTGGCCGGCCGGTCCGGGACCTGGGACGCCCGCGGGGCCCGGGTCACGGCCGTCCTCCCCGACGGCCGGGCCGCCTACGACGGCCGGGCCACCAAGGAGGAGAACTTCTCCGAGCGGACCGGCCTGGCCCGCCTGGCCGGGCCGGACGGCCGGCTGGTCCCCGAGGGCGACGGCCCGGTCGCCGACGTCCGCTACCTGGATGTGCTTCCCCTGCCCGGCGGCGGCTACCGCCTCTGGTACGAGGCCCCGCTCCCCGACGGCAGCCACGAGCTCCGCACCGAGCTGGTCGGCTAGCGGGCCGGACGGCGGGGGCGGTCGCGGGTGTCGGCCAGGGGGTCGGGGATGAACTCGAAGGCGGCCTCGCCGACCACGACCTCGTCGCCGGGGCTGGCCCCGGCCTCGGCCAGGAGGTCGTCGACCCCGGCCCGGCGCAGGCGGCGCTGCAGGTAGGCGACGGCCTCGGGGTTGTCCAGGTCGGTCATGGCGACCCAGCGTTCGGGGCGGTCGCCGTGGACCCGGAACCCGGCCCCTTCCCTGGTCACCGCGATCGGCGCCTCGGGGTCGGCGGCGACGGTGGCCGCCGGGGCGGCCGTCGCCGCCGGTCTGGCCGCCCTGGCCCGGGCGACCTCGGCCCCCAGGGCGTACAGGAACTCGCGCAGGCCCTCACCGGTGGCGGCCGACACCCCGAAGCAGGGCAGGCCGCGCCGCTTGGCCGCGGCCTCGGCCTCGGGGAGCCGGGCCCGGCCCTCGGGCAGGTCGATCTTGTTGGCCACCACCATCGCCGGGCGGTCGGCCAGCTCGGGGTCGTAGGCGCCCAGCTCGGCCTCGAGGGCGGCCAGGTCGCGCTCTGGGTCGCGGCCAGGATCCAGGGGGTGCAGGTCGACCACGTGGACCAGCACCGCCGAGCGGGTCACATGGCGCAGGAAGCGGTGGCCCAGGCCCTTGCCGGTGGCCGCCCCGGGGATCAGTCCGGGCACGTCGGCCAGGACGAAGTCGCGGTCGCCGGCCCGCACCACCCCCAGCACGGGCTCCAGGGTGGTGAACGGGTAGTCGGCCACCTTGGGCCGGGCCGCCGAGGCCCGGGCGACGATGCTGGACTTGCCCGCGTTGGGGAAGCCGACCAGGGCGGCGTCGGCCAGGGAGCGCAGCTCCAGGGTGAGGCGGCGCTGGCGGCCCGGCTCGCCCTTCTCGTGGAAGGTCGCGACCCGGCGCCCGGGCCCGGAGAGGGCCGCGTTGCCGCGGCCGCCGCGGCCGCCCCTGACGGCCACGAACCGCGCCCCGGGCCGGTCCAGGTCGGCCAGCAGCTGGCCGTCGGCGTCGCGGACCAGGGTGCCGATCGGGACCGGCAGCGCCCGGTCCTCGCCGTTGGCGCCCTTGCGGTTGCTCCCCTGCCCGTGCCTGCCCCGGCCGGCGCGTTGGTGGGGGTGGAAGTGGTACTCGACCAGGGTACCGACGCCGGGGTCGGCGGCCAGCACCACGTCGCCGCCGCGGCCGCCGTCGCCGCCGTCGGGTCCGCCCCGTGGCCGGTACTTCTCGCGGTGGAACGAGGTCACCCCGTCGCCGCCGCGCCCGGCGGTCACCTCGATGGTGGTCTCGTCGACGAACACGGCGAAGGGTCCCGCGGCGCGGCGTGAGGTCGCGGCCCGGCTAGGCGCCCGGGTCGATGCTGGCCTGCTTGCGGCCGCGCACCATGTGGTAGATGACGGTGCCGTCGACCTTGGCGAACAGGGTGTCGTCGCCGCCGCGGCCGACGCCCTCGCCGGGGTGGATGCGGGTGCCGCGCTGGCGGACCAGGATCGTGCCCGCGGTCACCAGCTGGCCGCCGTGACGCTTGACCCCGAGCCGCTTGGCGGCCGAGTCACGGCCGTTGCGGCTGGAGGATGCGCCCTTCTTGTGCGCCATCTCAGCCTTCCTGTTCCTGCTTGTCGCTCTGCTCCTGCTTGGCCCTGCCGCCCGACCGGGCCGCGCGCTTGCGGCCAAGGTCGATGGTCTCGACCTTGAGCCTGGTCAGGGACTGGCGGTGGCCGAGGGTGCGGCGCTGGCGGGTCTTGTTCTTGTAGGTGAAGACGCGGATCTTCTTTCCCCGGTGGTGGTCGACCACGCTGGCCGTGACCTTGGCCCTGGCCAGGTCGTCGGCGGCCGAGGTCACCTTGCCGTCGTCGTCGACGACCAGCAGCGGCTCCAGCTCGAGGCTGGCGCCGTCGTCGTCGCCGAGGCGCTCGACGTCGATGAGGTCGCCGACCTTCACCTTGTACTGCTTTCCGCCGGTCCGGATGACGGCGTACACCTGGGATCGTCCTTTCACAGATGGAGGCGGCGTCGGGCGGGGTCGCCCGAGCGCCGACCGCAAAGGTTACTGGATTTCATGGGTGATCACCACGCCGCGCCCGTCGCAGGTGGGGCAGGTCTCGGAGAAGCTGTCGAGCAGGCCGCCCGAGACGCGCTTGCGGGTCATCTGGACCAGGCCGAGGGACGACACCTCCATGACCTGGCTCTTGGTCTTGTCCCTGACCAGGGCGGCCCGGAGGCGGTCGACCACGGCCTGCTGGTTGCGCTCGAACAGCATGTCGATGAAGTCGATGATGATGATGCCGCCGATGTCGCGCAGGCGGAGTTGGCGGACGATCTCGTCGGCCGCCTCCAGGTTGTTGGCGACCACCGTCTCCTCGAGGTTGGCCTTGCCGACGAACTTGCCGGTGTTGACGTCGATGACCGTCATGGCCTCGGTGCGGTCGATCACGATGGATCCGCCCGAGGGCAGCCAGACCTTGCGCTCCAGGGCCTTGTGGATCTGCTCGACCACCCGGTAGTGCTCGAACACCGGCAGCTTGCCCTGGTGCTTGTGCAGCTTGGGCAGCAGATCGGGGGCGACCTCGGTGAGGTACTCCTCGACCCGCTGGTAGAGCTCGTCGCCGTCGACGACCAGCTCGACGAAGTCGGGCGAGAAGATGTCGCGGATGACCCGCACCACCAGCTCGGGCTCGGAGTAGATGGCGGCCGGGGCGCTGGCCTTCTTGGCCTTGCGCTCGACTGTCTCCCAGCGGGCCTGGAGGCGGGCCAGGTCGGCGCGGAGGTCGTCGGCGCTGGCGCCTTCGGCGGCGGTGCGGACGATCAGGCCGAGGCCCTTGGGCCGGACCTCCTTGAGGATGTCGCGCAGCCGGTCGCGCTCGGCCTCGGGGAGGCGCCGGGAGATGCCGAAGGTGTTGTCCTCGGGCTGGAGGACCAGGTAGCGGCCGGCCAGGGAGACCTGGGCAGTGAGGCGGGCGCCCTTGGCCCCGATCGGATCCTTGGTGACCTGGACGAGCACGGGCTGGCCGGCCTTGAGGACCTTCTCGATCCTGGGTGCCTCGCCGTCCAGGTCCTCCTCGTTGTAGTTGACCTCGCCGGCGTACAGGACGGCGTTGCGGCCGCGGCCGATGTCGACGAAGGCGGCCTCCATGCCGGGCAGGACGTTCTGGACCCGGCCCAGGTAGACGTTGCCGACCATGGAGCGGCCGGACTTTCGGGTCACGTAGTGCTCGACCAGGGTCGGGCCCTCCAGGACGCCGATCTGGGTGCGCTCCGCGCCCTCGGTGACGATCATGCGGCGCTCGGGGCCCTCCTCGCGGAGGATCCGCTTCTGCTCCTCGGTCAGCCCCGATGGGCGGCGCCGGCGGCCCCGGTCGGCCTGGCGGGCCCCCTCACGGCGGGAGCGGGTCTCCAGCCGGGTCGAGCGCTCGGACCCTGAGCCGCCCGACCGGCCGCGGCCGCCTCCCTGCGACTCGCGGGCCTCACCCTCGGGCGCGTCGGGGGTGGTGGTGGCCTCCGGGGTGGTGGTGGCCTCGTCGGCGTCGACGGCCACCAGGCGGGCGCCGCCGCGGCCCCGCCGCCGGCCACGGCCGGTACCACGCTCGCCGGAGGTGCGGGTCCCGGCCCCGGCCTGGGGGTCGCCGTCGGCCGGCTGCGGGTCGGCGTTGGCGGGTCGGGCCTGCTGGGCGTCGCCGTTGCCGCCCCCGCCGGAGCGGCGCCGCGACCTGGAGGTCCGGGAGGGCGCGGCGGTCGGCTGGGTCTGGTCGGCCCGTTCGGCCTGGAGCCCGCCGGAGGGCGCCGCCTGGGTGGTCTCGCCGCCCGCGGGGCCGCCGCGGGTTCTGGTCCTGCCGCCCTGGGAGGCGTCGGCGGCGGGTCGGGCCGGCCTGCCGGCCTCGTCGACCGGGGCGCCTTCGGCGGCGGATGTCGGGGAGGCCTCGTCGCCCACGACCCCGAGGTCGGCCGCCTCGGTGGCGTCGCCGTCGGCGACCGTGTCCCGGCCACGCGCCTTGGCCGCAGCCCGGCGCCGCCGCCGCGCCCGGGTCCTTGCCGAGCCGCCGGAGGTGGGCGCCGTGGCCTCGCCCGGGTCGACATCGGCTCCAGCCGCGGCGGGGCCGTCGCCTGTCGGGGTTGGGCCGTCGGCGGCGGCAGCCAGGTCGCGCGGGGTCGGGCCCCCGAGACCGGTGACAGCCGCGGCCGTGGGAACGGCGTCGGGAGGGGGTGTTTGGGCGGCCGTCGGGTCAGGGTCCGCAGTCTCGCCCGAAGTGGCCGCCGGGGCGCCGGCGCCTCGACCGCGGCCACCACGACGACGGCGGCGACTGCCGGTCCGGCCGGCGGGGGCCTCCTCGACCTGATCCGCGGCAGCTGGCGGGGTAGGGGCCTCCTGGCGCTGGACCGGTGTCGCCGGTTCCGGCGTCTCGGGCCGCTCGGGCGCGGAGGGGGCCTGGGGCGGCGCTGGCGGCTGAGTGACGGCCTCGGCCCGGGCGGTGGTCGCCGGGGGCGGGTCGTCGCGGGGTGGCGGGGCCGGAGGCGGCGGGCCGCCGGGGAACGACGCGGCCGAGGGTTCGACGGTGGTCACCTGGAACTGGGGCGGCGGCGGGGGCTCGGGCGCCGGGGCCGGGGCGGCCGGAGGGACGGCCGGGGCGGGCGAGGCCGGGGGTGGGCCCCCCGGGAACGACGCGGCCCCGCGCGGACGCCGCTGCGGGGCCGAGGAGGGCTCGTCACTGGGTGCGGAAGTGGTGGACGGGGATGCGGGAACGGTGGACTGGTCGCGGGCCTCGTCGACCCGCGCGTCGTCGGGGGAAGCCATCGATGCTCCTCTATAACACTCGGACGGCCGCCGTCGCGGGCGACCGCAAACCTTCTGCGCTCAAGAGAGCGGCAACTCCCCCGCCACCGGTGGAACGGCCGCGAACGCGGACCGGCACTTCCCCTCCGGGCAAGCCCCTGGGGACATCGGCACGACGGCCGAGGTACCACGAGATGCCCCGGGAACAGCAGGAAGCAGCGTGAACGCCGCCGGGCCGCACCGCCGGATGGCATGGCGCAAGACTGCCAAAGAGTCTGCCAGAACCGACAAGCTCCAGCAAAGACCTGCCCCGCCGGGGGGGTGAGGCGTGTCCGTGTCCGGGTGAGGGGCCGCCCCCCTACAGGTACCGCCGCATGTGCACGTTCTCCAGGAGGCCGATGGCCAGGAACGTGGCCACCAGGGACGACCCTCCGTAGGAGACGAAGGGCAGGGGGATCCCGGTGATGGGCATGATGCCGATGGTCATGCCGATGTTGACGAAGGCCTGGAAGGCGAGCATGGTCACCACGCCGGCGGCCAGGAGGGCGCCGAAGGGGTCTCTGGCGACCGCGGCGATGCGGAGGCCGCGCCAGAGGAGCAGGGCGAGGAGGGCGAGGAGGCCCACGGCGCCGGTGAAGCCGAGCTCCTCGCCGATGACGGTGAAGATGAAGTCGGTCTTCTGCTCGGGCACGTACTGGAGGTTGGTCTGGGTGCCGCGCAGGTAGCCCTTGCCGGTGACGCCGCCTGAGCCGATGGCGATCAGGGCCTGCCTCGAGTTGTAGGTGAAGCCTCGTCCACCGTCGTCGGCGCTGGGGTCGATGAACGCGGTCAGACGCTCCTTCTGGTACTCGTGCAGGACGTTCAGCTTGAACATACCGATTGTCCCGATCACCCCGATCAGGACCAGGACCAGCAGCCAGCGCAGCTGCACCCCCGAGACCAGCAGGACCCCGAACAGGATGGCCACGAACACCATGAACGTCCCGAAGTCGGGCTGGAGGAGGATCTCGACGCAGACCAGGCCGATCGCGGCCAGCCCGAGGGCCAGCCGGCGTGTCCCCGGCGTCTCCCGCCGGGACCCGAACACCGCGGCCAGGGTGATGATGGTCCCGACCTTGGCGTACTCGGACGGCTGGAGCTGGTAGGCGCCGAGCTCGAACCAGGACTGGGCGCCGTTGGTGGCCGACCCCAGCGGGGTCAGGACCAGCCCCAGGACCACCACCACGGCCCCGAACACCACCCCGGCCCAGGCCTGGAGGCGGCGGTAGTCGATCACCATGGCCACCACCATGACGGCCATCCCCAGGCCGAGGTTGAGCAGCTGGCGGCGCATGATCGACGCCTCGGACAGCCCCTGGGCCCGAAGCCCGGCGAAGGTCGAGGAGTAGATGGCGGCCAGTCCGAGGGCGGTCAGGGCGATCGCGGCCAGGATCACCGTCGGGTCCAGGTGCCGCCAGGGGGCGCGCCAGGCCATCGGCCGGTCGCTGGCCTGCTCCCAGCCCAGCCGCGACACCCGGTCCGAGTACGACCCCCACGACTCCTGCATCAGCCGCTCCGGTCGGCGCCGGGGGCCACCGGGGTCACCGGGAGGCCGAACAGCTTCTGGTAGATGGCCCGGGCCACCGGGGCGGCCGACTCGCCGCCGTGGCCGCCCTGCTCGACCATGACCACGACCACGTAGTCGGGGCTGCCGACCGGGGCGTAGGAGGCGAACCAGGCGAAGGGCGCCCGCGGCGGCAGGTCGGCGGTGCCGGTCTTGCCGGCGACCGGGAACCGGTCCAGCGGGAACCCGGCGAACGCCGAGCTCGCCGTGCCCGCGGTCGGCACGGTGGCCAGGGCCTGCCCGACGGCGGCCAGGGCGCCGCCGGGGACGTCGGCCACCTCGGCGACCCGGGGCTCGACCCGCCGGACCACCCGCCCGCTGGCCGGGTCGAGCACCGCCCGGCCGACATGGGGCCGGTAGACGGTGCCGCCGTTGGCCAGGGCCCCGTAGCCGAGGGCCAGCTGCAGCGGCGACACCTGCAGGTCGCCCTGGCCGATGGCGATGTTGAGGTTGTCCCCGCCCTGCCAGCGCCAGCCGTCGTGGCACAGCTCCTTGTACAGGGCGCTGGAGCCGGCGCAGTAGGTCTTCTTGTTCTGCTCCCAGAACCGTCGGCGCCACTCGCGGGTCGGGACCGTGCCCTCGGCCCCGTAGGGCAGGTCGATGGCTGGCTGCCGGCCGAACCCGAACTGGCGGGCGGTGGCCTGCATCTTCTCGTCGACCTTGTCGCCCCGGTCCTCCTGGGCCCGCTCGGCCACGCCGAACTGGGCGCCGAGGTTGTAGTAGTAGACGTCGCAGGACAGCCGCAGGCTGTTGGTGAGGGCGACCGAGCCATGGCCCCGCGGGGTCCAGTCGCGCTTGGTGTAGTTGCCGATGGTGAACGACCCGGGGCAGTTGAAGGTGCTGGACGGGGTGATGGTGCCGGCGTCAAGGCCGGCCATGGCGGTGAACGGCTTCCAGGTCGAGCCGGGCGGGTAGACCGACTGGACGGCCCGGTGCAGCAGCGGCTTGCGGGGGCTGTCGGCGTACCTGGCGAAGTCGCGCCGGGAGATGCCGCCGACGAAGCGGCGTGGGTCGTACTGGGGCAGGCTGGCCAGGGCGAGCAGGGCGCCGTTGTCGGGGTCGAGCACGACCGCGGTGGCCGCCGGGGCCGGGTAGGTGCCGCCCCGCTGGCTGTCGCGCAGCTGGCGGGCGGCCCGCATGCCGTCGGCCAGGGCCCGTTCCACGGTCTTCTGGAGGTCGAGGTCGACGGTGAGCTGGAGGTCCCGCCCGGGGACCGGGGGGCGGCCGCCGAGGGCCCGGACGACCTCGCCGGCCGCGTTCACCTCCAGGTCCTGGACGCCGTCGCGGCCGCGCAGCCACTGGTCGTAGGTCAGCTCGACCCCGGCCTTGCCGATGATGTCCCCGGCCTCATAGCGGCGGAAGCGCCGCTGCTTGAGCTCCTCGGCCGAGATCTCGCCGACGTAGCCGAGCACGTGGGCGGCGGCCGCCCCGGCCGGGTACTCGCGCAGCGCCAGAACCTCGGGAGCGACCCCGGGGAAGCGGTCGGCGTGCTCGGTCAGGTAGAAGAGCTGGCGGGTGGGGACGTCCTCGGCCACCGGGATGCCGCGCAGGGGGGAGCCGGTGTAGTCGGCGATGCGGGCCTCCAGCCGGGCCCGGGTGGTGTCAAGCAGGCGGGCCAGGCGCCCCAGGACCTCGCGGCGGCGGTCGCCGAGCTCGGTCGGCTTGACCGTGACCGCCCAGGCGGCCCGGTTGCGGACGACCACCCGGCCCTTGGCGTCCAGGATCCGGCCTCTGGGGGCCTCGACCACCACCTGGCGGACCCGGTTGCCCTCGGCCAGGTCGCCGTAGCGCTCGCCGGCCAGCACCTGGAGGTACCACAGGCGTGAGGACAGGGCGACGAACAGCACCAGGACCAGGACGGACAGCATGGTGAGGCGCTGGCGCAGCGGAGAGGACGGCGGGCGCACGGACGTCAACCTACCAACGCTGGGCCGGTCTGGCGGGGATGCGCTCGGTCAGCGCCCACACCACCGGGTAGATGAACGGGGTCAGCAGCAGGTTGTAGAGGGCGACCAGCGGGCCGGCGCGGGTGACGGTCGCCCAGGACGACAGGTCGAACACGCGCAGCAGCAGCCCGCAGCACCACACCGAGGCCAGGCTGGCCGCGCCGGCCAGGACCAGATGGACCAGGGGGCGGTGGCTGGTCACGTACACCCGGACGGTGCCCACCGCGAACCCGACGGCCGTGTAGACCAGCGCCGACACCCCGACCGGCAGGTCGAACAGCAGATCGGAGACCAGCCCGGCCACAAACCCGAAGACCGCCCCGGTCGTCGGGTCGGTGGCGACGGCCACCGACACCACCGCCAGCACCAGCAGGTCGGGCCGGGCCCCGGCCAGCCGCAGCCGGGCCAGCACCGTCGACTGGATCAGCACGGCCACGACGAGCACCACCGCCAGAGCAAGCAACCGGCGCACGGGTCAGGTCCCCCGGGGCGGTGGGGTCGGGCGTTCGACGACGATGGCGACCACGTCGAGGGCGCCGAGGCTGGCGTAGGGGCGGACGGCGACCCGGGGGACGAGGCTGGCGGAGCCGGCGGGGTCGACGCGTTCGACCACGCCGATGGGGAGGCCGGCGGGGAACACGCTGCCCTGGTAGCCCTGGGTGACCACGGGGTCGCCGCGCTGGACCTTGGTGCCGGCGCGGACCGGCTGGAACGACAGCAGCTGCTCGCCGCTGCCCTTGAGGATGCCGGGGGCCTTGCCGCGGGCCAGGGTGGCCGCGACGCCGCTGGCCGGGTCGGTGACCAGCAGCACGGTGGCGTAGTCGGCGGTCACCTGGGTGACCCGGCCGACCAGCCCGTCGGCGTCGACCACGGCCATGTCCCGCTTGACGCCCTGGCGCGACCCGGCGTCGACGGTGACCGAGAGCTGGAAGTTGGACCCGGAGCTGGCCACCACCGACGCCCCGACGGTGCGGCAGCCGCAGCGCTTGGCCATCCCCAGCGCCCCGCGCAGGCGCCGGTTCTCCTCGAGCACGTCGGCATAGGTCCGCTCCTGGGCGCGCAGCCGGGCCACCTCGTCCTCCAGCCGCCGGTTGTCCCGGCGCAGGCCGCCCAGCTCGGCCACCCCGCCGACCAGGTCGGCGACCGGCCGCACAACTGCGCTGGCCCCCTGCTGGAGCGGGCCGAACACGGCGATGGCCAGGCGCTGCAGGCGGTCGACGGGGCCGCCGTCGGGCTGGCGGAAGTCGATCGTGATGAGCACGATCGCGGCGGCCAGCAGCACGGCCAGGACGGTGCGCGCACGGCGCGGACGTTCGTACACCTTCTCCGGGAGGCGCCTGGCCTCCCGACCTCCATGGTGTCAGTGGGCCTCTGACGCGATGAGCACTTTCTTGAGCGACTCGAACTCTTCGATGCACTTGCCGGAGCCGAACGCCACCGAGTGCAGGGGCTCCTCGGCCACGTGGATCGGCATACTGGTCTCGTGCTTGAGCCGCTCGTCGAGCCCCCGCAACAGGGCCCCGCCGCCGGTGAGCACGATGCCCTTGTCCATGACGTCGGCGGCGAGCTCGGGCGGGGTCCGGTCCAGGGTGTTCTTGACGGCGTCGACGATCTGGTTGACCGGCTCCTCGATGGCCTTGCGGATCTCCTCGGCGCCGATGGTGATGGTCTTGGGCAGGCCGCTGACCAGGTCGCGGCCGCGGATGTCGGTGGTCGGCTCCTCGGGCAGGGGGAAGGCCGAGCCGAGATTGATCTTGATCTGCTCGGCGGTCCGCTCCCCCAGCATCAGCGAGTACTCCTTCTTGATGTAGCTGATGATCGACTCGTCCATCTCGTCGCCGCCGATGCGGATGCTCTGGCTGGTGACAATCCCGCCCAGGGCGACCACCGCGACCTCGGTGGTGCCGCCGCCGATGTCGACCACCATGTTGCCGGCCGGCTCGTGCACGGGCAGGCCGACGCCGATCGCGGCCGCCATGGGCTCCTCGATGATGAAGGCGCTGCGGGCGCCGGCCCGGTAGGTCGACTCGACCACGGCCCGGCGCTCGACCCCGGTGATGCCCGAGGGCACGCATACCACCACCCGGGGCTTGACCATGAACTGGCGGCGGTGCACCTTGTGGACGAAGTAGCGCAGCATCTTCTCGGTGGTGTCGAAGTCGGCGATGACCCCGTCCTTGAGGGGGCGGGTGGCCACGATGTGGGCCGGGGTGCGGCCGATCATCGCCTTGGCCTCGGTGCCGACGGCCAGGACGGCGTTGTTCTTGTGGTTGATGGCGACCACCGAGGGCTCGTTGAGCACGACCCCGCGGCCGCGGACGTAGACCAGGGTGTTGGCGGTGCCGAGGTCGACGGCCATGTCGCGGCCGAGGAAGCGGAAGGCGTTCTGCAAGCCAGACCAGCCCCTTCCAGCGCTATGTTGGATCACGGCGGGGTGGCGGATGCGCCCCCTAAGAACCCGGGCATCCTACACCAGCCCCTCGAACTACCCAATGGCTGATTGGTTACAGCTCGGGAAAGAACAGGGCCAGCTCGCGGGCGGCCGACTCGCCGGAGTCGGAGCCGTGGACCAGGTTCTTCTCGATCTCCAGGCCGTAGTCGCCGCGGATGGACCCGGGCGGGGCGGTGATGGGGTTGGTCGGGCCCATCAGGGTGCGCACGGAGCCGACCGCCTCCGGTCCCTCGACGCACAGCGCGACCAGCGGCCCGGAGGTGATGAAGGAGACCAGGTCACCGAAGAACGGCTTGCCCTCGTGCTCGGCGTAGTGCCGCTTGGCGGTGGCCTCGTCGAGGCTGCGCAGCTCCATGGCGAGCAGCCGGAAGCCCTTGCGCTCCAGCCGGCCGATCACCTCGCCGACCAGGCCGCGGGCGACCGCGTCGGGCTTGCACAGGACCAGGGTGCGTTCGTCGGCCACGAGGATCCTCCAGGACGGCGGGAAGGTCAGAGGATTCTACTCAGCCGGGCCGGGGCCCATGAGTAGCTCCCGGGCCTCCCCCACCGTGTACAGGGAGCCGGTGACCACCACCGCCTCGGACTCGCCGGCGCCGTCGATGGCCTGGCCGACGGCGCTGGCCACGTCCGGGGCGACCTCGGCGTGCAGGCCGAGGGCCTCGGCCTCCTTGCGCAGCCGCTCGGCCGGGGCGGCCCGCGGGCTGCGGTTGGTGGTCACGATCAGCCGGCCGGTGGCCGGGAGGAGCGCGCTCAGGATGCCGCGGATGTCCTTGTCGGCCAGGCAGGCCACCACCAGCGTGCGGCGGTCGACCACGAACTCCTCGAGCAGGGCCGCGGCCAGGGCGCGGGCCCCGGCCGGGTTGTGGGCGCCGTCCAGCAGCACCAGCGGCTGGCGGGACACCACCTCCAGGCGTCCCGGCGAGGTCACGGCCGCGAACCCGGCCCTGACCGTGTCGTGATCCAGCTCACGCCGGTCGGCGGTGGGGGCGTCGGTGCCCGGCCCCCACGCCCCCTCGTGCGCCCCCAGGAACGCCTCGACCGCCACCAGGGCCCCGGCGGCGTTGTCGGCCTGGTGGCGGCCGTGCAGGGGGACGAGGACGTCGGTGGTGACGCCGCGGGGGGTGCGCAGGTCGAGGACCTGGCCGCCGACGGCCTGGCGGCGCCGCTCGACGCCGAAGTCGCGGCCGGCGACCAGCAGCCTGGCCTCCTGGTCGGCCGCCCGCTCGGCGATGACGGCGAGCACGTCGTCGTCCTGGGCCTGGCTGACCACGGTGGCGCCGTGCTTGATGATGCCGGCCTTCTCGACCGCCACCTGGGCCGGGGTGTCGCCCAGCTCGGGGTGGTCGAGGCCGACCCGGTTGATGACGGCCACCTGGCCGTGGACCAGGTTGGTGGCGTCCCAGGTGCCGCCCATGCCGACCTCGATCACCTGGGCGTCGACCGGCAGCTCGGCGAACCAGGTGAAGGCCATGGCGGTCAGGGCCTCGTAGAAGGTCACCGGCTGGTCCGAGGTCCGGTCGACCTCGGCCAGGAACGGCTCCAGGTAGGCCCAGGTCTCGGCGAACTCGTCGGTGGCGATGGGTCGGGTGGCCAGCGCGATCCGCTCACGCACGTCCTGGAGGTGGGGGCTGGTGTAGACCCCGGCCCCGACCCCGAAGGCGGCCAGCAGGGACGCGACCATGCGGGCGGTGGTGGTCTTGCCGTTGGTGCCGGTCAGGTGGACGGCCGGGGCGGTCCGCTCAGGGTGGTCGAGCAGCTCGGCCAGCCGGCTGATCCGGTCCAGGCTGGGGCCCATCCGGGTCGGCATGCGGGCGTACAGGGCGGCGACGGCGTCTCGGTACTCCATGAGTCAGATTGTATTGACACCCTCCCCGCTTGAACGGCGGGGATTCCAACTACTTGACCGAGGAGGCCGCGAGTTGAGGTTCGCGGTTCATCGGCTCGGCCAACGCCAAGCCTCCCCGCGCGGCGTGTCCCGCCGCGATGTTCCGTGCAGCGTTGTGGTCGGCGTTGGCGAAGTATCCGCAGGACCAGCACCGGAAGGCGGCTTGGCTCTCGCGAGCCCTCCGATCCACGGTCCCGCACTGCGAGCAACGCTGGCTCGTATATGCGGGATTGACCTTCTCGACCCGGCCCCGGGCCTTGTGCTCAAGTCGGGTGGCAAACATGCCCCACCCGGATCGGAGGATCGAACCGTTCAAGCTTGCCTTCTGACCAACGTGGCGACCGGGCTGCGCGACGGTGCCCCGGGCCGAGCGGATCCTGCCCGCCACGTCCAAGTCCTCAATCCGGATCAGGTCGTAGCCGCGGGCGATCTCGGTCGACACCTTCTCCACCCAATCTCGCCGCGCATCGGCATTGCGGGCGTGCAGCCGCGCATGCCGCGCCTTGAGCTTCGCCCGACGGTTGGAGCCGCGCTTGGCCAGCGCCCCACCCGGTCGCGGGTCACACGGTAAGACCTCGCGTCCGGCACCGGACGCGACAGCCGGAACCTGACCCATCCGAGCTTGGGGACCAACACCTGGGCCCAGCGGCGGTTAAGGGGCCGCAGGTCCTGCGGTCCGGTGGCGACGATCCGGAACCCTTCGCACTGTCCGCGCTTGCGGAAACCAGGCTGGCCGGGTGGGTTTGGTCGCCGCCCCGGCGGGATCTTGACGTACCGCCTGCGCCAATGGCGCAGCGCTGCAGACCACGAGACCTGGGCGGCCTGGAAGTCCCGGAGCGCCTGCTGCTGCACAATCACGCTGCCCTCAGCCAGCCATGGGAACGCGGCACGGGCCTCGGAGAGCTGGCGGCACTGCTCGGCGTATCCAGGCGCCCGACGGCCTGGCTGCCACCAGTCGCGCTGCTCCACAGCCAGGTTCCACACGTACCGGGCGTGCGTGCAATGCGACAGCAGCGCTGTCTCCTGGGCAGGGGTCGGGTACGGGCGATAACGACTCACCGGCCGACCGTAGCATCCGACTGTGTCACTAGGGAGAAGGGAGCGGTGGTTCCGCCTCAGCCATGGCCGGGCCGCCACCCGCGTGGGCAGCGGCCTGACGATCTCCTCACCGGCACCACCGGCACCAGCCGCCGCACCCATGGCCGCGGCAGTACCGGCAGTAGCACCGGCGGGCCTGCTCCTGCACATACCGGAACACGGCGCACACCTCCCCCGCTCTCGGAAAGGAAAATGGGAAACGAAAAACCGCCTCCCCGGGAGGGAGGCGGTCACCGCGAAATCAGGCGCAGTCTGTGCGCCTTACGGTGCGTTCCCTCCGGGGAGCGCGATGCTCGACATGGCGGTCGGGACGAGGCGACCGCGCAGGTGGAAGCGGTACCAGCGGACGCGGAGCCAGCTGGTTCGCTTGGGATTCGCCGTCACGTGGTTCACCACCTCTCTGCCTGAAGCCTGCTGGCAGCAGTTTGCGCGCGGTCCGAGTGCTCCGTCAAGGGCCATTTTGTGCGAGAAATTCGGCCAGGCGGTCGTGGGCCGAGGGGTGGATCCTGCCGGCCGGGTCGAGCAGGCCCTCCAGCCGGCCGGCGGCCAGCAGCTGCTCCACGGCCCGCCCGGTGGCCAGCTTGCCGTAGGGCCATGGCCGCAGCGTCTCCGCGAACCCTTCGGCCAGGGCGGCCAGCAGCGCCTGCACGGTCTCCAGCCCGCCCGGTCCCTTGGCCTCGACCTCGACCTCGAGCAGCCGGGCGCTCCCGGTCGGGAGCTGGTAGCCGACGTCGTCCACGGTCAGCTCGGCCACCGGCCCGGCGGCCTCGCGGCCGCGCTCGAGCACGTCCCGGGGGGTGCGGGTGGTGTCGCGGACCTGGGTCGGGTGCAGGCCGAGCCCACTCAGGTCGGCCAGGGGCTCCCCGGCCCCGGCTCCCCCGGGCGGGTCGGCCAGCTCGATCCTGCGGCGGCGCAGCTCCTCCAGGACGGCCCTGAGGGCCTCGGCCGACCAGGGCGCCTCCAGCTCCAGCCGCTCGGCGGCCAGCCCCGACCGGACGGGGTCAGCCTTGAGGGTCAGCAGCGCCCGGCCGTCCAGCTCCCGGACCCGGAACGCGACCCGGTGGGCGCCCAGGTCGCCGTCGGCGGTGTCGAGGTAGGTGTCGCGGATCCGCTGGGTCGGCCGTGGCCGCAGGTCGAACCGGTCGACGGCCTCCAGCCCGGCCACCTGGCGGGCCGCCGCCTCCTGGTCGTCGGCGCTGACCAGCAGGACGCCTTCGATCTCGCGGGGTTGGTCGCTCATGTGGTGGTCTCCTCGGCCGGGGCCAGCTCGACCCGGACGTCGAGCCCGTCCGCCCGCGGCTCCTCACGGTACTGGAAGGTCGCCACCCGCCCGGCGGCGGCCAGGTCGGCCTCGGCCCCCCGGGCCGCCGCCAGCAGCTCCGGCGGGCCGATGACCTCGGCCAGGGCGACGGGGGTGCGCAGGGGCAGCTTGGCCTGGCTCTTGGCCCGCCGGATGGCCGCGATGACCTGGCGGGCCGCCTCCAGCGGCCGCCGGTCGGCGTCCCCGGCGGCGGACGGGCCCGGCCAGGCGGCCCGGTGGACCGAGCCGTCGCGCCACCACGACCACACCTCCTCGCAGGCATACGGGAGATAGGGGGCGAGCAGGCGCAGCTGGCTGTCGAGGCCGGCCCGCAGGGCGGCCCTGGCCGAGGCCCCGGTGGGGTCGCCCACCGGCCGGTAGGCGCGGTCCTTGACCAGCTCCAGGTAGTCGTCGCAGAAGGCCCAGAAGAAGCGCTCGACGCCTTCCAGGGCGGCCGTCCAGTCGGCGCCCTCCAGGGTCGCGGTGGCGTCGGCCACCACCTGGTCCAGGGCGGCCAGCACGGCCAGGTCCAGCGCCTCGGTCGGCCCGCCGCCATCGGGGCCGTCCTCGGGGAGGCCGAGGATGAACCGGCCCGAGTTGAGCAGCTTGATGGCCAGGCGACGGCCGACCCGCATCTGGGCCTCGTCGACGGCGGTGTCGGTGCCGGGCCGGCCCCCGGCCGCCCAGTAGCGCAGGGCGTCGGCCCCGTAGCGCTCCAGCATGTCGGTCGGGGTGACGACGTTCCCCTTGGACTTGGACATCTTGCGCCGGTCGGGGTCGACCACCCAGCCGGAGATGGCCGCCAGGGACCAGGGCAGCACGCCGTGCTCGAAGTCGGACCGGACGACCGTGTAGAACAGCCAGGTCCGGATGATCTCGTGCGCCTGGGGGCGCAGGTGCATGGGGAACACCCGGCCGAACAGGTCGGGGTCCTCCTCCCACCGGCCGGCGATCTGGGGGGTGAGCGAGGAGGTGGCCCAGGTGTCGAACACGTCGGGGTCGCCGACGAAGCCGCCGGGGCGGCCCCGGTCGGCCGCCTGGTAGCCGTCGGGGACGTCGATGGAGGGGTCGACGGGCAGGCGCTCGGCGTCCGGGAGGATGGGGTGCTCGTGGTCGACCTGGCCGGTCTCGGTCAGCCGGTACCACAGGGGGATGGGCACGCCGAAGGACCGCTGGCGGCTGACCAGCCAGTCGCTGTGCAGGCCGGTGACCCAGTGCTCGTAGCGGGCCCGCATGAACGGGGGCTGCCATCGCAGCTCGCGGCCGCGCTCCAGCAGCCGGTCGCGGTGGGCGAGCAGGCGGACGAACCACTGGCGGCTGGTCACGATCTCCAGCGGCCGGTCGCCGTTCTCGTAGAACTTCACCGGGTGGGTGACCGGCCGGGGCTCGCCGACCAGGTCGCCGGCGGCCCGGAGCAGCTCCACCACCCGGCTCCGGGCCACGGCGGTGGTCCTGCCGGCCAGCTCGTCCCAGGCCGGGCCGCCGGGTACGCCGGCCGGCGGGGTCGGCTGGATGCGGCCGTCGCGGGTGACGATCGAGCGCACCGGCAGGCCCAGCTCCCGCCACCAGACCACGTCGGTGAGGTCGCCGAAGGTGCAGATCATGGCCAGCCCGGTCCCCTTGTCGGGGTCGGCCAGCCGGTGGGCGAGCACGGGCACGGGCACCCCGTACAGCGGGGTGGTCGCGGTGGTGCCCACCCGGTCGCGGTAGCGGGCGTCGTCGGGGTGGGCGACCAGGGCCACACACGCCGCCAGCAGCTCCGGCCGGGTGGTCTCGACCACCAGGTCCCGACCCACCGGGGCACCCCCGGACCCCTCCCGACCCACCGGGGCACCCCCCTGGGGTTCCCCGGACCCCTCCGGGTGGAACCGGACCTGGACGGCGACCCCGGGGACCTCGCGGTCCTCGATCTCGGCCTGGGCCACGGCGGTGCGGTAGGTGACGTCCCACAGGGTGGGCGCCTCGGCCTGGTAGGCCTCCCCCTTGGCCAGCAGGTGCAGGAAGCCCCGCTGGGACGCGCGGCGGGCCCGCTCCCCGATGGTGGTGTAGGCCAGGCTCCAGTCGACCGACAGGCCGAGCTGGCGCCACAGCGCCTCGAACACCCGCTCGTCGGCCTCGGTCAGGCGCCGGCACAGCTCGACGAAGTTGGGCCGCGAGATGGGCTGCTTGCGCGGTCCCGGCCGGTCGGGCGGGGCGAAGCCGGGGTCATAGGGCAGCGACGGGTCGCTGCGGACCCCGTAGAAGTTCTCCACCCGGCGCTCGGTCGGCAGCCCGTTGTCGTCGAAGCCGACCGGGTAGAAGACCGCCCGGCCGCGCATGCGCTGGAACCGGGCCAGGATGTCGGTGTGGCAGTAGGAGAAGACGTGGCCGAGGTGCAGCGACCCGCTGACCGTCAGGGGCGGGAAGTCGATCGCGTAGACGTCCTCCCGCGGCCGGGCCGGGTCGAACCGGTAGGTGCCGTCGGCCTCCCAGCGCGCTCCCCACCTGGCCTCGAGCCCGTCGAGGGACGGCCGTTCCGGGACCCGTCCCATAGGTCCACCTCCTGGGTGTCGCGGGCGGCGGCCATCAGCGGGCCCCCGACAGCTCGGTCTGCTGGGCGCGGACCTTGGCCAGGTCCTGGTCGACCTGGGCCAGCCGCTCGCGGGCCTTGGCCACCACCGGGGCCGGGGCCTTCTCCAGGAACGCCGGGTTGGCCAGCTTGGCCTCGGCCCGGGCCCGCTCGGCGTCGAGGGCGGCCAGCTCCCGCTCCAGCCGGGCCCGCTCCTCGTCCAGGTCGAGCAGCCCCTCCAGCGGCATGTACAGCTCGCTCCCCGCGGCCAGCAGCTTCGCAGCTTGACCCACCGGGGGGGCCGAAAGCGTCCCCCCGGGCCCCCCCGAACCATGCCTGCCGACGACCTCCACCGCCTCCAGGCGGGCCAGGTGGCGGATGCTGTCGGCCTCGGCCTCGTACAGGGCCGCCTGGTCGTCGCCGGCGGGCACGACCACCAGCCGGGGCCGGCGCGACGGCGGGACCCGGTGCTCGGCCCGGAACCGGCGCAGGGCCACGATGGTCTCCTGGAGGTCGGCCATGGCCGCCTCGGCCTGCGGGTCGAGGTCGCCGGGCCGCTCGGCCGGCCAGGGGCCGAGGGTCAGGGTCTCGACCCCGGTGAGGGCCCTGGCCAGCTCCTCGGTGACGAACGGCATGATCGGGTGCAGCAGCCGCAGCGTCACCTCGAGGGCGTGGGCCAGGGTGGCCCCGGCCCGCTGGGCGTCCTCGCCGCCGGCGGCCAGCCGCGGCTTGGCCAGCTCGACCGCCCAGTCGGCCAGCTCGCTCCAGGCGAACCCGTGCAGCAGCCGGGCCGCCTCGGCCGGGTCGTAGGCGTCGTAGGCCGCGGTCACCTCGGCCCGGGTGCGCTCCAGACGCGACAGCAGCCAGCGGTCGGCCAGCGACCCGCCGGGGGCCGGCTCCCCGGCCGGGGCGCCGGTGGACCCGATCACGAACCTGCCCAGGTTCCAGAGCTTGTTGGCGAAGTTGCGGGCGCCCTCCACCCACTCCTCGGCCATGGGGACGTCACTGCCCGGGTTGGCCCCGCGGATCAGGGCGAACCGCAGGGCGTCGGTGCCGTAGCGGTCCATCAGCTCGATCGGGTCGATGACGTTCCCGAACGACTTGGACATCTTCTTGCCCTGGGCGTCGCGGACCATCCCGTGGATGGCCACGACCTCGAAGGGGGTCGGGGGCTGGAAGTGGCAGCCGAACATGAGCATCCGGGCCACCCAGAAGAAGATGATGTCGTACCCGGTGACCAGCACCGACGTCGGGTAGAAGGCGGCCAGGTCCTCGGTCTGGCCCGGCCAGCCCAGGGTCGAGAAGGGCCACAGCCCGCTCGAGAACCAGGTGTCGAGCACGTCCTCGTCCTGGACCAGCTCGCCGGCGCCGCACTCGGCGCAGGCCGTCGGGTCCTGGCGGGCCACGGTGACGTGGCCGTCCGGGCAGTACCAGGCAGGGATGCGGTGCCCCCACCACAGCTGGCGGGAGACGCACCAGTCGCGGATCTGCTCCATCCACCCGAAGAAGGTCTTCTCGTAGCGGACCGGCTCGAACCGGGTCTGGCCGGAGCGGACCGCGGCCAGGGCCTCGTCGGCCAGGGGCCTGGTGGCCACGAACCACTGCAGCGACAGCCGCGGCTCGACCTCGGTGCGGCAGCGGTAGCAGTGG
>JBJMHP010000098.1:0-16945 GCA_045807325.1 Actinomycetes bacterium | reverse complement strand
GGTTTCCGTCCGGGTCGGTGATCCACGAGGTCAGAAAGTCGTCCGAGCCGTCCGGTGATTCGGGTGCCTCGATGTCGATGCCGTTGGCGGCGAGCTCGGTGATGGTGGCCTCCATCGACTCCACCTTGATGACGAAGTGGTTGAGGCCGGTGCCGAGGTCGGCCGCACCGTTGGTGGGATCGTGGGCCAGCTCGATGTGACGAAGTCGTCGTCGGGGAGCTTCAGCATGGTCAGCTGCCCGAACGCGGTTTCGGGGACGCTTCCGACCACTTCGTAGCCCACGGCGGTGTAGAACGCGAGCGACCGCCCGAGATCGGCCACACGGAGGCCGAAGTGCAAGGTCCTCATCGGTTCCCTTTCTGTGGCCAGAGGTCTCGTGGCGGCGCCATCCTCGTAGTGCAGTCGGCTCCTCAGCAAGGTCCAATTCGCAGCCGCGTCCGTGACCACTGCTGGAGCCGCCAACGCTGGCCGGCGCAGCATCACCTCCCCGCTCAAACGCGAAGCACCCGTTATCTTCATGGGTCCCGGGCGGCTTGTCGGCGGTAGTGGCAGGTCCGGGCGCGTGCCTGATGGCGTCGCCGCCACAGCGACCAGGCTAGCCGGTGGGCGTGATCGTCAGCGGGCGGGGCGACCAGGGCGGCGAATAGGTGGCTGACCTCGTTGCAGGACAGTTCGATCAGCTTGGGTGACGCGGGAGAGCGGCTACGCTCGGCCTGGGCGGCAACGACCAGGAAGGCGTGGGCGAGCATGGCCAGGGTCACCCAGCGGTACCAGGAGTGCCAGCGGCGAACCTGGTGCTGGTCCAGGCCGCACAGGCCCTTGCCGGTCTGGAAGCGCTCTTCGATGGTCTCATCACAAACGGCAAGTTCTGTTGCATACGGCGCGTGCGGATGGGCTTGACCTGGTGGCATCGGCCGCTCCGCTTGCGACGATCGGGGCTTGAGACTGATGCCGTCCTGGTAGGAGCGCCCCATGACCCGGTCTTGGACCGTCTGCCGCCAGTTCAGCCCCCGTCGCGACAGCGACCGCCGCTGGGATCAGGTCTACCAGCTGCTGGTGCGCTGGACCGAGCAACCCGACCTGCCCCGGCCGGTGCCGATCGCCCAGGAGGTGCCTGATGGACGTCGCGGTGTACGCGCGGGTCTCCACGACCCGCCAAGCCCAGGCGCAGACGATCGAGCAGCAGCTTGACCGGCTCCGTGCGGCGGTCGCCGACCGCGGCTGGACGCTGGATGAGCAGCACGTCTACCGCGACGACGGCTACAGCGGGGCCAAGCTTGGCCGGCCGGGCCTGGACTGCCTGCGGGATCAGGCGGCGCTGGCCGAGGTTGACCTGGTGCTGGTCACCGCGCCCGATCGGCTGGCCCGCAACTACGTCCACCAGGTGCTGCTGATCGAGGAGCTTGGACGGCATGGCTGCCGGGTGGAGTTCTTGGACCGGCCGATGAGCCAAGACCCCCACGACCAGCTGCTGCTGCAGATCCGGGGGGCGGTCGCCGAGTACGAGCGCACGCTGATCGCCGAGCGGATGCGCCGCGGCCGTCAGGCGCGGCTGCGGGCGGGCACGCTGCTGCCCTGGACCACCCCGCCGTTCGGCTATCGGCTGGACCCAGAGCGACCCAGGGATGCGGCCGGGGTGCGAGTGGAGCCGGGCGAGGCGGTGCTGGTGGCGCAGCTGTTCGACTGGTATCTGGAGCCCCAGGCGACCGTCTACCGGCTGGCCAAGCGGCTGACGGGCCTGGGCGTGGCCACGCCGATGGGCAAGCCGTGCTGGAACGCGGCCAGCGTGCGCGGCATTCTCCGCAATCCCGCCTACAAGGGCCGGGCGATGACCAACCGCACCCGGGTGGCGCCGGCCCGCCGGCGCAAGTCGGCGCTGTTGCCGGTCGGGCCGGGCCAAAGCCACGCCCCCCGGCCGCAGGAGGACTGGATCGCGGTGCCGGTCCCCCAGATCGTCTCGGAGGAGACCTTCGCTCGGGTGCAGGCCAAACTGGACACCAACCAGCAGACCGCGGCGCGCAACACCCGCCATGAGTATCTGCTGCGGGCGCTGGTCAGCTGCGGGGTGTGTCGGCTGTCGTGCACCGTGCGCCAGACCCAGGCCGGCTACCGCTATTACTTGTGCCGCGGGCGGACCGACGCGCTCCGGGTAGCGCAGGGGCAGCGCTGCAGCGCCCGTTACATCCCCGCCGAGCAGCTGGACGAGCTGGTCTGGGCCGACCTGTGCGCGCTGCTGGCCGATCCCGCGCAGGTCGCCGGTGCGCTGGAGCGGGCACGAGGTGGGGCATGGCTACCCCAGCAACTCCAAGCCCGCCAGCAGACCATCTGCCAGGCCCTGGGCCAGCTGGAGCGCCAACAGCAGCGGCTGCTGGATGCCTACCTGGCCGAGGTGGTCGAGCTGGCGGAGCTGGAACGCAAGCGGCAAGCGCTGGACCGCCGCCGGGCCACGCTGCTGGCCCAGCAGCACCAGCTGGACGCCGTCGCCGAGCAGCGCCTGGAGCTGCGCGCCGTCGCCGATGGGATCGAGGCGTTCTGCCAGACCGTCCGCGCCGGGCTAGCCACCGCCACCTTCGCCCAACGGCGGCTGCTGGTCGAGCTGCTCATCGACCGCGTGGTCATCACCGACGGCGAGGTCGAGATCCGCTATGTGCTGCCCACCTCACCTGACGGCCCGCATCCGCCCTTTTGTCAGTTGCGGAAAGACCATCTCGATGCGCCAGCGCCTGCCCGCGACCCCGACCAGCACGGCCAGCGGCACCGGGCGAGGGGTGTAGCAGCGGTAGAAGGCCAGCTCACCGGTTTTGTGGTTGCGGCGGACCATGAGCCAGTGCTTGCCCGCCTGGCCGTCAGGAGCAGCCTCGCCATGGTCGAGGCGGAGGAACGCCCAGTCGTAGTGGCGGTGGCCCTTGGCGCCCTTGCCGCACGACACCTGCTGCCACGCCCGCGCCGGGACATGCCTGAGGAGGGCGTCGGCACGCTGGGTGGCGCCACCGAAGGGCACGCGGTGGTCGCAGGCGACCGCCAGCACATAGCCGATCTGGCGCGCCTCCAACTCAGCCCGCAGCCCGGGGTTGGCGCCGTAGACCTCGTCACCAGCAACCCACGACGCCGGGACCTCGACGTCCAGCGCACGCGTGATCATCCGGGTGGCCAGCGCCGGCTTGGTCGCAAACCCGACCTGGTCGGGAACGCCGACGGCCTGCAGGCGCTGGGGATCGTCGGTCCATGACCGGGGCAGATACAGCTCCCGGTCGATCACCGCATGCCCAGCAGCGGTGGCATAGACCAAGTAGACCGCCACCTGGGCGTTCTCGATCCGCCCGGCGGTGCCGGTGTACTGGCGCTTGACCCCAACGGTGGTGGTGCCCTTCTTGAGATCGCCGGTCTCGTCCACCACCAGCACCGCCTCGGGGTCGCCAAGGTGCTCGACGATGTAGGCGCGTACGTCATCGCGGACCGCATCCTGGTCCCATACCGCCCGGGCGAGCAGGTGCTGCATCCCGTCGGGGTTGGGGTCCCCGGCGTGCTCGGCGGTCGTCCAGCAGTTCTTGCGGGGGAGGTCCGAAAGCAGACCGCGCACGAACGCCCTGGCCCGCTGCCGCAGATCTACCCGGGCGAACCGGCCCGCGACCCGGCCCAGCAACTCGTCCAACAGCTCCTGCCAGCGGACAGGATCTACCTCTACGCTGTGGCCTGCGGTCACCGTCTGATCTTTGGTTGTCGTCACAGCACCAGATGATCAACGGTGGCCGCTCTGATCCGCGGAACCTGCCACACGCTGGCGCTTCGCGTCGGCTCGGACTCGGGCTGCTGACGCCGCCCTGGAAGTCGTACGGCACTCCAGGGGCTAGCTGAGCCGATGCCATCAGCGCAAGCTCAGCCTGCAGTACCGGGAGCAGCGGGCAGGGAGGTGCCGAGATCATGGACGTTTGGCTGATCGCCGACGGCAGCGTCGAGCAGCGATCCGTCGAGGAACTCGACATGCTGATCGCCCTGCAGGAGGGACTCGTGTGGGTGGACATCCCCACCTGCGACGAGGAGGGCATCCGGGTGCTCTCCGAGGTGTTCGGCTTCCATCGGCTGGCGGTGCGGGACTGCGTGGAGCGCAACCAGGTCCCCAAGGTCCACGCCTACTCCGACCATGTGTTCATCGTGCTGCACGCCCCCGAGCGCGGCCGGGGCGGGACCGTCCACTACGTCGAGCTCGACCAGTTCATCGGGCCCGGGTTCCTGGTCACCGTACATGGGCCGTTGGACCCGGCGGTCGCTCCGGAGGTCGCGCTGCGCGAGACCGCCGCGGTCCGCAAGCGGCTGGAGTCGGGACGGCTGCGTCCGTCCACGTCATTCGAGCTGTCCTACGCGATCGTCTCCGCCGTGGCCCGCCACCAGGAGACCTTCGTGGCGACGCTGGCCCAGGAGGCGGGTCTCCTGGAGCAGCGGCTGATGGGCGATGAGATTGCCGATCCCGAGCAGTTCCTCGAGGAGCTGTTCCGCGCCCGGCATGAGCTGCTGGTGGTCCGCACCATGGCCACCCTGAGCCGGGAGATCTACGGTCGCATGGTGACCCTGGAACGCTTCGTGCCCGGCGCGTCCCAGTCGATGGTGGTAGATCTCGCCGACCAGTTCGCGCGGGTCAATGGTCTGGCCGACGGCCAGAAGGACTTCCTGCACGGCGTGATCGACTTCTACCAGACCCGGACCAACACCAAGATGACGATCGCCGCGGAGCGACTGGCCGTGATCGCCGCGGTCACCCTCCCGATCACCGCGCTGTCTTCGATCTATGGGATGAACGTGATCGTCAACGACCGTACCCACGTCGTGCAGCTCGCCGTGCTGCTGGTGGTAATGGCCCTGATGTCACTGGTCCTGCTGCGGTGGACCAAACGCCAAGGATGGTGGTAGCCGGGCGCGACAGGTTCGCAGTCGCCCAGCGGCAAGGTGACTGAGGTTGAACCGGGTCGAACTGGTCGCACTCCACCCCTTGGGCCGGGAGCACGCCTGTGTGAGTGGAGCAAAGCGTCCTGGTCGTGGCCGCCGTGACCGACCGGACCCGCCACCCGCCACCGTCGGGGCTTGTCAGGTTGACCTGCAACGAGGTCCAGCGCCTGTTCGCGACGCTGCTCGCCCGTCCCCCTGGTGACCTAGGCCATCGGCTGGCCTGGTCGGCCTGGCGACGCCGACACCAAGCACGCGCCCCCACCTGCCACTACCAACAACGAGCCAACGAACCATGAACATCACGATCTACGGCTGCCGTACTAGGAGAGGTCGAGGTAGGCGGTCAGGCCATGGCGGCCGCCCTCGCGGCCGAAGCCGGACTCCTTGTAGCCGCCGAAGGGCGAGGCGGGGTCGAAGCGGTTGAAGGTGTTGGCCCACACCACCCCGGCCCGCACGCGGTTGGCCAGGTCGAGGATGCGGCTGCCCTTGTCGGTCCAGATCCCGGCCGACAGCCCGTAGGGGGTGTTGTTGGCCTTCTCGACCGCCTCGTCGGGGGTGCGGAACGTCAGCACCGACAGCACCGGCCCGAAGATCTCCTCCTGGGCGATCCGGTACGACTGGGCGACGTGGGTGAACACCGTCGGGCGGAACCAGAAGCCCCGGGCCGGCAGCTCGCACGGGGCCTGCCAGGCCTGGGCGCCGTCGGCCTCGCCGGAGGCGACCAGCTCCTGGATCTTGTCCAGCTGGGCCCGGGAGTTGATCGCCCCCACATCGGTGTTCTTGTCCAGCGGGTCGCCGACCCGCAGGGTCGCCATGCGCCGCTTGAGCTTGTCGACCAGCGGCTCGGCGATCGACTCCTGGACCAGCAGCCGCGACCCGGCGCAGCAGACGTGGCCCTGGTTGAAGTAGATGCCGTTGACGATCCCCTCGACGGCCTGGTCGAGGGGGGCGTCCTCGAACACGATGTTGGCCGCCTTGCCGCCCAGCTCCAGGGTCAGCCTCCTGCCCGACCCGGCCAGGGTCCGCTGGATCGCCTTGCCGACCTCGGTCGAGCCGGTGAAGGCGACCTTGTCCACGCCCGGGTGGCCGACCAGGGCCGCCCCGGTGGCCCCGGCGCCGGTGAGGATGTTGACCACGCCCTCGGGCAGCTCGGCCTCCTGGATGACCTCGCCCAGGCGCAGGGCGGTGAGCGGGGTCGTCTCGGCCGGCTTGAGGACCACGGTGTTGCCGGCGGCCAGGGCCGGGGCCAGCTTCCAGGCGGCCATCAGCAGCGGAAAGTTCCAGGGGATGACCTGGGCGGCCACCCCCAGGGGGGCGGGCCGCCGGCCGGGGAAGGCGTAGTTCAGCTTGTCGGCCCAGCCGGCGTGGTAGAAGAAGTGGGCCGCGGCCAGGGGCACGTCGACGTCGCGGGACTCCTTGATCGGCTTGCCGCCGTTCATCGTCTCCAGCACGGCGAACTCGCGGGCCCGCTCCTGGAGGATGCGGGCGATCCGGTACAGGTACTTGGCCCGCTCGGCCCCTGACATCCGCGACCAGGTCCTCGTGTAGGCCGCCCGGGCGGCCTTGACGGCCGCGTCCACGTCCTCCTCGCCGGCCTCGGCCACCTCGGCCAGGACCTCCTCGGTGGCCGGGTTGATGGTCTTGAAGCGCGTCTCCGAGGCCGGCTCGACCCACCGCCCCCCGATCAGCAGCCCGTGGTCGGCCCGCAGGTTGACGTGGTCGGTCGCCTCCGGCGCGGGCGCGTAGTCGAGCCCCCCGAACCGGGCCGGCGCCCGGTCGCTTCGGCGCTCAAGCTGCTCAGCCATGTGTCTCCTTGGCCCCTTAGTCCTTGGTGAAGTAGTCGCCGGACTGGTAGCGGCCGGTGCGCTCCTTGGCCAGCTGCATGAGGCAGTCGTTGAGGAGGCTGGAGGCGCCCAGGCGGAACCACTCGGGGGTGAGCCAGTCGGGGCCGAGGGTCTCGTTGACCACGACCAGGTGCTGGATGGCCTGCTTGGCGGTGCGGACGCCGCCGGCGGGCTTCATACCGACCATGCGGCCGGTGCGGTCGTGGAAGTCGCGGATCGCCTCCAGCATGACCAGGGCGACCGGGAGGGTGGCGGCCGGCTGGATCTTGCCGGTGGAGGTCTTGATGAAGTCGGCCCCGGCGGCCATGGCCAGGACGCTGGCCCGGCGGACGTTGTCGAGGGTGGCGAGCTCGCCGGTCTCCAGGATGACCTTGAGCCGGGCCGGGCCGCAGGCCTCCTTGACGAGCACGATCTCCTCGAACACCTCCTGGTGGCGGCCGGAGAGGAAGGCGCCGCGGTTGATGACCATGTCGATCTCGTCGGCGCCCGCCTCCACCGCGTCGGTCACGTCGCCCAGGCGCACGGCCAGCGACGCCTGGCCGCTGGGGAAGGCGGTGGCCACCGAGGCCACCTTGACCCCGGACCCGGCCAGGGCGGCCTTGGCCGTGGCCACCAGCGACGGGTAGACGCAGACGGCGGCCACCGGCGGGACCTCGGGGTCGGCCGGGTCGGGGCGGCGGGCCTTGGAGCACAGCGCCTCGACCTTGCCGGGCGTGTCCGCCCCCTCCAGGGTGGTCAGGTCCATCACGGCCACGGCCAGGCGCAGGGCGGCGACCTTGGACTCCTTCTTGATGCTCCGCTTGGCCAGGGCGGCCGCCCGCTCCTCGGCGCCGACCTGGTCGACGGCGAAGCGGCTGAGCAGCGGGCCGAGGGCGACCTGCTGGAGGAAGCCGCTGCCGGCCTCGGCGAGCCGAGCGGGCGTGGTGGCCATGGTCGGGCCATTGTAGCGACCGGGTCGGGCCGGCCCGCCGCCGGCAAAGGCTGTCGAAGCCGTCCACGGACGCGAGAATGACGAGACGGGACGAGACCACCATGACACCATCTCGTGATGTACGGGGCGGAGACTCGTCCCCAGGGAGGAGCACCCCGGGATGCGGACCATGGCCAAGGCGGTCGTCCTGCTGCTGGCCGTGGCCTTTGTCGCCGGGGTCTGGGACTCGAGATATGGCCAGGAGCGCCGGCCGGCCAGCCGGGCGGCGCCGTTCCGGACCGACCCGGTCGAGCGCGGCCGGCAGGCCCGGACGGCGCCCGAGCTGGTCTCGGTCCGGACCGTCGAACACGAGGGGTACGACCGGGTGCTGTTCACCTTCCGCGGCGCGGCGCCGGGCTACCAGGTCGGCTACGTGCCCGAGGTCGCCGACCAGGCTGGCCGCCCGCTGCCGCTGCGCGGGCGGGCGTTCCTGGCGGTCAGCTTCGAGCCGGCCCGGGCCCATGACCCGGGCGGCGCCTCGACGGTCGCGACCGGCACCACCCTGACCCCGGGGTCCCCGGTCCTGCGCCAGGTGCGCCTCGCCGGGGACTTCGAGGGCCGGGTCTCGTTCGGGATCGGCCTGGCCGGCCGGGACGGGTTCCGGGTCTCCGAGCTCCGCGACCCGACCAGGGTCGCGGTCGACGTCCGCTGAGAAACCACGGAACAGGGCTGGCCGGATCGAGTTGTTTGAGACACCATAGCTTCAGGATGCCGGGCGGCGTGACCGGCGGGCTGCGGCGGGGCGAGTGAGGGAGGCGACATGGGCCTTGACGTCTATGTTGGTTCCCTGACCCGGTACTACGTCGCGGGGCCGGCCGACGTCGTGGAGCGGATCGCCCGCCACCAGGACGTGCCGGCCACCGACGGCCTGGAGGCCGAGGAGGTCATCCGGGCCGCGGTGATGCGCTGGCGCGAGGGGCTGACCCGCTGGCTCGGCGACCGGCTGGCCGGCCCGCTGGACTGGGACGAGTCCGGCCCGGCGCCCGGCTTCACCGACAAGCCGGGCTGGGACGGCTACGGCGGCACCCTGCTGCTGGCCGCCCACGACGAGCATCCCGAGCTGCCGCCTCCGGCCGTCGTGTCCGCCGACTGGCCCGACGACCCCGCCTACCAGGCCGCCTCGGCCCCCGGGGCCGGCTCCCGCTACCGCCAGCTGCTGACCCCGGAGCTGTGGCTCCCCTGCCGGTTCGAGTTCACCGTCCGCACCCAGGACCTCACCGGCGAGGAGGTCGAGCTGGGCTCCAGCGTCGCCCTGCTCGAGCAGCTGGACCTCCTGGCCGCCCGCCACCGCCTGGACGGCCACCCACCGGAGCCGTCGCTCGACGGCCATTCCCTGTCGGCCGCCGCCGGCAACGGCCTGGCCGTGCTCCGCCGCCTGGCCGAGCGGTCGGTGACCTACCGCGTGCCCATGAAGCTCGACTTCTAGGGCCTTCGGCTCCCGACTCCGCGGCCGGCCAGGGAGCTGGCGCACAATGGCGCCCGTGGAGTCGGAGGTCGTCGCGGTCACGCACCTGTTCCCGCCCGAGCGCGCCTCGCTGGTCGAGCTGCTCGGCTCACTGGACGCCGAGCAGTGGCGGGCGCCGACGGTCTGCCCGGGCTGGTCGGTCAAGGACGTGGCCCTGCACCTGCTGGGCGACGACGTCGGTCTGCTGTCCCGACGCCGGGACGGCGTGCTCCCGGCCGGCATGCCCGCCGAGCCGGCGGGCTGGGAGGAGCTGGTGGCCTCCCTGGACCGGCTGAACCAGACCTGGGTGGCGGCGACCCGGCTGATCAGCCCGCGGCTGCTGTGTGAGCTGCTCACCTTCACCGGCGAGGCGACCTCGCGCTACCTGGCCGGCCTGGACCCGTCCGCGGCCGAGACCCCGGTCTCCTGGGTCGGGCCCGACCCGGCCCCGAACTGGCTGGACGTGGCCCGCGAGTACAGCGAGCGCTGGACCCACCAGCAGCAGATCCGCGACGCGGTGGGGATCCCCGGGTTGAAGGAGCCCGCCTTCATGGGCCCGGTGCTGGCCGTCTTCGTGCACGCCCTGCCCCGCGCGTACGCCGGCGTGGCCGCGCCGCCGGGGACGACGGTGGCGGTGGTGATCGCCGGGGAGCGGGGCTGGCGCTGGGTCCTGACCCGGACACCCGACGGCTGGCGCCTGGCCGCCGGGACGGTCCCGGCGCCGGCGGCTCAGGTGACGCTGGACGCGGATACGGCCTGGCGGCGGTGGACCAAGGGGATCGGGCGGGACGCCGCCCTGGCGGCGGTGTCGATCTCGGGCGAGCGTTCCCTCGGCCTCCCCGTCGTGGACGCCGTGGCCATCATCGGCTGAGGCGTCCACGCGGGCTCAGCCCCAGAACAGGTTGTGGGCGCCGAACAGGGCGGCCGGGTTCCAGGGGACGCGGGGGCCGCGGTGCATGCGGACCGTGCGGTAGCGCTCGGAGAAGCCGGCCGACTCGAGCGACTGCACGGCCGGGGTGTTGGCCGCCGGCACCGAGATGCCGACCTCGTCGCCAGGCGCGACCCGGACCGCGTCCAGCAGGACCCGGCCGGCCTCGGGGTCGGTGGCGATGACGGCTCCGCCGGAGCGCCAGGGGGAGGCCAGGTGGTAGCCGAGGAGCCGACCGTCCCCGGCGGCGACCAGGCCGCCGGTGGGCCACAGGGCGGTCAGCAGCCGCCGCCGGTCCTCCCCGGTGGCGGCCAGGTCCAGGGCCAGCACCGTCTCCAGGTCGGATTGCCGGCCCGCCCGCAGCGACGGGTCGCCGGGCGACGGGGGCCGGGTGGGGCCGGTGAGGGTGAGGTAGGCGGCCTCGGGCACGAAGCCGAGACGCTCGTAGACGGGGCGGCCGAGGGCGGTGGCGTGCAGCAGCACGGTGGTCACGCCGCGGCCCTCCAGGAACTCGACGATCGCCTCGGTGAGGGCGCCTCCGAGCCCGGCTCGCCGGTGCCCGGGGACCACAGCCACGCCCCCGACCCAGCCGGTCCCGGTGAAGACCGCCCCGGCGGCCACCCCGACCAGCTCACCGCCGGCCTCGGCCACCACCACCTCGCCGTCCAGCCGGGCCCTGGCGAAGCCGACCACCCCGGCCAGCCGGGCCCCGAATCCCGACTGCTCGTACAGCGGCCCGAGCCAGGCCAGGTCGTCCGGCCGGGCGGAGCGGAGGGTGGGTCGCGCCGGCCGGGTCACGGCCGCGGTCCGTGAGTCACCGGTGAGCTACGCTCCCCCACCGGGGGACCCGGCGCCGGACCGGGTGGGTTCGGTGCGCCCGGGTGAGGCGGCGGGGCGGCCGGGTGGGGGAGCCGGGTCGGGGTCGGCTGCCGGGTCGGGGTCGGGCGCCTGGTCGGGGACGGCGCCGAAGCGGCGGTGGCGACCCTGGTAGGCGCGGAGGGCCTTGAACAGCTCCTGGCGGTTGAAGTCGGGCCACAGCACCGGGGTGAAGTGGAGCTCGGCGTAGGCGATCTGCCAGAGCAGGAAGTTCGAGATCCGGAACTCGTTGGAGGTCCGGATGAGCAGGTCGACGTCGGGCATGTCGGCCGCGTAGAGGTGGCGGGCGATGGCCCGCTCGTCGATGCGGCGGGGGCCGCGGCCCGCGCGGATCTCGGCCGCCAGGGCCTGCACACCCCGGGTCAGCTCGTCGCGGCCGCCGTAGTCGAGGGCGACGGCCAGGGTCATGCGGGTGTCGCCCGCGGTCAGGGCCTCGGCCTCCTCGATGCGCCGGCGGACGTGCGGGGGAATCCGGTCGCGGCGGCCGATGAAGCGGATGCGCACCTCCCGCTCGTGCAGCTCGTGGGAGCGCCGCACCAGCAGCCGCTCGTTGAAGTTCATCAGGAACCGCACCTCGGAGGCCGGCCGGCGCCAGTTCTCGGTCGAGAAGGCGTACACGGTCAGCCAGGACAGCCCGGCGTCCAGGCCACCCTCGACGGTGTCGAACAGGGCCGCCTCCCCCGCCTCGTGGCCCTTGTTGCGGGGCAGCCCCTTGGCCCGGGCCCAGCGGCCGTTGCCGTCCATGACGATGGCCACGTGGTCGGGCACGGCCTTGGGGTCGAGGTCGGGCGGCAGCGCCCGCGGGTTGCGGCTCGGCATCAGCGGGTCACCAGGGGATACGCCCGCAGGCGGCGGTCCAGGTGGTACTCGACGAACCCCTTGACCAGGGCGCCGGCCTCGCGGCGGGAGACCGGGGCCGGGTCGGCGGCGGCGGTGGTGTCCAGGTCGTCGCCGAGCAGCGCGGCCAGCAGCGGCATGGTGGCCGCGTCCAGGGTCGACTCCTCGCCGGTGCGGCAGCGTGTGCACAGGCCGCCGCCGCGGACGATGGAGAAGCATTGCGGCGGACCGGCGGCGCCGCAGCCGGCGCACTCGGTCACCGCCGGCCGGTAGCCCTCCAGGGCCATGAGCTTGAGCAGGAACGCGTCGAGCACCACCGACGGGTCGCGGGGGTCGCCGTCCAGGGTCCGCAGGGCCCGGACCAGCAGCAGGTAGAGGCGGATGGCGGCCTCGCGCTCCTGGGCGACCTGGTCGACCGCCTCGAGCATGGCCGCGCCGGCGACCACCCGGTCGTAGTCCTCACGCAGAGCCCGGAACGGGTTGATGACCTCGGCCTGGGTGACGATGTCGAGCTCGCGGCCCCGGTACAGCGACAGGTCGACGTGGCTGAACGGCTCCAGGCGGCCGCCAAAGCGCGACTTGGTCTTGCGGACCCCCTTGGCCACCGCCCTGACCTTGCCCTCGCCCTGGGTGAGGAGCACGACGATGCGGTCGGCCTCGCCGAGCTTCCAGGTGCGCAGCACGACGCCCTGCTCGCGGTACAGATTCATTCCGCTCAGTCTATCCGGGTGTCGCGACGGGCAGGGGGGCCTCGGCGACCCGGCCGTCGACCACCTCCAGGCGCCGCCCGAGGCGCAGGTTGGCCAGCAGGCGCCGGTCGTGGCTGACCACCACCAGGGTGCCGTCGTAGCCGGCCAGCGCCCCTTCCAGCTCCTCGATGGCGTCCAGGTCCAGGTGGTTGGTGGGCTCGTCGAGCAAGAGCAGATTTGTCCCCTTGGCGACAAGGACGGCCAGGCCGGCCCGGGACCGCTCGCCCGGCGACAGGTCGGCCTCGGCCCTGGCCAGGTGCTCGGGACCCAGGTCGAACTTGGCCAGCAGCGACCGCGCCTCCTCGACCGACAGCTCGGTCCGCTCCCGGACCGCCTCCAGCAGCGTGCCCTCCCCCGACGTGCGGTCCTGGCCGAGGTGGCCGACGACCACGCCCGACCCCAGCCGGACGGTGCCCGCGGTGGGGCGCAGCTCGCCGGTCAGCAGCCCGAGCAGGGTCGACTTGCCGGCCCCGTTGGCCCCGGTCAGGGCGAGGCGGTCGCGCCAGCGCAGCTCGAGGTCGACCGGGCCGAGCCGGAAGCGGCCGCGGTGGACGACGGCCCCGGCCAGGCTGGCCACGACCTCGCCGCTGCGCCGGCCGGGCTGGAGCGACAGGCGCAGGTCCCAGCTCTCCCAGGGCTTCTCGGGGTCGCCGAGGCGCTCCAGGCGCCGCTCGATCGCCTTGGCCTTGGTCGCCCCGGCGGTGGCCCGCTCCTTGCGCCGGCCGGCCAGGGCACGGTCGTTGTCGGTGCGCCGCTCGCCCCGGCGGCTGGCCGCCCACTCGCGCTTCTGGCGGGCCGCCTCCTCCAGCCGGGCCCGCTCGGTCCGGGTCTCCTCGTAGTCGGCGTACGCCTGCTCGCGCCGGCGGCGGCGCTCCTCCACATAGGCGTCGTAGCCG
The DNA here is from genome assembly GCA_045807325.1 of Actinomycetes bacterium. GTDB lineage: Bacteria > Actinomycetota > CALGFH01 > CALGFH01 > CALGFH01 > CALGFH01. The sequence goes on along the minus strand of JBJMHP010000098.1, from coordinate 3,460 downwards.
CCCCCGTACTCGGCCAGGCGGCGGCTGTGCAGGTCGAGCTCGGCGATCCGGGTGGTGGTGGCCGACAGGAACGCCCGGTCGTGGCTGACCAGCACCACCGGCCGCTCCTCGCCGGCCAGGAACCGCTCCAGGCGGGCCAGGCCGTCGAAGTCGAGGTTGTTGGTCGGCTCGTCCAGCAGCAGCACGTCGAAGCGGGCGAGCAGGATGGCGGCCAGGCCGGCCTTGACCCGCTGGCCGCCCGACAGCCGGGCCAGGGGGACCTGGAGGACGTCGGGGTCCAGGCCGACGTCGGCCAGGACCTTCGGGGCGCGGGTGTCGTGGTCGTCGCCGCCGAGGGCGAGGAAGCGGCCCAGGGCGTCGTCGTAGGCCTCCAGCTCGCGCCGGCCCGGGTGGTCGCCGACGGCGGCCAGGGCGGCCTGCATGGCCTCCTCGGCCACGGCCAGGCCGGTGCGCCGGCGCAGGTAGGCGGTGGTGGTCTCGCCCGGGAGGGGGTCCGGCTCCTGGGCCAGGTAGCCGACGTTGAGGCCGGGCGGCGACCGCTCGACCGTGCCGCTGGTCGGGGCCTCCAGGCCGGCCAGGCAGCGCAGCAGGGTCGACTTGCCGGCGCCGTTGCGGCCCAGCACGCCGATGCGGCTGGTCCCGTCGACGACCAGGTCGACGCCGTCGAGCACGACCTGAGCGCCACGGATCACGGTGAGGTTCCTGGCGGCGAGCATCCCCCAGCCTGGCACGCCCGGCTCCGGCCGCGCAGCCGAAAAAGGACGACACGTGGCTGTCAGGAGGCTGGGAAGGGGTGCGATGAGGGCGAGGAGGAGCTGCGAGGAGTGGTGCCGGGAGGTTTCGGCCTGCCCGGGGTGGGGCCCCGTGGGCGCCCCGGGGTTCGGGCGTGCGCGCCACGGGGTTCAGGCGTGGCCTGCTCTCAGGCGCGGGTGCGGCGGACTCTGGTGGCGAGTCGGCGGGAGCGACGGGCCCGGCGGACGGCGCGGAGCTCGGTGTCCTCGAGGTCGGGGTCGGCGTCGTAGCGGGCGTAGGCGGTCGCGGCGGCGCTGCGGGCCGAGTGCATCAGGTGCACGGGCACGAGGGCGTGACGCATGGTGGTCTCCTCGCTGTGGCGTTGTCCTGCCTGCTCAGGATGGCGGGCGGGGGGCGGTGCTGGCGGTGCCGGGGGTCACCGGGTGGATGTGACGTTCGGCACCTCTTGCCGGGGGGACGACGGGGAGGCAAGCTCAACCGATCCGAGCATTGAGGCAAGGAGGGGCAGCATGCAGGTCCAGCCGGCGCTCGCCGTGCTCGGGGTGACCGACCCGGCGCTGCTCGACCCGTACCTGGAGCGGCGGCGCTACGCCAGCGGCGAGCGGATCATGGCCCAGGGGACCGGCGGCACCGAGTGCTACCTGATCACCGAGGGCGAGGTCCGCCTGGAGGTGGAGCGGCCCGACTTCGACTCCGACGGGGTCATCGCCTACCTGGGGCCGGGCATGCTGTGCGGCGAGTTCAGCCTGCTGGACGGCCGGCCCCGCTCGGCCAGCGCGTACGCCCACACCGAGGTGGCCGCCCTCGCCCTGTCCGAGGCCGGCCTGGGCCGGCTGTGCCGCGACGACCCGCCCACCGGCCTGGCCGTGCTGCGGGCGCTGGGCCAGGACGCCGCCGCCAAGGCCAGGGAGACCCGCCGCCACCTGGAGGAGTACGTCTTCGCGGCCGACATCGACCCGGCCGTCGACGCGGTGGTGGCCCGGGCCGCGGCCGCCCAGACCGTGCTGGCCGGCTGGCCCGAGGCCCGGGTGGAGGCCCTGCTGCACGGGGTCGCCCATGCCGTGGCCGACCGGGCCGAGGAGCTGGCCGCGGCCACCGTGGCCGAGACCGGCATCGGCAACGTCGCCGACAAGACCTTCAAGAACCGCTTCGCCAGCCTGGAGGTGAACCGCACTCTCCAGGGCCGGCCGGGGATCGGCCCCCGCCCGCCCGACGACCGCGGGGTCACCGAGATCGCCAGCCCGGTCGGGGTGGTGCTCGGGCTCATCCCCATGACCAACCCGGTGGCCACCCTGGTGTTCAAGACCCTGATCTGCGTCAAGGCCCGCAACGCCCTGATCGTCAGCCACCACCCGGCCGCCGTCGGCGTCGGGGCCCGCACGGTCGAGCTGATCGGGGCCGTCCTGGCCGAGCACGGGGCGCCGGCGGCGCTGCTGCAGTCGGTCGAGCGGGCCAGCCGGACCAGGACGGCCATGTTCATGCGCCACCCGCAGGTGTCGCTGATCCTGGCCACCGGGGGCACGGCCATGGTCCGGGCCGCCTACAGCTCGGGCACCCCGGCCATTGGGGTCGGCTCGGGCAACGTGCCCGCCCTGGTCTGCGCCGACGCCGACCCGGTGGCGGCGGCGGCCGCGGTGGTCCAGAGCAAGGTTTTCGACCACGGCATCATCTGCGGGTCCGAGGACAACCTGGTCGTCGACGCGGCCGTGGGCGCCCCGTTCCTGGCCGCCCTGGAGGAGGCCGGGGCGGCCGTGTGCTCGCCGGAGGAGGCCGAGCGGGTCGCCGCCCACGCCTTCGACCCCGGCGACGGGCACCTGCGCCGCGAGGCCCTCGGCCAGTCGGCCCAGGCCATCGCCGAGGCGGCCGGCGTCAGGCGCGACCGGCCGATCCGGGTGCTGGTCCTGCCGCTGGCGCTCGACCAGGTCGGCGGCCCCCTCGGACGGGAGAAGCTGGCCCCGCTGCTGTCGCTGTTCAGCGTGGGCGGGACCGAGCAGGGCGTGGAGGTCTGCCAGCGGCTGCTGGCCAACCAGGGCGCCGGCCACACCGCCGTCATCCACACCGGCGACGAGGCCCTCCAGCAGCGCTTCGCCGAGGAGATCCCGGCCAGCCGCATCCTGGTCAACGGCCCGGCCACCCAGGGCTGCATCGGCGTCGGCAACGGCCTGACCCCGTCGCTGACCCTGGGCTGCGGCACCTTCGGCGGCAACTCCACCACCGACAACGTCACCTACACCAACCTGCTCAACGTCAAGCGGCTGGCCCGCCCGACCTAGCGCCGCCGGCCGGGTCCGCGGGGGCGTCCCGAGCATTCATCCATTCCTTGCCCCGGCGTAACCCGATCGCAACCCCCGCCGGGGAACCTTGTGAACGTACGCACATGCGTCGGCACGACATTGGAGCGATCCACCTGATGACCACCAACCGACCCGCGATCGAGAACTACCTGATGGACATGGACGGGGTGCTGGTCCACGAGGAGCGGCTCATCCCCGGGGCCGACCTGTTCGTGAAGCGCCTCCAGCAGACCGGGCACCGGTTCCTGCTGCTGACCAACAACAGCATCTACACCCCCCGCGACCTGGCCGCCCGCCTGGCCCTGACCGGCCTGGAGGTGCCGGAGACGGCGATCTGGACCTCGGCCCTGGCCACGGCCCGGTTCCTGGACACCCAGCGTCCCCAGGGCACCGCCTATGTGATGGGCGAGGCC
>JBJMHP010000097.1:0-3361 GCA_045807325.1 Actinomycetes bacterium | reverse complement strand
ATGGTGATCTCGCCCCGGCCCTCGATGTTGGGCGGCCGGTACTCCAGCCGCAGCCAGTGCGGCTGGCGTAGCTGGAGCTCGGCGGCGTCCTCGATGGTGACGATGCGCTCGCCGGCCGGCAGCCAGGACGACAGCACGTTGAGGGTGGTCGTCTTGCCGGCGCCGGCCCCGCCCGAGACCAGGACGTTCAGCCGGCCGCTGACCGCCGTGGCCAGGAACCTGGCCACCTTGGCGGACATGGTGCCGAAGGTGACCAGGTCGTCGGCCTGGTAGGGGTCGGGCGAGAACTTCCGCACGGTCAGGTAGGGGCCGCCGTTGACGCACAGTGGGGCGATCACGGCGTTGATCCGGGAGCCGTCGGGGAGCCGGGCGTCGACGTACGGCGAGCTCTCGTCGATCCTCCGGCCGACCAGGCCGACCATCTTGTCGATCACCCGGCGGAGGTGGGTCTCGTCAACGAAGCGGCCCTCGGCCGGGTAGATGCGGCCCTCTCGCTCCAGGTAGATCACGTCGGGCGCATTGACCATGATCTCGGTGACGGTCGGGTCGCGCAGGAACGGCTCGATCGGCCCGAAGCCCAGCACGTCGTCGGCGATCTCTGAGACCAGCCGCCGACGCTCCTCCCTGGTGAGCGGGGTCTCCTCCTCCTCGAGGGCCCGCTGGAGCATCTCGCGGACCTTGGTCTGGAGCTGCTCGGCCGACATCTCCGAGTCGTACAGCCGGGGGCCGAGGGTCTCGACCAGCGACCGGTGGACCTTCTGGCGCAGCTCGGCCAGGGGGTCGGGCCTGGCCCGGTGCAGCTGGCGCTGGTCGGGCTCGCGGGGCGCGGACTGGGGCAGCACCCCGGCGGTCCTGGCTCGGGCGAGCCGCTCGTGGAGCGAGGACATCGGCGGCTCCTAGGATCGGGCGAACAGCGACCGGCGGGGCCTCTGCTTGGTCCGGCCGATCTGGGGTTCGGTGAGCTGGGCGGCGACCCGGCGGATGGCCTCGGCCACCGGGCCCTTTGGCTCCTCCAGCATGATGGGGCTGCCCTTGTTCACCGACAGCGGGACCGACCGGGAGGAGGGGATGGTCGTGTCGACCGGCGAGCTGAGCAGCTTCTCCACGTCGGGCATGCGCAGGCCGACCTTGGAGTCGGCCCGGTTGACGACCACCCGGATGCGGCCCTTGGGGAAGTGCAGCAGCTCCATGGTCTGCAGGGTCAGCCGGAGGTTCTTGATGCTGGGCACGTCGAGGGTGGCCAGCATGACCAGCCAGTCGGACTCGTCGAAGGCGGCCAGCACCGGCTCGGAGAAGGCCGGCGGGGTGTCGATCACCACGTAGTCGAAGGCGCTGCGCAGCAGCTTGAGGATGCTCCCGATGGTGCCGGGGTTGATGCTGTCGGCGACCGTCGGCTCGGTCGGGGCGACCAGGGCCCAGATCCCGGAGTCGTGGTGGGTCAGGAACGACTTCAGCGACAGCGCGTCCAGCCCCGGGTTCTGGGCGGCGTCGTAGATGGTGTGCGACGGGAACAGGTGCAGCATGATGGCGACGTCGCCGAAGTGCAGGTCGAGGTCGACCAGGGCGACCTCGGCCCCACTCCGAGCGAGGCTGACGGCCAGGTTGGTCGACAGGAACGTCTTGCCGCAGCCCCCCTTGGAGCTGAAGACGGTCACGACCTTGCCGGGGCCCCGCCCTTCGCCGGCGTCGGTGGGCGCGCCGCCGCCGAGCCGTCCGCGCAGCGTCCGGGCGATCTCGAGCGCTCTGGCCGCGGCGGTCCGGACGGCGGTCTCGTCGCTGGCCGAGGACAGCACGTCCTTGACCCCCATGCGCAGCGCCTGGCGGATCAGCTCGCCCGACTCCTGCCGCCGGATGAGCACCACCGACACGTCGGGGGTGCCCTGCTGGAGGGCGCCGGCCAGGGCGAGGGCGTCGCGGTCGCCGGCGCTCGGCCCGATGATGGCGGCCAGCACCTCCCGGCCCTCGGCGGCCACGGCCGCCATGGCCTCCTCGGGGTCGGCGGCCCGCACCACCCGGTCGGTCAGCCCCGAGAGGGCGTTGGCCAGCCAGGTGCCGTAGCCGTCGTGCGGCTCCACGATGAGGACGGCCATCACCGCCCCCCGATGACGTTGTCGGCGGTGGCGCCGCCGTCGCTGGGGACGTCCTTGGCGTCCGGGGGCAGCAGGGTCATGTAGATCGAGCCGTTCTCGGCCGCGTACACCACCTGCTCGACCCTCTCATCGGGGATGGACAGGGTGACGGCGGCCACCTCGCCCCTGCCCTGGTTGACCCGGCTGCCGCCTCCCTGGGCGGCCGAATTGGCCAGGGCGGTGGCCCCCACGGCCAGCACCTGGACGTTCTGGAGCAGGAACTGGCTCCGCTCGAGGTCGCCGCCCGGGGCGGGCCGCTTCATGGACAGGACCAGGCTGACCTTGTCGCCCGGGGTCACGAACCCGGCCACCTGCCTGACCATGTCCATCTCGATGGCCAGCGCCTGATGGCCCGGCTCGATCTGCAGCAGGCGTCTGCCGGCGACGTCCTCGGCACCGACCCAGCGTCTCAGCAGCAGCTGCTCCCCGGCGACGATGTCGACCGCGGCGTAGCGGTTCTCGATCTGGGGCATCGAGAGGACGGCGCCGGCCACGACGTTCTTGTTCGGCACCGGGACCTGCTTGATCTGCCCGGTGTTCCTGGCCGTCTGCCCGCTGGTCCCGGCCTTGATGAGCTGGGCGGCCACCCAGACCATCCTCGGCTCCTGGCCGCTGACGGCCCGGCGGTCGGCGCCGTTGACGTAGACGACCAGGGCCGCCGTCGCCACCAGGGCCAGCACGACCGCGACGACTATTGCCAGGACTCTGCTCTGCATAGTGGTGCCTCGCTGCTAGCAGCCGCCGGGACCTCCGGGGGCGGAGAGCTGCTCGATCGTCATGGACGCCTGCGCCGTGCCCGACTGCCAGGACGGCGGGCTGGGTAGGAACGGGATCACCAGCCTCAGTGGGAAGTCGAACCTGACGGTCAGGGTGCCGCCGATCTCGGGGATCTCGGGATCGGTGGTGACGCTGCAGTTGGAGATCGAGCCGACCCCGGCCCGGTCCCTCACGAGCTGCCAGAACGGGACGCCGCCGACGTTGTTCCAGTTGTCGATGCCGACCACGGCCTGCCGGGCCGCCTCGCGGGCGGCGTTGGTGGCCTGGATGCGGGTGTTGAACGCGAGCCCGAACTGGATGAAGCCGAACAGCAGGAGGACCAGCAGGGGAAGGAGCAGCGCGAACTCGACCGCGGCAGCGCCGTCCTGATCCCTGCTCGACACCACCCGCACCCGGCCTACCTCACGGCGCCGTACAGGTCGTCGGGTCCGGGCCGCTGGAGACGCAGTCGGCGA
>JBJMHP010000096.1:0-4816 GCA_045807325.1 Actinomycetes bacterium | reverse complement strand
CGTCGTACCCGGCCCGCACCACCGCCTGGTTGGGCAGGGACACGAACGGGTTGTTGCACATGCCGAGCAGCCCGCGGATCTCGCCGTCGGCCATCTGCCAGATCATCTCGTGCATCGAGGTGCACTTCTGGGGCAGGTCGGCCTCCTCGATCCCCCAGACACCGGCGATGTAGGCGCGGTGCTCGGGGTTCTCGATGTCACGCATGCCCGGCAGCATGTCGGACTTCTGGCCGTGCTCGCGGCCGCCCTGGCCGTTGCCCTGGCCGGTGAGGGTGCCGTAGCCAGCCCCGGGCCGGCCGATCTGGCCGGTGGCCAGGGACACGTTGATGCACGAGAGCACGTTCTCGACGCCCTGGAGGTGCTGCTCCAGCCCGCGCCCGTGGGCCGCCCAGCAGCGCCGGGCCCGGCCCCACAGGTGGGCCACCCGCTCGACCTGACGCGGGTCGAGCCCGCAGATCTCGCCCACCCGCTCGGGGGTGTAGGCGGCCACGGTGTCGCGGACCGCCTCCCAGCCGACGGTGTGCTCGGCGATGAAGCGCTCGTCGGTCAGGCCGTCGCGGACGATCACGTGCAGCATGCCGTTGTAGAAGGCGGCGTCGGTGCCGGGACGCAGCCGCACGTGCTCGTCGGCGGTGCGGGCCATGGCCGTCTCCCGCGGGTCGACCACCACCAGCTTGGCCCCCCGGTCCCTGGCCCCCCAGAAGTACTGCATGGCCACCGGGAAGCACTCGGCGATGTTGGTCCCGGCGACCACGATCACCTCGGTCTCGAGCAGGTCGGCCCAGGGGTTGCCGGCCCGGTCGATCCCGAAGGCCTTCTTGTTGGCGGCCGCCGCCGAGACCATGCACAGCCGCCCGTTGTAGTCGATGTGGCGGGTGCGCAGGGCCACCCGGGCGAACTTGCCCATCAGATAGGTCTTCTCGGTGGTCATGCTGGCCCCGCCGAGCACCCCGAAGGCGTCGCGCCCGTAGGCCGACTGGATGCGCTGGATCTCCGAGACAATCCGGTCCAGGGCCGCCTCCCAGGAGACCAGGTGCAGCGGCCCGTCCCTGGTGTCACGCATCAGCGGGCTGAGCAGCCGGTCCGGGTGGTGGACCTGCTGGTAGGCGCTCACCCCCTTGGGGCACAGGCGCAGCTTGTTGATGTCATGGTTGCGGGGCTCGACCCCGACCACCCGGCCCTCGGCGACCCGCAGGTACATGCCGCACTGGACGCCGCAGAAGCAGCAGTGGGTCGGGACCAGCCGCTCGCCGGCCGCCGTGGCCTTCCAGTGGGCGGCCGGCTCGGCCCCGCCGACGCCGCGGAAGTCGCCGACCCCAGGGGCCACCACCGGGTAGCGGACCTGGCTCACCTGAACCCCCGCTTGACGGTCTCCAGGTAAGCCTGCCCGCGCTGGACCCGCTTGCAGCGCGGGCAGGTCTCGGCCCACTCCGAGAAGCCGAGCTCCAGCTCGTCCATGGTCTGCTTGAGGTCATCCACGAACGCCCTGGCCTCCAGGGGCTGGCCGCAGCGACGGCAGGGGAACACCCCGTCGCGCTCCAGGGCCGCCCGCTTGTAGATCTCGACCCCGACGCTGGCCGGGCGCTGGATGACGTGGAAGAACTTGCCGAAGGGGATGAACACCAGCGTCAGCACCACCGTGGCCATGTGGGCGATGGCCAGGAAGTCGTAGCTGCGGCCCTCCAGCAGCCAGCTCGAGAAGGTGAGCAGCAGGCCGGTCACCGAGATCGCGACCAGGCCGATCAGGGGGAAGAAGTCGTAGCCGAAGCGCTGGCCGGTGGTGGCCTCGCGGTGGCGGAAGCGCCGCCACAGGAACCAGCCGCAGCCGGCCAGCACCAGCACGGCGGCGATGTCGAGGCCGTGGAACACCACCCAGCCCAGGACCGACAGGGCGTCGAAGCTGACCGTCCGGAACCCGAGCACGTAGATGGTGTAGCCGGGGCCGGTGGCGGTGTCGGAGAAGAAGGCCAGCCAGCCGAAGGTCAGCGGGAAGGTGATCAAGGTGGCCAGCACCACCCCCCAGAACACCAGCTGGTGGGCCAGCCAGCGGCCCCGACCGCGGGCCCGCAGGAACGTCTGGAAGCCCAGGTAGCCCAGGACCGAGCGGGGCACGGCGGTGGGCAGGCGGCGGAAGTTCTCCCCGGAGAAGAACGCCTGCCAGCCGCGGCGCAGGTAGCGGCGGGCCGGGGGGCTGGACACCCAGACCGCGTAGCGGTAGACGACCCCGAAGGCCAGGAACACCGTGGCGGTGGCGTAGCCGACCAGGGCGGCGTCGAAGGAGCGCAGTCCCCGGCTGCCCGCGTAGATGGCCAGTGCGACCAGGAGGGCGGCGACCCCACCGACCACGGACGGCATCCAGCTACGAGAAGTTGGGCGATCCACGTGGAGTAGATTGCCACACGTTAGGCCGGTGGCAACCCCCGTTCGAGGATTCCTCCGCCCGCCTCGATCCTCTTGTCGGCCTCCACCAGGTCGGCCAGGGTAGTCCGGCGAAGCGAGTCACGGCAGGCCTGCACCGCCGCCGACCAGGCGGCATGGACCGCGCAGGCCTGATCCCAGTGGCACGGGCCGCCGCGCAGGATGCAGCGGTTGAGGGCGAACGTGCCCTCGGCCGCCTCGACGACGTCCAGCAGGGGGATCTTGTCCGCCGGGCGGGTCAGCCGGTAGCCGCCGTCACGGCCCGCCCTGGCCTCGGCCAGCTCCGCATCGGCCAGCAGCCGCAGCACCTGGGGCGTATAGCTGGGCGGCAGAGCCATGGTCCGGGCGACCTCGCGGATCTTGACATAGCGGCCGTCGCCGCCGCCTCTGGCCAGGCAGAGAGCGGCCCGGACGGCGTAGTCGCCACGGCGCGTCAAGGCAAGGTCCACGCCCACGAGGGTACCCGGACCGCGCAGATCAGCGGGGGAGGACGACCCGGACCCGGGTGCCCTGGCCGGGGGTGCTGGAGATCTGGGCCCGGCCGCCCAGGCCCTCGGCTCGCTCCCGGAGGTTGCGCAGGCCCTGGCCGGCGCCGGTCGCCCTGGCCGGGTCGAACCCGCGGCCGTCGTCGTCGACCTCCAGGACGTCGCCGTCTGTGTCCCGGTACAGCGACACCCGGCAGGTGGCGGCCTCAGCGTGGCGGCTCACATTCGAGAGGGCCTCGCGGGCCAGCTGGACCACGTCGCCAGCCTGACTGGCCAGTTCCGCCGCCACCTGCGGGTCGACCTCGGCGATGGCGACGACGCCGGTGCGTTCCTGGAACTCCTCGCAGAGGTGCTGCAAGGCCTGGTCGAGCTGGCGGTCGGCGAGGATGCCGGGGCGGAGGCCGAAGATGTAGTTGCGCAGGTCGCGGATGACCCGGTCGACCTCCTCCACGGCGTCCTGGAGGCGGCCGCGCAGCTCCTCGCTGGACGCCAGCACGGCCGAGCCCTGCAGGCCCATGCCGACCGCGAACAGGGCCTGGATGGCGCCGTCGTGGAGCTCCTTGGCGATCCGCTCGCGGTCCTCCAGGAGGGCCAGGCGTTGCAGCTCCCGCTGGAGGCGGCCGTACTCGATCGCCACCGCGGCCTGCTCGGCGAAGGTCTCCACCAGGGGGATGGCGGCCTCGCGCAGCAGCGGGCCCCCGCGGCGGTTGGCCACCGTGAGGCTGCCGAGGATGTTGCCGCGCACCGCCAGGGGGATGAACACGGCCGGGCCTCCCCCTGCTCGGACGATCGGCTGGACCACGCGCTCGTCGGCCGAGGCGTCGGCCAGCACGACCGCCTTGCCGGTGCGGATGACCTCGCCGGTCACCGACCCCTCGGCCGGGAACACCGTTCCCCGCAGCTGGTCGGCCAGCAGTCCGTCGGCCGCCTCGACCGCCAGCTGGCCGGTACTCGCGGGTAGGGCCAAGGTGGCCAGGTCGGCACCGGCCAGCTCCCGGGCGTGGCGCACGACCAGGATCAGCAGCTCCTGGGTATCGGTCCCGCCCAGGATGGCGGTGGTGATGGTCCGGACCGCCTCCAGCCGCCGGGCACGATCCTGGGTCTCCTCGTACAGGTAGGCGTTCTCGATGGCCACCCCAGCCTGGGCGGCCAGCAGGACCAGGACCCGTTCGTCGTCAGCGCCGAAGTCCGCACCGCCCTCCTTCTCGGTTAGATACAAGTTGCCGTAGACCCGGCCACGGGCGGTGACCGGGGCTCCAAGGAACGACCGCATCGGTGGGTGGTTCGGCGGAAATCCGACTGAGCGGGGGTCCTCGGCGATGTCATGGAGCCGCAGGGGCCGGGCGTCGTCGATGAGCACGCCCAGGATGCCGCGGCCGACCGGGATGTGGCCGATGGCCGCCCGCTGCTCCTGGGTCACCCCGGTGGTGATGAATTCGCTGATGGTGCCGTCGCGGTCCAGCACCCCCAGCGCCCCATACCGGGCCCCGGTGAGCTCGGCCGCCAGCTCGACGATGCGCTGCAGGGCGGCCGGGAGTGACAGCTCGGCGGCGAGCGCGAGCCCGGTCTCCAGCAGGCGCTCGTACCGCTCATGGATCCCTGCCATCGGCGGCAGCGTACACCGCCATGTGGTCCGGCGATGGATCAGGTGCATGGTCTCCTTGAGCCGACGTCGCTGGAGCGCGCTGAGCTCGCCGAGGGCGACGATGTCGTCGGCTGACGCTCCCGCCGTCAGGCGAGCGGCCTGGTGGCCGAGGCGGAGCTGCTGCAGGTCGTCGAAGGCGGCGGCTCACCGAGCCGATGCTCAACCGGGTCGAAGCCGCCATCCGCTGCTACGACCCCTGCCTGAGCTGCTCCACCCACGCCATCGGGCAGATGCCCTTGCACGTGCAGCTGCTGGCCCCCGACGGCGC
>JBJMHP010000095.1:0-4737 GCA_045807325.1 Actinomycetes bacterium | reverse complement strand
GGGAGATCCGGCCGCTACCGGTCGTGCGGGCTCGGGTGTTCGGTTGGCCTATGGTCGGCCCGGTCCGGCCTCCTCGCCGGTCACCTTGAAGGCCTTGTCGACCTCGACGGTGACGCGCCGGCCGTCGGTGGTGGTGAGATGGGCCTCGTAGACGCCGTCGGAGTCGGTCTCGACCCGCAGCACGGTCGCGCCCGGGTACCTGGCCAGGGCGGCCGCCCGCACCTTGGTGGCGGTGTCGCCGGTGAGCAGGTGCTCGTCGGGCCGCTGGCTCTTGGACTCGTCGACATTGCCGCCGTGCCGCGGGCCGGCCGGGCCGCCGTAGCCGCCGTTCCAGCTCGGCGCGCCATAGGCGCCGTTCTGGGCGGCGGTGCCGCCGTTGTTGGCGGCGCTGGCGGTGAGCGTCCCTACCAGGATCCCGCCGACCAGCATGCCGCCGACGGCCAGGGCCGCCTTGCCGCCCCAGCTACGCCAGCCGCGCCACTCGCTGGTGCCGTCCAACTGTCCCTCCTCCTTGCTCGGTGGCTCCATTCGAGCCGGGTACGGCGACGCTGGCAGGGGGACCTTGGCTGCACCTTGGGTGAACCTGGCAGTTGGCTGAGACCCCGGCGACGAACATCCAGCGAACCTCCAGCCGGCTCCAAGGGCAGGCCAAGGTTCGGCGTCCACCATCGGACAGGCAGGAACGCAGTCCCGTATGGAGGCCGCCATGTCAGCCCAGACTCTCGAACGTCCGGCCGTCACCTGGGCGCCCGACCCGCCACCGGCGGGGGAGCCGCCCACCGCCCACCCCGATCCGGGGCTGGCCCCTCCCGCTCCCCCCGGTGGACCGGCCGGCGGCGTCGGCGCCAGCGGCAGGCACGGCTGGCGCCGCAGGCTGGTCACCGTGGCCGCGATCGCGGCCCTGGGGCTGGGGTCCGGCGTGGCCGGCGGGTACGCGGCCACCGGGCTGGAGGACCACCCGGCGACCTCCGTGGTCGCGACGCCGGCCAGCACCCAGGCGACCGGCGGCAGCGCCCTGGCCAGCGTCGCCGCCGCCGTCACCCCGACCGTGGTGTCGATCACCGTGCAGACGGCCGGCGGGCAGGTCGAGGGGTCGGGCGTGATCCTCACCTCCGACGGCCTCATCGTGACCAACAACCACGTCGTTGAGGACGCCGCCGGCGGCGGTCGCATCACCGTCCAGCTCAGCGACGGCAGGACGGTCGCGGCCATTGTCGTCGGGACCGACCCGGCCACCGACCTGGCAGTGGTCAAGGCCCAGGGCGTCTCCGGGCTGAAGGCCGCCACCCTGGGCGACAGCGACGCTCTCGAGGTCGGCGACACGGTGCTGGCGGTGGGCAACTCGCTCGGGCTGGAAGGCTCGGTCACCGCCGGCATCGTCAGCGCCCTCCACCGCGCCGTGGACACCGCCGGGTCCGGCGGCGCCCTCAGCGACGCCATTCAGACCGACGCCTCGATCAACCCCGGCAGCTCCGGCGGGCCGCTGGTGAACGCCGCAGGCCAGGTCGTCGGGATCACCACCGCCAACGCCACCGTCAGCCAGCAGTCCTCGGGCAGCATCGGGGTCGGGTTCGCCATCCCCAGCAACCGGGTCAAGCAGGTCGTGAACCACCTGACCGGCGGCGGCATCCAGACCGTCTCGGCCACCTCCGCAACCGGCTGAGCGGCCGCCAGGACCGGTGAGCTCTGGGTCACCGCCCGCTGACCGGTACCGGCCGAGGCCATGAGCCTCGCCGCCGACGCCCAGGAAACTCCCAGCTTGCTCTCGGCCTGGTCGGAGCTTGCCGGCCGATGCTGGGTGGGTCCGAAACCCAGGAGGATCCTGTGAACTACGCCACGACCGCCACCGTCCTGCCCCGTCCGATCCCGCCGTCGCGGCCCGCCGCCTCGTCCGCCGAGCCGGCGAGGCGCGACGCCGCCGTCCGGCTCGGCGCCGGGGCGGGGCTGTGGCTGAGCCTGCTGCTGGTCGCCTACTGGTGGGCGGCCGGCGGCGGGTTCCAGGACCTTGGCGGCTGGCAGCGTGGCCTGACCTCGCTCGGCCGGCTCACCGGCCTGGTGGCCTCGGACCTGCTGCTGGTGCAGGTGCTGCTGATGGCACGGGTGCCGCAGCTTGAGCGGGCGTTCGGCCAGGACCAGCTGGCCCGCCACCACCGGGTGGTCGGCTTCACCTCGTTCAACCTGATGGTGGCCCACGTCGTGCTCATCACCTGGGGATACGCGGCCGGCCAGCTCGGCCGTACCCCGGCGACGTTCTGGGACCTGATCACCGACTACCCCGGCATGCTGCTGGCCCTGGCCGGCACCGCCTGCCTGGTCATGACGGTGGCCACCAGCCTCAGGGCCGCCCGCAGGCGGCTCCGCTACGAGTCCTGGCACCTGCTGCACCTGTACGCCTACCTCGGTGTCGGGCTGGCGTTGCCGCACCAGCTGTGGACCGGGCAGGAGTTCCTCGCCTCGACCGCGGCCACCGTCTTCTGGTGGAGCCTGTGGGCGCTGGCCGCCGGAGCCGTCCTGGTGTGGCGGGTCGGCCTCCCACTGTGGCGCAACGCCCGGCACCGGCTGCGTGTCACCACGGTCGTGCCCGAGGCCGCCGGGGTCGTCTCGGTGCACCTGACGGGCCGCCATCTGGACCGGCTGCCGGCCCAGGCCGGCCAGTTCCTCACCTGGCGGTTCCTGCACCGCCAAGGCTGGACCCGCGCCAACCCCTACTCGCTGTCGGCCGCGCCCGACGGGCGCAGCCTGCGGATCACCGTCAAGGAGCTCGGTGACAACAGCGCCCAGTTGCGGGCGCTGCACCCCGGCACGCCGGTCCTGTTCGAAGGGCCCTTCGGGCGCCTGACCGCTCGGGCCCGGACCCGCCGGCGGGTGGCCCTGATCGGCGCCGGCGTCGGCCTGGCGCCGCTGCGGGCGCTGGCCGAGGGGCTGGAGTACGCGCCCGGTGACGCCGTCCTGTTGCACCGGTTCACCGACCGGCCGCTGTTCGAGCGCGAGCTCCACCAGCTCACCATCAAGCGGGGGCTGCACGTCCTGTGGCTTCCCGGCCACCGGCGGGCACCCGACTCCTGGCTCGGGGCCGGCGTCGGCGCGGCCGACGACGTGACCGCCCTCACCTGGTGGGTGCCCGACCTGGCCGAGCGCGACGTGTACGTCTGCGGCCCCGAGGACTGGATCGAGACCGTGCGCCGCGTCACCCAGACGGCCGGCCTCCCAGCGGACCAGCTCCATATCGAGAGGTTCAGGTGGTGACCTGGCGATGAAGCGCATTGTCTATTGGTTGCTGAGCACGGTCACCGTCGTGGTGCTGCTGTTCGGCTACCGCACCTCGCTGGCCGGGCCCCTGGCCGGCCAAGGGAAGACCGTCGCCTCCTCGCCGCCGTCGGCGGCCGCTTCGGGCTCCACGACCGCCGGCACGGCCTCGCGCACGGTCACCGGCCCGGTTGTCCAGACCCAGTGGGGCCCGGTCCAGGTCCAGGTGAAGGTCAACGGCGGCAAGCTGGCCGACGTGTCGGTGCTCCAGTCCCCGAACGGCAACCCCAGGGACCAGGAGATCAACGCCTACGCCCTGCCGATCCTGGTCCAGGAGAGCCTGGACGCCCAGAGCGCCAACATCGACATGGTCAGCGGCGCCACCGTGACCAGCGACGGCTACCTGCAGTCGCTGCAGGGCGCCCTCGACAAGGCCGGCCTGTGAGCCCCGGGACCGTCCGGCAGGTCGGCCACGTGATGAACCTGCCGGTCAGCCTGGCCATCCGCGGCCGCCACGCCGCCGACAACCGGGCTCGGGTCGCCTGGGCCCGGGTCATGGCCGAGCTCCGCGAGGTCGATGCGGTGTTCAGCACCTACCGGCTGGACTCCGTCGTCTCCCGGCTCGGCCGGGGCGAGATCGCCCTGGAAGCCTGTCCTCCCGAGGTGGCCGAGGTGCTGGCCCTGGGCGAGCTGGCCGAGCGGCAGTCCCGAGGCGCGTTCCGGGTCCGTCGGGCCGGGCCCGCCGGCGAGGCCGTGCTCGACCCCACCGGGGTGGTGAAGGGCTGGGCGGTGGAACGGGCCGCCGACCACCTGCGGGCCCTGGAGGCGACCGACTTCTGCCTGTCCGCCGGCGGCGACATGATCTGCCGGACCCTGGACCGCGACGCCCCGCCGTGGCGCATCGGCATCGAGGACCCGCACCACACTGGCCGGCTCGTCGCCGTGGCGCCCGTCCACACCGGGGCGGTGGCCACCTCCGGGACCGCCCACCGGGGCGACCACCTGGTGGATGCCCGCACCGGTCGCCCGCCGGCGGGCGTCGCCTCCGTCACGGTCGTGGCGGCGTCGCTGACCTGGGCCGACATCGACGCCACGGCCGCCTACGCCCACGGCCGGGACGCCGCCCGATGGCTGCGGACCCGGCCCGGCCGCAGCGGCCTGGTGGTGTGGTCGGACGGGTCCACCACCCTGGTCGAGGGCCCAGCGCCCATCACAACCGTGCAAGGCAGTCCAGCTGGGGCTTGCAGGTCCCAAAGGTAAACGCTTCTCCATCAGCTGGTGCCGAGAGCTGCCACTACGCCGACATTCCCATCCTCGGGCAGCTCGGTATCGCGCTCACCGTGATCAGACTCGGCGGCGGACATACCGCGCTCCACCCCAGGAACTGGCCAGCTCCCAGAGCCGGCCCCAGACCCCGATTTCCTCGGTTGCCCGGTGGAGGTGGTAGTACAGGCGTGGAGGAAGGCGCGGGAGCAGAAGTGAGCGTCGCTG
>JBJMHP010000094.1:0-3219 GCA_045807325.1 Actinomycetes bacterium | reverse complement strand
TGCAGCGGGGCAAGATCATCCAGGCCTGGGGTGGCCCCTACAAGGGCCCGTCCTATATCAAGGGCGAGGACTGGCTCCCCTACCGGCCCGCCACCGACCCGGCGCCACCCTTTGGCGAGTACGCCTCGGGCCACTCCACCTTCTCCGGCGCCGCGGCTGAGGTGCTGACCGGGTTCACCGGCCGGGGCAACTTCGAGCTCAAGGTCACCATCCCAGCCGGCAGCTCCAAGGTGGAACCCAAGACCGACATCCAGCCGGGGGTGCCGGCCAAGCCGATCACCCTGTCGTGGACCAACTTCCGCTATGCGGCCGAGCAGGCCGGGCTGTCACGCCAGTACGGCGGGGTCCACTTCGAGCACGGCGACAAGGACGCCCGCGCCGCCGGAGCGAGTGTGGGCAAGAACGCCTGGGCCAAGGCCCTGACCTACTTCAACGGCACCGCCACTCCCACACCGTAGCGCGCATCGCCTGGCCCACGGCCTGCCGTGGCCACGGTCAAGCGCGGCAACGCCGCCCCACCTGCACCACGGTGGCCGGGGCGAGCAGCCTGGCCAGTACGCCGGGGGAGGGTGTCCCCCTCCCCGGCGCTCCCTCACCGCTCGTGTGCCGGACCACAGGTGCGCGGTGGTCTGTGGGTGGGCTGCGGCGGTCCTCCGGCGCACCCGGGGCCGGCCCGACAGGGATAGGATCGGTCGGGACCTGACGTTGTCCTGATGCGCGACCGCCGTGGGGCTGGTGCTGCTCGGCCCTGAACGCGGCGGCTGACCCCACCCAGGCGCAAGGAGTGCTAAATGCGAGCGTTGCAGTACACGGCCTACGGGGGCCCGGAGGTCCTGGAGTGGGCCCAGGCCCCTGACCCCCATGCCGGCCCTGGGCAGCTCCGGATCGCGGTCCGGGCGGCCAGCGTGAACCCGATCGACTGGAAGGCCTTCAGCGGCGCCATGTCCGGCGGCGAGCCCATGGCCGGCACCGGCTACCTCGGCGCCGACGCCGCCGGGGTGGTCGAGGAGGTCGGCCAGGGGGTCACCGGGGTCGCGGTGGGCGACGAGGTGTTCGGCCGCGGCCAGCACACCCAGGCCGAGTCCGCCCTGCTCGACGCCTGGGCGGCCAAGCCGCCGGCCATCGACTGGGCGGTGGCGGCCGCGGCCGGGGTGGCCGGGGAGACTGCCGAACGCGGGCTGCGGCTGCTGGAGGTCAAGGCCGGCGACACCCTGTTTGTCGACGGGGGCGCGGGTGGGGTGGGCGCGGCCACCGTGCAGATGGCCCTGGCCCGGGGGGCCAGGGTGATCGCCTCGGCCAGCCAGGCCAACCAGGACTACCTGCGGGAGCTCGGGGCCACCCCGGTGCGGTACGGCCAGGGGGTGGCCGAGCGGGTCCGGGCCGCCGCCGACGGCCGGGTCGACGCGGTCTTCGATGTCGCCGGGAAGACCCCGGTCCAGGAGCTGATCAGCCTGGCCCCTGCGCCGTCCCAGGTGCTGAGCATCGCCAACTTCGCCGCCGGCCAGGCCGGCGCCCGGGTCACCGGTGGCGGTGCCGACAGCCGCCCCATGGAGGCCCTGGCCCTGGTCGCTGAGCTGCTGGCCCAGAACAAGCTGGTGCTCAAGGTGCAGACCTTCCCGTTCGACCGCGCCGCCGAGGCCTACCGGATCAGCCAGAGCGGCCACGTCCGCGGCAAGCTCGTCCTCATCCCCTGAGCACAGCACCCCCTCAGCCAACACCGCCATCACCAGCCAACGCGGACAGCCCGAGGCTGGCCGGCGGCCGCGGGAGGGCCGGATGGTCCCAGGAAGCTCGGTCGGGCGTCCGCCCGACGCGCAGCGGCAGCCGCCGGGTGAGGGCGCTGGCGCCCGCCCGCCAGTCCCGGACTAGGGCGTGTCCGGCGAGTCCTTGGAGCGTTGCTTGGCTAGGCTGAGCTGCCGTAGGAATGTGCCGCTGATGGTCAGCAGGGGTAGCCAGTCACGACGTTCGTGGTGCTGGGGCCGGTGCTGGGTGCGGACCGGTTGCCGGCCGCGTCGACCGCCTTGACGGTGATGGTGTTGGGGCCGGTATGGGTGAGGTGCTGGATGCTCCACACGCCGGATTCGCTGCCGAGGTCGGCCATCGAGCCGATGCGGCGGCCGTCGGCGAACACGTCGTAGGTGAGCTGGGACTGCGGCCTCTGGTCGTCGGTCGACCGGTTGACGCCGACGATGAGCGTCAGGCAGTAGTCGCCCTGGGCGTAGACGACGCGCGGCGCGCTGGGTGGGGTCGTGTCGGCGCTGCTGCCCGGCGCGGCGGGACTGGCCACCGAGAGGGACAGGATTGCCACAAGGAGCAGGACCATATCTACCAGTTCAAGCCAAATGCCCTAATTGACCCCGGGTTGTCAGCACCGCTGAGGATAGCCACGAACAGGATGGCGGCAGAGCAAGGGAGGGTCCATGGCCAAGCGGTTGGGTGTGGCTGGGACGGCCATCGCGCTCGTCGCGCTCGCGGTTGGTGCGATCAGTCCGGCCTGGGGTTCCTCCGGTGACAAGGACAAGCAGACGACGTTCACCGTGGAGGCGCTCACCACCGAGCAGCAGTTCGAGGGCACCGCCCTTGGGGACCAGATCGTGTTCACCACCCAGCTGCTCAAGGGCGACACCGAGGTCGGCCATCAGGGTGGGGTCTGTACCGTCACCTCGGTGGAGCGCGGAGAGGCGCAGTGCCTCGCCACCTATGCGTTCCGCGGCGGGCAGATCACCGGCCAGGCGCTGATTCGCCTTGGTGACCCGGCACCGTATGCGGTGGCCATCACGGGAGGCTCGGGCAAGTACGAGGGCGTCGAGGGTGAGGTACAGGTCGACCCGGCCTCAGAAACGCAACCGAGGGGGATCCTGACCTTCCACCTGACCCACTGATCGGTCCCGCAACCTCCAGCGACGAAGGGGCCGGGCGTCTCCCCGGCCTCTTCCAGCTGCTACGCCGCAACCGTCGGCTCCACCTCTTGCGTTGGGCGCATAGCTATTGACGCGTGCCAGCCTGTTGCGCAAAGCCTCGAGTAGGCATCTCGTGGTCGTGCTGGGCAGGCCGGAGGGGTGGGTTGCGGACCTGGGTTGGTGGCTGGGGGCTCGACGGGGCCAGGTGGTGCTGCCAGCCTGAGCGTCTGCTGACGGTGAGGAGGTGGCCGCGATGAGAGCCTCGGCACGACCTCGCGCCGATGAGATGATGACGCTGACCGACGGGCGGACCCTGGCC
>JBJMHP010000093.1:0-14258 GCA_045807325.1 Actinomycetes bacterium | reverse complement strand
AGAGGAGGTGGCCGCGGCCTGCTGGACGGTGCCGCCCAGCAGGAGCGCCAACCCGGCGGCCAGCGCGAGGCCGCCACGGACCAGTGCGGGGACGAGTCGACGGTTGGGGCGCATGGCGGGCTCCTCTCGAGCAGGCCTTGGGCGGGGTTGGCTAGGCGGCCAGCCGCTCGCCGGCGGTGATGGATCCTGTCGCCCAGCTGGTGGCGGACGGGCTGCTGAGCAGCCGGCTCAGGTCCTCGCTCCAGCGGCGGCAGTCCTCCCGGGTGGCCGCATCCAGCCCGGGCCGTTCGGTCATCTCGCTCAGCACACCGGCCAGGACGAGGACCTCGACCGCCGGCATCTGCTGGCCGAGCTGGCTGCGGGAGTAGTGGAGCTCGTAGCGGTCGTCGTCGTTGGCGTGAGCGGCGACGGCGGTCAGCAGGTGGACGAGGTGGGTGACCTGCGCACCCGACAGGCCGATGGTGATCATGGCCGGTCCCTCCAGACATCTCCGTAGCTCTCGTCAAGGAGTCTGGATCCCGTCCATCACGAAATGAGGTTCGGGGGCATTTCGCCAGTGACGCGAATTGGTTACGTACGCGCCTCGCTCAGGACACGCGAATTGTTAGATCCCCGTTCTGGCTGGTAGACGGCCCGGACACTACTAATTGTGACGCACGACACCGCCGAGAGGTGACGCCAAGCACTGACGCCGCTCGGGGTGTTCACCCCCGAGCTTGCTGCAGTTGGCGCGCCATTACCACCCTGAGAATCTGATTCGTCCCCTCGTATATTTGTGTAATCTTACTGTCCCTCATCATCCGCTCGAGGGGAAAGTCCTTTATGTACCCGTATCCACCCAGGAGCTGCACCGCGTCGGTGGTGACCCGCATGGCCATGTCCGAGGCGAAGCACTTGGAGGCGGCGGCGAAGAAGGTGAGGTCGGGGTCGTCGCGGTCGGCCTTGGCGGCGGCCTGGTAGACCAGGGTGCGGGCGGCCTCCAGCTGCATGGCCATGTCGGCCAGTATGAACTGGATGCCCTGGAAGTCGGCGATGGGATGCCCGAACTGCTCGCGCTCCTGGGTGTAGCCCAGGGCGTAGTCGAGGGCGCCCTGGGCGATGCCGACGGCCTGGGCGCCGATGGTGACCCGGCTGTGGTCGAGAGCACGCAGGGCCAGCAGGAATCCCTGGCCCTCCTCGCCGAGGCGGTTGGCGGCCGGGACCCGGACGTCGTTGCAGATGACCTCGGTGGTGGGTGACCCGCGGATGCCGAGCTTGTCCTCGTGCTTGCCGATCTCGAAGCCCGGCGTGGAGTCCTCGAGGATGAAAGCGGAGATCCCCCTGGACTCGGCTTCGGGGTCGGTGACGGCGTAGTAGATGTACAGCTTGCTGACCCCGCCGCCGGTGATGAACCGCTTGGTGCCGTTGAGGATGTAGTCGTCGCCGTCGCGGACCGCCTGGGAACGCAGCGCGGCCGCGTCCGAGCCCGACCCGGGCTCGGTCAGACAGTAGGAGGCCATGGCCGACCCGTCGGCGATCGGGGGCAGGAACCGCTGCTTCTGCTCCTCGGTCGCCGCGAACAACAGCGGCAGGGTGGCCAGCTTGTTGACCGCCGGGATCAGGGAGGTGGAGGCGCAGACCCGCGCCACCTCCTCGACCAGGATGCAGTGGGTGACCGAGTCGGCCCCGGCCCCGCCGTAGGCCTCGGGGATGTTGATCCCGGTCAGCCCGGCCTCGGCCAGCACCTTCAGGTTGTCCCAGGGGAACTCCCCTGTCTTGTCGATCTCGGCCGCCCGCTCGGTGAACTTGTCCTCGAACAGCCGCCGCCACTCCCGGCGGAACAGCTGCTGGTCCTCGGTCAGCGAGAACGCGTCGCTCATCTCCGTCACCCTCCCATGCGTGGCGGCCGGATCCCCCATTCTAGAGGCCGGCTACAGCGCGGGGTCGAGAGCCGCTTCGCCTGTGCGACGAGGCCGAGCTGTTCGCCCTCGAGCAGAAGCTGTGGCCAGGCCTGCCGGAGTTCCCCCTTCTGGGTTCCGCCCCCGACCGCGGCGGCGTTCCGGCTCGTCTCCCGGCTGCCCCTCAGGGAGGCCGCCCTGGCCTGGACGCTGCTGAGCGTCCTCTGCCTGGCGGGGATCGGCTGGCTGCTGCCTATCGGTGCTGTGCGGCTGCTGCCACGACTCGGCGCCGGCTGGACCCGCCTGGGCATGGCCGAGGTGCCACCTCGTCTGGCCTAGACGGCGGGGGCGCCGAACGATCCGGCGACCGCAGCCGATAGGATGAACTGATGCATTCGAGCAACGAGCCGAGGGTGGCCCTGCTCGGCTACGGGTACTGGGGGCCGAACCTGGCCCGCAACCTGCACATGCGCCTCGGCAGGGACTGGGTGGCCTGTGTCGATCCCGACCCGGCCCGGCGGGCCGAGGTCGCCCGCCGCTACCCGTGGGTCCGGGCCCTGGCCGACCCGGCCGAGGTCATGGCCGACCCGGAGGTCGACGCCCTGGTCATCGCCTCCCCCGCCCGCACCCACGCCCCCCTGGTCATCGAGGCCCTCCAGGCCGGCAAGCACGTGCTGGTCGAGAAGCCCCTGGCCCTGTCGACCGCCGAGGCGGTCGGCCTGGCCGAGGCCGCCGACCGCACGAACCGGGTCCTGGCCGTCGGCCACACCTTCGAGTACAACCCGGCCGTCACCCGGATGCGCGAGCTGCTGGAGGCGGGGGAGCTCGGCGACCTGTGGTACCTGCACTCCCAGCGGGTCAACCTGGGCCGCATCCAGACCGACATCAACGCCCTGTGGTCGATCGGCCCCCACGACATCTCGATCGCCAACCACCTCGTCGGGTCGGCCCCCCGCTGGGTCGCGGCCCGCGGCGCCCGCTACCTGCACGCCGAGGTCGAGGACGTGGTCTTCGCCACCCTCGGCTACGACAACGGCGTCCTGGCCCACATCCACGTGTCCTGGCTCGACCCGTCCAAGCTGCGCCGCACCACCCTGGTCGGCTCCCGCCGCATGGTCGTCTTCGACGACCTGGACTCTGAGGCCAAGCTGCGCGTCTACGACAAGGGCGCCGACCAGGTCGGGGGCGGCTTCGGCGAGTTCCAGTTCCGCCTGCGCCGCGGCGACCTGCACGTCCCCCGCACCGACCTGACCGAGCCGCTGGCCCTGGAGCTGGACCACTTCCTGGAGTGCTGCCGTACCGGCGCCCGCCCCCGCACCGACGGCTGGAACGGCGTCCGCGTGGTCGCCACCCTGGAGGCGGCCCAGCAGTCCCTCGACAAGGGCGGGATCCAGGTCGAGGTCGACGCCGCGTCGCGATAGTGTTTCGCGCCGATAGCGTGGATCGCGGTGATCTGAGGGAGCCCTCGTGCGTCGGACGTGCCTGAACCGGATCGGCCGCTAGATGACGAGGCAGGCCGCGACCAGCAGCAGGGCGAACGCCGGAAGGTCGGTGGTGTCGATGCCGTGGGTCGCGGTGAGCTGGACTAGCACGTCGCCCTTGCCGAACGGCTCGACGACCACGATCGCGATCGCCACCGCGACCAGCAGGAGGGCCTGAAGCCTTCGGCGGCGGCGGGTGCGCATCGGTCTCGACATCTCCTCGACGGTAACCAGCACGGAGGGCGTCGGCATCCGATGGCCCCCTCCGGCCAGTATCCGGCTCAGGGCATCAGGCGGTCGTAACGACCAGGTGCGGGTCTTGAACCCGACCCACTTGCCGCCCTTGGGGGCCCGGACGAGGCCTGAGATTCAGGCGATACAGGTGGTCACGGCGGTCGGGGGGCTTTGGCGGACCGCGTCTGAGTTGACAGCTCCTCCTTGAGCCGTCACCATCCCACTGGATGGTAAGGGGATGGTAACTGTGGGCGAGACCGAGAAGACCGAGAAGATCACCGTCAACCTTGGCCTGGTCGATCTCGGACAGATCGACCTGCTGGTCCAGGAGGGCTTCTACGCCAACCGGACCGACTTCATCCGCACCGCCATCCGGTCCCAGCTCTCCAACCACGCCGAGGCCGTCCACCACACCGTGGCCCGCAAGACCCTGGTGCTGGGAGTCCAGCACTACTCTCGGCGGGACCTGGAGGCGGTCCGGGAGGCCGGCCAGCGCCTCGAGATCCGGGTGCTGGGGCTGGCCAGCATCGCCGAGGACGTCTCACCCGACCTGGCCCTGGCCACCATCGAGTCGGTCGAGGTGCTGGGCGCCCTGCGCGCCAGTGCCTCGGTCAAGGCGGCCCTGGCCGGCCGCATCGCCTGACGCCGAGCGAAGGAAGCAGTGGATGCACATGCAGGACGACATGGCCGAGGCGACCCGCCTCACCCGCGGCGGGCGGCTGGCCGAAGCCACCGCGCTGATCCAGCGGGCCCTGGGGCGCCGGGGCGGCCCCACCCAGGCTCCCCCGCCGCCGTCCGCGCCGAGGACCGACCGGGCCGGCTCGGGGACGCGGTTCCTGGACGGGAGCTTCCACAACGCCGCCGGGACCCGCGCCTACAAGCTGTACGTGCCCAGCGGCTATGCCGGCCAGGCGGTGCCGCTGGTGGTGATGCTGCATGGCTGCACCCAGACGCCCACCGACTTCGCCGCCGGGACCCGCATGAATGAGCTGGCCGAGCGCGACACCTTCCTGGTCGTCTACCCCGAGCAGGCCGGCTCGGCCAACCAGCGGCGCTGCTGGAACTGGTTCCTGCCCGCCCACCAGCGGCGCGACGCCGGCGAGCCGTCGCTGCTGGCCGGGATCACCCGCCAGGTCATGACCACCCACCAGGTCGACCCCGGGCGGGTGTTCGTGGCCGGGCTCTCGGCCGGCGGGGCCATGGCCGCGGTGATGGCGGCGACCTATCCGGACCTGTACGCGGCCGCCGGGATCCACTCCGGACTCGTGGCCGGCGCCGCCCACGACGTGTCGTCGGCGTACGCGGCCATGCGCCAGGGACCGCCGGACGGGGGTCGGGCCGCCGGCGCCAGCGTCCCGCTGATCGTCTTCCAGGGCGACCGTGACACCACCGTCGCCCCGGCCAACGCGGCCGCCCTGCTCGGGCCCTGGACCGCCACGGCCAGGCCCGAGGTCGTCCAGGGCCAGGGCTGGACCCGCCGGATCTACCGCGACCGGGACGGCAAGGTGGCGGCCGAGTGGTGGGCGGTCCAGCAACTCGGGCACGCCTGGTCGGGCGGCAGCCCGGACGGCTCCTACACCGACCCGGCCGGGCCCGACGCCTCGGCCGAGCTGATCCGGTTCTTCACCGAGCGGACCGGCGGCGTCCAGGAGCGTCCCCGGGGCCTTCGGGCCTGGCTCGGTGGTGGCCGCTGACCGGCGCGGGAACGACCTGCTGGCGTAGCCGGGGAGCAGTGCAACACGGCGGGACCACCCGGGCGGCCGCCTTCCACCTCATCGATATGCGGCGTGAGCTTCCCGCGGCGCCGGTGACTCGACGATATCCAGTTGAGATGTTCAAAACATCCCGATGTTTGGAGTATCCTGCTGCCTCTGCGTCGATGGAAGGAGTCGCGGATGGCCCGGTTGACTCGGGCGCAGCAGCAGGAGCGCACCCGCGCGGCCGTGCTGGCCGCGGCCAGGGAGGAGTTCGCCGGGCACGGCTACGCCGAGGCGAAGGTCGATAGGATCGCCGAGCGGGCCGAGCTGACCCGGGGCGCGGTGTATTCGAACTTCCCGAGCAAGCGGGCGCTCTATCTGGCGGTGCTGGTCGACATGGTCGAGCGCACCGATACGGGCCAGGGGCCGGCGTCGTCGGCTGGGCCGGCCGAGGCCCTGGCGGCGTTCGCCCGGGCCTGGCTGGAGCGGCTGCCCCTGGTCGACGACACCCCGGCCGGCGGTCACCTGCAGCTGCGCTCGCTGGCCGGTGTGCTCGACGACGAGCCGGCCCGCACCGCGCTGACCCAGGTCACCCGGCTGGAGGCGCTGCTGCTGGCGCTCTCGCTGGAGTCGCGGGTGCCGAGGCGCCGTGGGCCGGTGCGGCGGGTGCGGCTGGCCGAGCTGGTCCTGACGTTGCTGAACGGGTCGGGCCAGCTGGCCGAGCGGGCACCCGGGTTCGGGGACCCCTTCGACGTGGCCCGGGCGTGCGAGCATCTGGCCGGGATCGACCTCGCCGACAGCTGGGACCCGCCACACCTGCCGTACGTCGCCCCGGCGCAACCTTGTCAGGACGCGTGGAGCCCGCCCACGGAGCTGCCGGACCAGCTCACCGGTCGCCGGGTCGGGTTCGACGCCGGCGGCGTGGTGGCGGTTCTCGGGACCAGCCGGCTGGAGGCGGCCGAGGAGGCCGTCCGTGCCGCCCGCCCCGGCGATCGGATCACCGTGGCCGTGGTGACCGGTGACCCCGCCGAGATCGGTCGGCTCGTGCGCCTCAGGGTCAGCGACCTCACCGGGTGCCTGCGGCGCGCGTTCGCCCTCGACGCCTGGCCGCGCCTCCACCTCGTCCTCGACGACCGCGCCGTGCTCGCCTCGGCCATCGGCCTGCCGGACGCCGACGACGCGACCGAGGCCGCGGTGCGCATCGAGGACGGCCAGATCGTCGCCCGGGCCGAGGGGCGAGGCGCCGCCCACGCCGCCGCGACCGCCGGTGCCTCGAACTCCTCACGGCCCAGTGGAACCGGGACATGACCCGGCCGCAGCCGCCCGGCGCCGACCTGCTCGTGCTCCACGCCCTCCGCTGCATCGGGTTCGCGGGGCTGGAACGGCTGGCCGCGGCGACGGGGCTCCCCGAGGCCGACGTCGAGTCGGAGCTGATCGACCTCGCCGTGGCCGGACTCGTCAGCCGTGTGGCGGGTGACTTCGGCGGGTGGGGCCTCACGGACGCCGGCCGGACGGCCGACGCCGAGCGGATCGCGGCCGAGCTGGATGCGGCCGGCACCAGGACCGCGGTGGCTGCGGCGTACGAGGACTTCCTGGTGCTCAACCCGGAGCTGCTCGACCTGTGCGCGGCGTGGCAGACGCGGTCCGTCGACGGTGTGGTGGCCATCAACGAGCACGTCGACCCTGCCTACGACGCTCGGGTACTGGACCGGCTCACCGACTTCGACCGGCGTGCCGAGGTCGTCTGCGCGGCCCTGTCCGTGGCGCTGCCCTGGTTCGGGCGCTATCGCGTCCGGCTGGCCGACGCCCTCGCCCGCGCCAGGTCGGGTGCGTTGGAGCACGTGACCGACAGCACCGCGTCCTACCACACCGTGTGGTTCCAGCTGCACGAGGACCTGCTGGCCACGCTGGGCATCCCCCGATGAGGTGGATCCACCCGCTGTCGCCGGAGGTCGAGGAGACGGCGGAGGTCCTTGGCGGCAAGGCGCACGGCCTGGTCGTCCTGCAACGCCTCGGATTGCCCGTGCCACCCGGGTTCGTCATCAGCACCGGGGCGTGCCGCGCCTTCCTACGCGGCGGGCGGTTTCCGGTCGGGCTCGACGCCGAGCTGGCGGCCGCCGTCGCCGGTCTCGAGGCCGCCACCGGGCGGCGCCTCGGTGGGCCCCGGCGGCCCCTGGCAGTGTCGGTCCGCTCCGGCGCCAGCGTGTCGATGCCCGGCATGATGGGCACGGTGCTCAATCTCGGTCTGACCGCCGAGGCCGCCGCCGGGCTGGCCGCCGAGACCGGTGACCGGCGGTTCGCGCTCGACTCGCGGCGGCGGTTCCTGTCCAGCTTCGCTGCCGTGGTCGGTGGCGCGCCCGTCCCGGACGGCGCCACCCGCCAGCTGGAGCGAGCGGTCGCGGCCGTGTTCTCGTCATGGGACACGCCCCGGGCACGGACCTATCGGGAGCTGGATGCCATCCCCCATGACCTGGGCACGGCCGTGACCGTGCAGGCGATGGTGTTCGGGAACCGCGATGACCGCAGCGGCAGCGGGGTCGCGTTCAGCCGCAACCCCAACACCGGCGAGCAGGTCCCGTTCGGCGAGGTGCTGTTCGGCGCCCAGGGCGAGGAGGTCGTCTCGGGCGGCTCGCTGACTCGGCCCCTGCACGACCTGGCCGACCGGGTGCCGGCGGTGTGGACCGGCCTGCTGGAGGCCCTGGACCGGGTCGAGGAGCATCATCGCGATGCGTGCTACCTGGAGTTCACCTTCGAGGCCGGCGAGCTGTGGGTCCTGCAGGTGCGGCCCGGACGGTTGGTCGGAGGCGCCGCCGTCCGCGTCGCGGTGGACCTCGCCGACGCGGACGCGATCGGGCGCCGCGAGGCGCTGCTCAGGGTCTCCCCGCAGCAGCTCCGGCATGTCCGGACGCCCCGGATTGTGGCGGCCGACGTGCTCACGCGGGGGCTGGGTGCCTGTCCGGGTGTCGCGGTCGGGAGGGTGGCGACCACCGCCGACACGGCGGCCCGGATGGCCGCGGACGGTCCGGTCATCCTGGTGCGGCCACAGACCTCCCCGCTCGACATGCACGGGCTGGCCGCCGCGGCGGGTGTTGTCACCGCCCGTGGCGGGCCGGCCAGCCACGCCGCCGTGGTCGCGCGGGCGATGGGCAAGCCGGCCGTGGTGGGGGCCACCGACCTCAGCGTCGACGTCGCCTCCGTGCGGGCCGGTGGACAGACCGTCCCGGAAGGCGCGCTCATCGCCATCGACGGGACCGGCGGAGAGGTTGTCCTTGGCCGCCCGCGGATCGTCACGGCCGCGGCCGGCCCCCACCTGGACCGGTTGCTCGAGTGGGCCGACGAGGTGTCGGGCGGCAGCCCGGGCCGCGGCGAGGCCGAACGCCTCAACGCGGCACGGGCGGTCCTTCTTCCTGGCTGACGCGCCAGGGGTGGGTTCGGTGGGCGTGTAGCTGCAGATGGTGCCGGTGGCCACGGCCTGGTGGAGGTGGCGGCCGAGGGCGGGGTGGGCGCGGTCGATGCGGGCGATGGCGTCGTGGATGCGGGCGCTGACGGCCTTGCGGGCCCCGCTCGGGCTGGTCGCCCAGGCGGTGGGGCGGCCGCCGAGGCCGACGGCGTTCGGCCCCTTCGCGCAACCCCTGGGACCTGTCCCGGACCACCGGCGGCTCCGGCGGCGGGTCGGCCGCGGCGGTCGCCGCCGGCCTGGTCCCCAGGGCCCACGGCAACGACCTCGGCGGCTCGATCCGCTTCCCCGCCTCCTGCTGTGGGCTGTTCGGCCTCAAGCCGACCAGGGCACGCAACCCGCTCGGCCCCGAGTACGGCGACGTCCTCGCCGGCATGGCCGCCGAGCACGCCTGACCCGCTCGGTTCGCGACAGCGCCGCCCTGCTGGACGCCACCGCAGGCCCCGGCCTGGGCGACCCGTATCCGGTGCCATGGGTCGGGTGGGCGCGGCCGGTTCGGGGTGGCTGGGACCTTAGGGCGGATGGCCGGGTCCGGCCGGCGGCCGGGTGGATGGCTTTCCCGGTGCCGCGCCGATGGATACGCTCGGCGGTGAGGCCGGGTCGAGGAGGAGGCAGGCGATGGCGCGACGGCTCCTGGAGCTGCACACCGTCGCGCTGCCGCGAGAGCCGTGACCGCCTCCCGGGTCGAGGTCCGCAAGGGCACCTACCACGACTCGGTGACCCTGATGCAGGTGTCCCGCCAGGCCGAGCAGCTGCCCGGGGTCGAGGCCGCGGCCGCCGTGGCCGCCACCCCGGTGAACCTGGAGCTCCTGGCCAGGCAGGGGTTCGACGTGGACGGCGCCGGGCTCGGGCCGAGCGACCTGGTGATCTGTGTGCGAGGGGCGGACGAGGCCGTGGCCGAGCGTGCGCTGGAGGAGATCGAGGGGCTGCTGGCGGGGGGTCAGGCCGGGGGTCGTGCGGGACCGGGTGGCGGGGTGGGCGGCGCCCCGGCGCGGTCGGTGCGGGCCGCGGCCCGGCGCGACCCCGACCTGAACCTGGCCCTGCTGTCGGTCCCGGGCCGGCACCTCCACTACGAGATCGCCGAGGCGCTCCAGGCCGGGCTCCACGTGTTCTGCTTCTCCGACGGCCTCGACCCGGCCACCGAGGCCGCCCTCAAGCGGGTCGCGGCCGAGCGCGGCCTGCTGCTCATGGGGCCAGACTGCGGCACGGCCATCCTGGACGGCGTCGGCCTCGGGTTCGCCAACGCCGTCCGCCGCGGCCCGGTCGGGATCGTCGGCGCCTCCGGCACCGGCATCCAGGAGGTCACCTGCCTCCTGGACGCGGCCGGCGTCGGCATCTCCCACGCGGTCGGCGTGGGCGGCCGCGACCTCTCCCCCGAGGTCGGCGGCATCATGACCCTCCGCGCCCTCGACCTGCTGGCCGCCGACGAAACGACCGAGCGACTGGTGGTCATCTCCAAGCCCCCCGACCCCCAGGTCGCCCGCCGGATCGCGGACGCCGCCGCCACCACCGGCAAACCGACCATCCTGGCCTTTCCGGGCCTGGAGAAGGCCCCACCCCTCCCAGCCGGCGTGGAGTTCGCCGACTCCCTGGAGGCCGCCGCCACCTGGGCAGCCGAGGGCCGGGTCGGGACCGCCGGGGTCGAGGCCGCCGAGGGCACGCCCGAACCCCACCCTTTGGTGCCAGGGCCCCCGGAGGGGGAGCGTAGCCCAGCAGTTCAGGAGGGTGCTCGGGTTGTCCACAGCCCCGGGGGCGGCCCGTCCTCGGCCGGCTCCCCCGCCGTCACGCCGGGGGCGATCCGTGGGCTGTTCAGCGGCGGGACCCTCTGCTACGAGGCGATGGCGGTGGTGGCCGGGGTGGTGGGGCGGGTCGCCTCCAACATCCCGCTGCGGCCCGAGTGGCGGCTGGCCGACCCGCACCGGAGCGAGGGCCACACGTTCGTGGACTTCGGCGACGACGCCATGACCGAGGGCCGGGCCCACCCGATGATCGACCCCGGGCTGCGCAACGAGCGGTTCCGGCGCGAGGCCGCCGACCCCGAGACCGGGGTGGTGCTGCTGGACGTGGTCCTCGGCTACGGCGCCCATCCCGACCCGGGTGGCGAGCTGGCCCCGCTGGTCGAGCGGGCCCTGGCCGACCGACCGGGCACGCTGTCGGTGGTGGTGTCGCTGTGCGGCGCCGCCGGCGACCCCCAGGGCCTCGAGGGCCAGGCGGCCGCCCTGCGCGCGGCCGGGGCCCTGGTCACCCGGTCCTCCGCCCAGGCCGCCCGCCTGGCCCTGGTCGCCGCGGGTCTCGATCGGGAGGCCACGAGGCCCGCTCGGGCCGGACGGCAGGCACCCCTTCCGGGCGGGCTGGAAGGGATGACGTTCCGGCCGGGCCCCGGGCCTGGCGGCCCCGGCGCCGGGCTGGAACGCTCCCGACCGGCCCGGCCGGACGGCGAAGGTGGCGGGCGACCGTGAACGGGCTGCTCGGGCGGCCGCTGCGGGCGGTCAACGCCGGGGTGGAGCTGTTCGCCGGCGAGCTGGAGCGCCAGCAGGTCGAGGTGGTCCGGGTCGAGTGGCGGCCGCCGGCGTCCGGGGCCGAGGAGGCGCTGGAACGGCTGGCCGCCCGCGCGGACGAGATCGCCGCCGCCAACGACCGGGCGGTGGCGGCCATGCAGGCCGCCGCGCCGCGGGTGGTGGGGATCGGCCGGGCCGGCGACCTGCTGCCCGACCTGGACGACCGGACCCTGCTGCACGCCGGCCCGCCGATCGGCTGGGCCGACATGTGCGGACCCCTGCGGGGCGCGATCATCGGGGCGGCCATCTATGAGGGCATGGCCGCCGACCCGGAGGAGGCGGTCCGGCTGGCCGAGCGGGGCGGGCTGCGCTTCGGCACCTGCCACGACCGCGGCGCCGTCGGCCCCATGGCCGGGGTGGTCAGCGCCTCCATGCCGGTGTGGATCGTGGAGAACGGCGCCGCCGGCAACCGGGCGTTCTGCACCCTCAACGAGGGCCTGGGCAAGGTGCTCCGCTACGGCGCCTACGACGACCAGGTGCTGGACCGGCTGGCCTGGATGCGGGACGTGCTGGCCAGGGTGCTGACGGCCGCCCTGGCCCGGCTGGAGGAGCCGCTCGACCTCCGGGCCCTGATCGCCCAGGCCCTGCAGATGGGCGACGAGGGCCACAACCGCAACCGGGCCGGGACCTCGTTGCTGCTGCGGACGCTGCTACCGGGCCTGCTGACCGTCGAGCAGCCGACCGCCGACGTGGTCGCCGCGGCCGAGTTCATCTCCGGCAACGACCACTTCTTCCTCAACCTGGCCATGGCCGCCGGCAAGGCCACCGCCGACGCCGCCGGCGCGGCCGGGTCCTCGATCGTCACCGCCATGGCCCGCAACGGCACCGAGTTCGGCGTCCGCCTGGCCGGGACCGGCGACCGCTGGTTCACCGGCCCGGCCGGAGTGATCGACGGGCTGTACCTGCCAGGGTTTGGCCCCGAGGACGCCAACCGTGACATCGGCGACTCCACCATCACCGAGACCATCGGGATCGGCGGGATGGCCATGGCCGCCGCCCCGGCCATCGTCCGCTTCGTCGGCGGCACCCCCGAGGACGCCATCGCCGCCACCCTGGCCATGTACGACATCACCTGGGCCGAGAGCGCCTCCTACCAGCTCCCCACCCTCGGCTTCCGCGGCACCCCGCTGGGGATCGACTGCCGCGAGGTCGTCCACACCGGGGTCCTGCCCACCGTCAACACCGGCATCGCCCACAAGGACCCGGGCGTCGGCCAGGTCGGCGCCGGCCTGGTCGAGCCACCCATGGAGGCGTTCGTGGCCGCCACCCGGGCCCTGGCCGAAGCCCGGAGTCCGGCCGACGCACCAGGTTCGGCCGTCATTGAGGGCCCGCCCGACCCCGTCTGAACCGTGACGCTCGTGCCCACCCTCCCCGCCCACCTCGTCGCCACCCCGGTCCTGGAGCGGCTGACCGGCCAGCGCGCTGGTGTGGTCCTTGGCGCCGGCACCAGCGCCTGCTGGGTCGACCTGGACGGGTTCGTGGTCACCATCACCACACGCGAGGTCCCCCTCCTCCCCACCGCCGCCGCCCTGGCCGCCCGGTCGGGAACCCTCCACCGGCCCGGTGCCACCCCGGGAAGCGTCGCCCGGTTCGCCCCCGGCCGGATCGACCTGGGGGCCCTCCGGGTCATCTGGGACCCGGCCGTCCCTCCGGCCTGGGACCCGACGGTCCGCGAGGCCACACAGGCAGGGCCGGGGGCACTCGCCAGGCGCGGAGCGGCCCTGCTGGCGGCCCTCGCCAAGCCCGGAGCCGACCAGAACACGGAGCTGAGGGCTGTGGACAGCCGCGGACCCGCCGCCCGCGAGTCGGCCATCCTGGTACGCGAGCTGGTTGACGAGCTGGCCCGGATCGGCCTGCCGACCACCGACCCCGACGGCGCGGCCGCCCTGGGCCGGCTGTTCCGTGCCGTCTGTCAACGCGACCCGGGACGAGCTGCCCGGGCCGCTCACGAGCTGCTGGGGCGCGGGCCCGGACTCACCCCGGAGGGTGACGACCTGCTGGCCGCGGTCGCCGGGACCCTGGCGGTCCTGGGACCGGCGGCCGGGTGGGACCGGTCGGTCCTGACCAGGTTCCTGGCCGCCCTCGCCGTCCCGGCGCCAGAGCGGACCACCGCCCTGTCGGCGACCCTGCTCGAGCTGGCCACCCGGCGGCAGCTGATCGAGCCGGCCGCGCGGCTGCTCGACCTCGACCCGGATGGCGAGGCGGCCTGGCCGTCCGCCCTGGCGCGGCTGGAGCGGCTGGGCCACGGCAGCGGCCGCGCCTACGCAGCCGGGATCGCCGCCACCACCCGCCTGCTCGCTGCTGGCTCCGCGGTCAGGTAACCGGCCTCACCGCCGCTTGATAGGCAAGTCGTTACTTGCATATACTGTCGCCCGTGAGCGACGTGTACAAGGCGCTCGCCGACCCCACCAGGAGGGCGATCCTCGACGAGCTCAGCGACCGGGACGGCCAGACCCTGTTC
The DNA here is from genome assembly GCA_045807325.1 of Actinomycetes bacterium. Taxonomy (GTDB): domain Bacteria; phylum Actinomycetota; class CALGFH01; order CALGFH01; family CALGFH01; genus CALGFH01. The sequence goes on along the minus strand of JBJMHP010000093.1, from coordinate 493 downwards.
GAGCTCTGCACCCGGCTCGCGACCAGGCACGGGCTGGGCTCGTCGCGACAGGCGATCTCCCAGCACCTGGACGTCCTGGAGTCGGTGGGGCTGGTCAAGACGAGGAGGGATGGCAGGTACAAGTTCCACCATCTCGACACCACCCCGCTCGAGACGATCCTGGAGCGGTGGCGACCTACCCACAAAGGGAGCAGCAGATGAGGATCTACCTCACCTCGGTCCTGGTGGACGACCAGGACAAGGCGCTGCGGTTCTACACCGACGTCCTCGGGTTCGTGAAAAAGCACGACATCCCCCTGGGCGAGGCGCGCTGGCTCACCGTCACCTCCCCCGACAGCCCGGAGGGCCCGGAGCTGCTGCTGGAGCCCGACAGCCACCCGGCCGCCGGGCCGTTCAAGGAGGCGCTGGTGGCCGACGGGATCCCGGTCACCTCGTTCGCCGTCGACGACGTGCACGCCGAGTTCCAGCGGCCCCGCGGCCTCGGCGTCCGGTT
>JBJMHP010000092.1:0-9680 GCA_045807325.1 Actinomycetes bacterium | reverse complement strand
TGGAGCGACATCGACTTCACCCGAGCTCGGCTGACCCCGCGCCTGCCCCGAGTGGCCGTGAACTACCAGGTGCACGAGTCCGACACCAAGACCCCCAGCGGCCGACGCTCCCTCGCTCTCGACCCAGCCACCCTCGAGGCGCTGGGTGCGCATCGGCGGCGCCAAGCCCAGGAGCGCGCGGTCATCGAGCTCACCGACCCCAACGACCTGGTGTTCACCTGGCCGGACGGACGGCCCCTGCATCCCGACCTGATCACCGACTGGTTCCAGCGCCACGCCAAGCGGGTCGTGTGGGAGCAAGATCACCGGACCAAGGTCGGCCTGCCGGCCATCCGCTTGCACGACGTGCGGCACAGTTACGCGACCGCGGCCCTGGCCGCCGGCATCCCGGCCAAGATCGTCAGCGAGCGCCTCGGCCACGCCAACGTCCAGATCACCCTCGACACCTACAGCCACATCATCCCGGGCCTGGACGAGCACGCGGCCGCGACCGTCGCCCGGCTCATCCTCGAAGGCTCAAAGACCGCTTCTATGGGCTCGCCCGGCAGCGATGCTGCCAATTCTGCTGCCAAAACGGGCGACGCCCCCCACTCTCGGAAGGAGGTGAGGGGCGAAGTCCCTGGTGAGCTTGGTGGCGGGGGAGGGATTTGAACCCTCGACCTCTGGGTTATGAGCCCAGCGAGCTACCAGACTGCTCCACCCCGCGGTGCGGCGGCGAAGGTAGCACAGCGGCCTACGGGGCCGCAATGCGCAGCGCAACACGCTAGCGGCGGGTGGTCGTCGTCGACGACCTGTCCCCCTGGGCGGCCAGGGCCTGCTGGATCAACCGCCCCATCGTGTTGATGTGGCTCTGGTACTCGGCCAGGTTACCGCCCTGCAGGGCGCGTTGGGCGGCCTGGTACTCCTGGTTGGCCTGGGTCAGGAGGGTCTGGACGGACTGGTTGCCGCCGCCGCCCGGGCTGGCCGGGGGTGGCGGCTGGACCGCGCCGCCGTCGTCCGGTGGGGTCGGGGTTGCCTGCTGGCCGCTGACCACCTCGGTGATGGCGTCGGTGAGGGTGGTGGCGAAGCCGACCTGGTTGTTGTAGAAGACCGCGACCCGCTGCAGCAGCGGGAAGGAGTTGGGCGCCGCACTCTGGACGAAGATGGGCTGGACGTAGAGCAGGGACTGGTCGACGGGGACGATCAGGAGATTGCTGAGGATCACGCGGGAGCCCTGCTGGTTCAGCAGGGTCAGCGCGGAGGAGACGGCCGGCGTGGCCAGGATCCGGGCGTTGACCTGGGTGGGGCCGAGGATGGTGCGGGAACGGTCGAGGCTGAACAGGGTCAGCCTGCCGTACTCGGCCGGGTCGGCCTCGGCGGCCAGGTAGGAGACCATGTTCTCCTTGCCGTTGGGGGTGAACGGCATGACCAGCACGAATTCCGGTGCCGGGCGGTCGGGGAGCTTGGTCAGGAGGTAGTAGGGGCGGGCCTTGACCGAGGTGGCGGCGGCCAGGCCACCGGTGTCCTCCTGGCGGCGGATCTCGCCGGAGCGGTCGTCGGGTAGGGCCCAGAAGTCCTCCTTGGAGTAGAAGTCGTCCGGGTTGGGGATGTGGTAGCTGGCGTAGATCCAGGTCTGGATCGAGAACAGGTCCTCGGGGTAGCGGAGGTGGGGGCGCAGGTTGCCGGGGATCGCCGCCCGGGGGGCGAACAGGTTGGGGAACGCCTTGCGCCAGGCGGCCAGGATGGGGTCCTGCTCGTCGAAGGCGTACAGGGTGACCTTGCCGGTGTAGGCGTCGACCACGGCCTTGACCGAGTTGCGGACGTAGTTGCCGATGCCCTCGACGCCGCGGCTGCCAAGCTCGTTGCGGCGGCTGGCGTCGCCCAGGTCGATCCGCTGGGCGTACGGGTAGTTGCTGGAGGTGGTGTAGCCGTCGCGGACGTACATCATGCGGCCGCCGACCACCACCGCGTAGGGGTCGCCGTCCCACTGGAGGAACGGGGCCGCCTTCTCGACCCGCTCGCGCACGTCGCGGTTGAACATCAGGCGGGAGTCGTTCTTGATGTTGCCGGAGATCAGCAGGTTGATGTCGCGGAAGCGGACGGCGAAGGCCAGCCGGCGGGCGATGTCGGACAGCTGCACCCCGCCGTCGCCGTCGTAGTTGAACAGCTTGGTGGTCTCGCCGCTGAGCGACGGGGCGTCGTACTCGCCCTGGGCCGAGTTGGCGACCACGAACTCGGGCGCGTTCGGCGGCGGCTCGCCGAAGTAGACCCGCGGCTGCTCGACCGGGATGGCGGCGTTCTCGGGGTTGAAGCCCTTGACGATGAAGTCGGGCTGGCCGCCCTCGTCGGCGGTGTTGACCTGGACGGCGACCATGCCGTAGCCGTGGGTGTAGGCCAGGTGCAGGTTCTGCCAGGTGCGGGCCGATTCGGCCAGCCCGTTGGGGTCGACCTCGCGGACCGAGATCATCACCTGGCGCGTGTCCTTGCCGATCGGGTAGCGGTCCACGTCGACGTCGGTGAAGTTGTAGTACTGGGCGATGGCCTGGAGGTTGCGGACGCCGGGCCGCAGCACATCGGGGTCCCAGAGGCGGATGTTGTCGATCGTCGGCCGGTTCGCCGCCAGGGCCTTGGGGGTGAGATTGTCGCTGGCCGCGAACGGCTTGGTCTGGACCTGCTCCAGGTTGAACGCCTTGCGGGTGGCGGCGAGGTTCTTCTCGATGTAGGGCCGCTCGCGGACCAGCTCCTGGGGCTCGACCCGGAACCGCTGGAATACCGCCGGGACGATGCCGCCCATGATCAGCGACACCCCGGCCAGCAGGACGATGCTGATCAGGGGGAGGAACAGCCCGCCCCGCCGCGCCCCCCAGAAGAACATCGCGGCGCAGATCAGGGCGACCCAGAACAGCACCTCGAGGGCGGGCAGCTGGGCCTTGACGTCGGTGTAGGAGGCGCCGGCGACCACCCCGCGGGATGAGAACAGCAGCTGGTACTTGTCCAGCCAGTAGCCCCAGGCCTTGAGGGCCACGATGAGGCCGAGCAGGACCGACAGGTGGGACTGGGCCTGGGCGGCGATGCGGTTGGTCTCGGCCTGGGGGCGGATCCCGCCGAGGATGTAGTGGCCGGCCGCGACCAGCAGGGTGGTCAGGACCAGGGTGGTGAACAGCCAGCCGAACACGGCCCGCTGGAACGGCAGCTCGAAGACGTAGAAGCTGACGTCGCGGTTGAACAGGGCGTCGCGCTGGCCGAAGGGCACCCGGTTGCGCCACAGCAGGAAGGTCTCCCACAGGCCGGACGCCTGGAGCCCGACGACCAGCCCCAGGAAGGCGGCGATGCCGATGCGCAGCGGCCGCAGGTATGGGGAGAGGACGGCCCGGGCCCGCTCCACCTGGGGGCGGGCGACCACGGTCAGCCCGTAGCGCGGGGCCAGCCGCTCGACCATCCACAGGTTGACCCCGACGATGACCGCGGTCCCCAGCCCAGCCAGCAGGCCGATGAACGCCTTGGTCCGCAGCATGCCCCAGAACAGGCTGGTCTTGTCGATCTCCCGGAACCAGAGCAGGTCGGTGTAGAAGCGCGAGACGCTGCCCACCGCCGCCAGGGCGAGGAACGCCAGCAGCAGGACGGCCAGCGTCCAGCGACGAGGAGGACGGCGGGCTGCGACCACGGGATGGACCTTTCTACGGGCGCTGCGAGAGACACGCCGAATAGCTTCGTTCAGACCCTAGCACGGGCGTTCCGGCTGGGCGGGGTGGCCGAAGACGGCGCTGCCCGTACCCATCGGCGGGGCAGGCGCGCCTGCTACCTGGAAGGGCCCGCCCGGCCATGGCCGGGCGGCCCTGTCCGGTCGGCGTCGCGCCGCGAGGCCGACCGGCTCCCGGAGCCAACCCCGACCGGTCCCGGGGTTGGCTCCGGGAGGACCGGTCAGCAGCCCGGTGCGGTGGCGGCGACCTTGGGGTCGCGCAGGAACGACAGGGCGTCTCCGATCTTCGACACCTTGACCAGGCGCAGGCCGGCCGGGACCTGGCCGCGGACGCTGTCGCAGTTGCCGGCCGGGATGAGGAAGGTGGTCACCCCGAGGCGGTGGACGGCGATCAGCTTCTCGGCCACCCCGCCCACGGGCAGGACCGAGCCGTCCAGGGCGATCTCCCCCGTCCCGGCGATCCGGCGGCCGTCGGTCAGATCCCCGGGGGTGAGCTTGTCGATGATCGACAGGGTGAAGATCAGCCCGGCCGAGGGGCCGCCGATGTTGTTCTGGGTCTGGATCGACACCTTGACCGGCAGACGGGGGAACAGGTCGCGCAGCAGCACGCCCACCCTCGGCTGGTTGTCGGCCTCCTGGACCTGCACGGTCACGTTCCTCTGGCGCTGGTCGCGGTCGACCCGGAAGGCGACCGGCTCACCGGCGCGGTGGCGGCCGATCGCCTTGCGGACCTCCTCGAGGCTGGCCACGGCGCGGCCGTCGGCGGCCAGGAGCTTGTCGCCGGGCTGGAGCTTGCCGTCGGCCGGGGCGCCGGAGACGACCTGGGTGACCTCGACCCCGGACGGCTTGATGTCGTAGCCGACCTCGCGCAGGCCGACCACCGTGGCCGTCTCCTTGGAGCGGTCCATGAGCGCCGCGTTCTCCCTGTCGACCTGGGTCGAGTCCTCGTCGTCGGGGTACAGCTGGGCTCGCGGGAGCAGCTGCACGTCCCGGTTGGCCATGTCGAGCAGGGCCTCGTAGAAGCGGACGTTGTCGTCGATCCCGACCGAGGTCAGGTACAGCTTGCCGTCGGAGTCGTAGACCCGTGTGCCCTCGACCTTGAGCCGGACGAGCACGTCCTCCATCGGGCCCGGGCTGAGGGCCACCACCGGCATCTGGTAGAAGTTGAGGGCGAAGACCAGGCCGATGAGCGCGATCACGCCGACGACGGCGATCACGCGCTGGCGCACCGGCACCTCCGGGGATCGAGGGTCACGCTGGAATTGTGGCACCCCGAGGGCCGTTCAGCGCCGGGCCGGCTCGTGGGTGAACAGCGGGGCCAGCTCGTCCAGGTCCTCGAGGATCCGACCGGCCCCGAGGACCACGCAGGCCAGCGGGGCCTCGGCCTGGTGGACGGCGACCTGGGCCTCGTGGGCGATGCGGGCCTGGAGGCCGCGGAGCATGCCGGCCCCGCCGGCCAGGAAGATGCCCTTGTCGAGCACGTCCCCGGCCAGCTCGGGCGGGACCTCGGCCAGGGTCGAGACCACCGACTGGACGATCTGGCCGACCGGCTCCTTCAGCGCCTCGCGGATCTCGGCCGCGCTGATCGGCACCGTCTTGGGCATCCCGGTGGCCAGCTCCCTGCCGGTGACCTCGGTCTTCTGCTCCCCCGGCTGCGGCCAGGCCGAGCCGATGGCCAGCTTGACCTGCTCGGCGGTGCGCTCCCCGATCACGATGGCGTACTCGCGCCGCAGGTGGGCGGCGATGGCCGCGTCCATGTCGAAGCCGGCGACCCGGATCGCCTTGGCGGCGACGATGCCGCCCAGGGAGATGCAGGCCACCTCGGTGGTGCCGCCGCCGACGTCGACCACCAGGTGGCCGGTGGGCTCATGCACCGGCAGGCCGGCCCCGATGGCCGCCGCCATCGGCTCCTCGACCAGGTAGGCGGCCCTCGCCCCGGCCTGGAGGGTCGCCTCCTGGACGGCCCGCCGCTCCACCTCGGTGATGGCCGAGGGGACGCAGATCAGGACCTGGGGCCGGCCCAGGCGGCCGGTGGTGACCCGTCGGAGCAGCATGCGGATCAGCCGGGAGGTGGTGTCGAAGTCGGAGATGGCGCCGCCCCGCATCGGCCGGACGGCCACGATGTGGCCGGGCGTGCGCCCGATCATGGCGTAGGCCTCCTCGCCCATGGCCAGGATGTCGCCGCTGCGCTCGTTGATCGCGATCACGGTCGGCTGGTCGAGCTGGACCCCCCTGCCCTTGACGTAGACCAGGGTGTTGGCCGTGCCCAGGTCGATGGCGAGGTCGCGGGCCACGGTGGCTACATGGAGCTGGGAGGACGCCGGCTCCCGGCGGAGCCGGGCCGCCTGCCGGCCGGTCGGCCCGAGCGTGAGGCCCTGGCCTGGCGGCGGGCCACGGCCACGGCCGCGGCCAGGGCGAGCCCGGCGGCGGCGCCCCGGTAGACGTCGCTGCGGCGGAGCTGGACCCCGCCGACCAGGACTCCGGCGGGCACCTGGCCGCCGGCCTCGGCGAACGCCTCGGCGCTGGAGCGGGTCGGCGCCCAGCCGGCCTGGCGCAGCCGGGCGTTGTCGAGCACCCAGGGGTGCATCTGGTAGAGCAGCTCGCCCGCGGTTGCAGCCGACATGCCGGCACGCCACAGCCGCTCGGCGGTGGACTGGGCGACCCGCTGGGGGACATCGAGGCGGCGCCGGCCGGCCGCCCTGGCCGCGGCCGTGGCCGGGACCCAATCGTCGGGGGCGACGTTGTAGACGCCGCGCAGGCGGCCGGAGGTGGCCAGGACGAGGGCCGAGACGGCGTCGGCCGGGGCCAGGCACTGCAGCGGCGGCTCCTGGCCGCGGACCCCGATCATGGCCGGGGCCATCAGGCTGCGGGCCAGGAACGTCCCCCAGGCGGGGGCCCACACCCCGGCGCCGCGCAGCACCACCACGGCCGGGCCGGCTCCTTGGGGTTCCCCGGACCCGTCCGGCGGGCCGGCGGCCGGGTCGGCGGCCAGGGCGACCTGCTCGCCCTCGGCGAGCACGCCGGCGGCCGGGAACTCGGGGTTGGGGCGGGTCGGCTGGGTCTCGGGGATCGGGACCGGGTTGTCGGGATGGGCGCCGTACACCACCCCGCTGGACCACAGGACGACGGTGGCCGCGCCGGCGGCAGCCTCCAGCGCCTGCCTGGTCGCCTCCACCACCCGGCCCCGGCGGCCCTCCTCGTTGCGGTCGGCGGCGTCGATCAGCGGGAACAGGACCAGGGCGTCCACCCCGGCCAGGGCCCCGGCGAAGGTCGGGTCGCCCGGCCCGGCCTGGACATACTCGAACTTTGGCCCAAGCAGCGGCGGCTCGTGCCGCGACAGCCCCAGGACCCGGTCCACCCCAGGGTCGTCCTCCAGGGCCAGGGCCAGCTCCCTGGCCGCCGGGTGCAGCGCACCCACCAACGCAACGGTCCGAGTCAAAGCATCCACCTCTCTTTCGGATTGCCCAGGCTACCCGGAGGAGGCGGGTTCTGGCCGTGTTGGGCCGGCGCCGCGAGTAGCATGAGATCCATGACTGAAGGGCTGGGCGGCTCCGGCGACTTCTTCGGCCGGATCCCACTGTTCCGCGAGTTCGCCAGGCTGATGGCGACCGCGACCGGACCGGTCAACTGGGAGCTGGCCCGGCAGGTGGCGGTGGCCACCGCCGCCGGGGCCGAGGACCTGGGGATGATGCCGGCGCTGCCACGGCCGGCGGCCGCCCCCGACCCCGGCGAGGCCCGGTCCTGGGACGACCGGCTGCGTCTGGCCGAGCTCTGGGTCGACCCGGTGACCAGCCTGCCCGCCCCCGGGGTGGCCCTGACCGCCCGGCCGGTGAACCGGCCCGACTGGGCCGAGACCATCCTGCCCGGGTTCGCGCCCCTGGTCGAGCCGGGCGCCCGCCGGGTCGCCGAGGCGCTGGGCGCCGGGGCCGGCGCGGGCATGGGGCCGCCCGGGGTCGGCGACATGGTCGGCCGGGTCGGCGGCCTGATCGCCGGCCTCCAGGTGGGCACACTGGTCGGCCAGCTCGCCCGCTCCGTGCTCGGCCAGTACGAGCTGGCCCTGCCGTCGGCCGACCCGGCCAAGGTGCTGCTGGTCCCCGAGAACGTGGCCGCCTTCGAGCAGACCGCCGATCTGCCCGGCGACCAGCTGCGGCTCTGGCTGGCCTGCCAGCAGGTGGCCGGCCAGCGCGTGCTCGCCGGCGTCCCCTGGCTGGCCGACCAGCTCCGGCGGGTGGTGGACGAGGTCGCCCTCCAGACCGAGCCCGACGCCTCGGGCATGATGGACCGGCTCCAGTCGCTGGACATGGCCAACCCCGAGGCCCTCCAGGAGCTGCTCGCCGGCGGCGGCGAGGGGCTGCTGGGGCCGCCCAGCGCCGCCCTCCAGGCGGCCACCGGGCGGCTGGAGGTGCTGCTGGCCCTGGTGGCCGGCTACTCCCTGGTGATCGCCGGGCGGGCCCTGGAGGGCCGGCTCCCCGGGCTGGGCGCCATCCAGGCCGCGGTCGGCCGGCGCGACGCCGACCCCCATTCCCCGGCCCGCCTGTTCGCCCTGCTGCTGCGGGCCGACCCCGACCGGGCGACCGCGGCCAGGGGCGAACGCTTCTGCCGGGAGGTCCTGGGCGCCACCGACATCGAGGGCCTGGACCGCGCCTGGTCGCACCCGGAGAACCTGCCGACGGCCGAGGAGCTGGACGTGCCCGGCCGCTGGCTGGAGCGGGTCGGGCTGATCGGCGGGACCGAGGTCGACCTCGACGAGGGCCTGCGGGCCCTGCTGGAGGCCGAGGAGGCTGGCGAGAACCGGCCCGAGGAGCGGGACGACCGGGAAGGGGACGGCGATGGGGATGGGGATGACCGTCCCCGGCCCGGCTAGTCCTTGGCCTTCTCCATTCCTTCTGCGTTGTGGGCGCAGCTAGTCCTCGTCCTCCTCCATTCCCTTGGCGATCAGGAACCCGCGGGCTCGCTCCGACAGCGGGTAGCGGTCGACCAGGCGCCAGAACGCGGGCGAGTGGTCGGGCACGGCCAGGTGGGCGAGCTCGTGGACGAGCACGTAGTCGCGGACCCACGGCGGCCAGGGGGCCAGCCGGTCCGACAGGCGGATGGTGCCATCGTCGGGGGTGCAGGAGCCGTAGCGGGACCGCATGTTCCCGACCCAGCGGACCGAGCGGGGCTCGACCATGCCCTCGAGGTAGCGGCGGGCCAGTAGGCGGGCCCGCCGCTCCAGCTCGGCGTCGCCGGGGACGACCCGGTGGGCCCGCTGCTCCAGGCGCTTCAGCATGGTCGCGACCCAGTGGTCCTCCTCCCGCCGGCTCATGCGGGCGGGCAGCAGGACGACCACGGTCTCCCCCTGGCGGTAGGCGGTGACGGTCTTGCGCCGCCGGGGGCTCCGGACCACCTTGACCGGCGGCCGGCTCGAGTCGGGTGACTTCTGTGTGCTCATCGCCCGGAGTATCGCACCGGGTCGCGACACCGCGTCCGCAACTTTTTCCTGTCCACAGGACCCCCGTGGGCCTTCGGAGCAGGTCGCGCCAGGCAAAGTAATTTCTCGTTCAACAAGTCGTCCCCAGCTCGCCGCCGGGTTGTCCACAGTCGTCCCGGCGGCCGTCAACAACCGTGCCCGACTTGTCCCCAGCGTCATCCACAGGCCGCTGACCGTTCGCGTTGACGCCCCCCGAACCGCGTGCGATCGTGCTCGGCGACACGAGACCTCCGGAGAGACAACGGCTCTCGCTCTGTAAGGGGAAGGCAGAGCGCGAACCCGCGAATCACCGGGGGTCTCGTGAGTCATGACCAGGCCAAATGCTCACGCGCCAGCCCCGACGGCATCCGGGACACGCCCACGGGCAGCAAACGGGCAGCAACCCCTGTCGCTTGGCCTGCTTGCCGGGACCTTCCAGAGCTTGGCAGCCACTTACGGAAGCTTACCCTTGCGTCGGCCAACATCGGTCGGTTACCGGCGCGGCAGGTCGTCTCGGTCGGGCGCCAAGCTGCAGATGCAGCCGGCCCCGCG
>JBJMHP010000091.1:0-3476 GCA_045807325.1 Actinomycetes bacterium | reverse complement strand
CGGCCGACCGGCGTCGCCCATGACCCGTGCGGTGGCGATGGCGAGCCCGGCTCGGCGAGCGCACCGGCACGCCGCAAGCTGATCTTCGGGCCCGAGTCCTGGCGGGAGCTGGCGGGAGGCAGCTGGAGCCACTGGAACCTGTGGTTCTGCACCGTCGCTGTCCCCGGCTTCGACGGTGACTGGGCCAGGCTCAGCGACGAGATTATGCGGCGCAGCCCACGCGCCCTGGTCCGGTCTGGACCGGGAGGCCAAGCTCAGCCATCTGGAGGACCTGCACGCACGGCTTGCCGCCGTCGATCAGGATGCCGGCCAGCTCGCGGGTGAGGCCACCCACGACCTGGTCGAGGCGCTGCTGTGGTCACTGGCGGCCGAGCTGCGAGGCAGCGGCTTGGCTACCCCGCCGAGGTCGCCATGGCCCTGGTGGCCTACCTGCAGGCCCCACCGCCGAGTGCCTGGGCTCCGACCGGTGGATGCCCATCGTCACGCTGGCCGGACCGCCCTGGCCGCCGGACGGCGCGACCTCGCCCTCGAGGTGTTCGCCGCCGCCAACCGCCCCGGCCTTCAGCATGACTGCTTGGCCGGGCGATACCTGGAGCTCACCGGCCAGCCACCACCCCGCCGTCACCTCCGCGCAGTCCAGTAGGCCGGCCGGGCCGGCGATGCCGCGGCACCCTGGCCATCCCGGCTCAGCCGGTCGTGTCGTAGTCCACGAGCGCACTTGGCTCCGGCGCCGGGGGGCCGTCCAGGACCCAGGCGCTGCCGGAGCGGACGAACCGGTACCACTGCCCGTCGCGGGCCAGCCGCAGCTGGAGCCCGCCGCGGGTCAGGCGGTTGCGCCAGGCGTGCACCGGACCCTGGCCGGCGAGGCGGTCCAGCGCGGCCCGCCCTTCGGCGAGGTCGGTGGCCGGGGGCTGCCAGGTCATGCGGAGCGCGTCCAGCCCGCCACGGCCGGCGTGCTGCCAGGCGGCCGCCCACCGCAGCAGCTCCCCCGAGGGCATGCCGGCCGACGCGGCCAGCGCGGCCAGGCCAGGTCCGGTTCCCAGCAGCCCGGCGGCGCGGCGAGCCAGGTCGGCCTCGAGGTCGAGCGACAGGCCACCGTCTCCGGACCCGGTCGCGAGCTGGAAGGCGCGCGCGGCGGCGTCGGCGGCCAGCGCCACCAGGTCCTCCGGCCGCAGGCCGGCGCCGGGGGGCGGGTCCACCGGCAACACCGACGGCTGGCCCGGTCGCGGCGGTGGCAGCGGCGGCGCGGGCGGCGGCGCCAGCGACCGCTGGTAGGCCTGGCGCGCGTCGACCCCCGGGTCGGCGGCCAGCGGCGATTGGTCCGGAGGGACCGTGGCCGCCTCCGCGGAGCGGCGGCGGGCGCGGAGCGCGGCCAGCACCTCGTCGCGCCGGCGGCCACGCAACAGCAGCAGCGAGAACGGGTCGGCGTCCAGCGCACCGGCCACCAGGTAGCAGACCGCCGCGGCATGCTTGCACGGATCTGCCCAGTCGGGGCAGGAGCAGCGGGGCTGCAGCTCGCCCGGGCCGGGCAGCAGGTCGGTGCCCGCGCGGCGGACGTCGTCGGCCACCTCGGGCAGCAGCTCGCCGTCGAGCAGGGCCGCGGCGTGCCCGATCTGGGCGGCGATCGCGTCCAGGACCCGGTCCCACTCGCCGGCGTCCAGCACCCGGACCCGCACCCGGACCTGGTAGGGCCGGGCGCGGCGGCCCTGGACCGCGGCAGCCACCTCCCCGGGCGCGATCGTCAGCTCCCCGACGGTGCCGCCGCGGGCGTAGCTGCGGCCGCGGGGCAACCGGTTGGGGTCCAGCCGCGCCCGCTGCTCCAGGGCGGTCACCCAGGCCTCCCCCCACCAGGTCAGGCCGAAGCCAGGCCGGCGCCGCCGCGTCCCGGCGGCCGGCCGGCGATCCAGCGGCGGCAGGCTGCTCATGCTGTCCCCTGGAGGCTGACCAGCTCCGCCAGCTCCGGGTCGGACAGCTCGGTGATCCACGCCTCGCCCGCGCCGATGACCGCCTCGGCGAGGCCGCGCTTGGCCGCCAGCAGCGTGGCGATGCGGTCCTCCAGCGTGCCCTCGGTGACCAGCCGGTGCACCTGGACCGGCCGGTCCTGCCCGATCCGGTAGGCCCGGTCGGTCGCCTGGTCCTCGACCGCCGGGTTCCACCAGCGGTCGTAGTGGACTACGTGGGTCGCCCGGGTGAGGTTCAGGCCGACGCCGCCGGCCTTGAGGGAGAGCAGGAACACCGGCGCCCCGCCGTCCTGGAACCTGGCCACCAGGTCCTCGCGGCGGCGGGCCGGCACGCGGCCGTGCAGGAACAGCGTGGGCACGCCCCGGTCGGCCAGGTGGGCCCCGATGAGCCGGCACATCTCGACGTACTGGCTGAAGACCAGCGCCGCCTCCCCCTCGTCCAGGATGACCTCGAGGAGCTCGTCGAGGGCGGCCAGCTTCCCGGAGCGGCCGCCCAGCGGCCCGGCCTCGTGCAGGTACTGCGCCGGGTGGTTGCAGACCTGCTTGAGGGCGGTGAGCAGGCCCAGCACCAGGCCACGGCGCTCGATGCCCTCGCTGGAGGCGATCTTGGCCAGCGTCTCGCGCACCACCGCCTCGTACAGCGTCGCCTGCTCGGCCGTGAGCGGCACCACCCGGTCGGTCTCGGTCTTGGCCGGCAGCTCCGGAGCGATCCGCGGGTCGCTCTTGCGCCGCCGGAGCAGGAACGGCCGCACCACCCGGGCCAGCCGTTCGGTGGCCTCCGGGTCGCGGTACCGCTCGACCGGCACCGCGACCGAGCGGCGGAACCGCTCCAGCGGGCCGAGCAGCCCCGGGGTCGTCCAGTCCAGGATCGACCACAGCTCGGTCAGCCGGTTCTCCACCGGCGTGCCGGTCAGGACCACCCTGGCCGGCGCCGGGATGGCCCGCAGCTCCCGGGCGGTGCGCGACAGCGGGTTCTTGGCGTGCTGGGCCTCGTCCGCGACCACCAGGCCCCAGCCGACCTCGGCCAGCACCGCCCGGTCCCGGCGCACCACCCCGTAGGTGACCAGCACCACCTCGTCGGCCGCCAGCCGCTCCAGGTGCCGGCCGCCGCCGTGGTAGCGCCGCACCGGCACCTCCGGGGCAAAGCGGGCCAGCTCCCGCTCCCAGTTGCCGAGCAGCGAGGTCGGGCACACCACCAGCGTCGGCCCCGCCCGAAGCGGCCGCCGGTGCAGGTGCAGCGCGATCACCTGCACGGTCTTGCCCAGCCCCATGTCGTCGGCCAGGCAGCCGCCCAGCCCCAGTTCGCACATTTGCGCCAGCCAGGACAAGCCTCGGCGCTGATAGGGTCGCAGGGTGGCCCGTAGGCCCGCGGGAGGTTCCACAGCGGCTCGCCCCGCGCCGGCCAGCCGGTCGACGAGGTCGGCCAGCGCGCCGGTTGCGTGGAACTCGACCCGGTCGCCGTTCAGTACCAGGCTGCCGGTGAGCGCGGCGGTCAGCGCCTCGGCGGCGCTGATC
>JBJMHP010000090.1:0-3865 GCA_045807325.1 Actinomycetes bacterium | reverse complement strand
ACAGCCAACAACCGCACGGTGTCCCCATGACCGCCTTGCCGCACCATCGTTTCTGTCAGGAGGTCGTCACCCAGACCGGCCTGCTCAGGGGGGTGGTGGCCGGCGCCGACCTGTCGGTGACGGTGCCGACCACCCCCGACTGGACCCTGGCCCAGCTGCTGCGCCACGTCGGCGGCAACCTGCGGTCGGTGGAGACGGCCGTCCGCACCGGCACCGCCGTCACCGAGCCGGAGCGGCAGGTCCCCGACCATGGCGGCCCGGCCGGCGACGACCCGGCGGCCCTGGACGCCTGGCTGGCCGAGGCCGCGGCCGGGTTCGCCGAGACCCTGGCCAAGGCCGGCCCCGACGCCCAGGCCCAGGTCTGGCAGGTCCGCTGGCCGGCCGCCGCCTGGGCCCGCCGGGCCGCCAACGACCTGGTCGTCCACCGGGCCGACGCCGCCGGCGCGGTCGGGGCCGACTACACCGTGGCCGCCGACCTGGCCGTCGACGCCGTGGACGAGTTCCTCGACCTCCTGAGCAACCCCCAGGTCGCCGCCGCGGCGCCCGACCCGGCCGGCGGGCCGGCTCCCGGCTCGACCGTCCACCTGCACGCCACCGACGCCGCTCCCGGCCTGGAGGCCGAGTGGCTGGTCGAACTGGGCGCTCCGGTCTTCAGCTGGCGTCATGGGCATGCGAAGGCGGACGTGGCCGTCCGCGCCCCCCTGGCCGACCTGCTCCGGGTGGTGACCCGCCGCCTGCCGCCCGACGCCGGCGGCGTGGAGGTCCTGGGCGACCGGGAGGTCCTCGACGCCTGGCTGGAGCGGCTCCGGCTCCAGTGACCCGCACCGGCCGCGGCCCGGCCGCCGCCCTGGCCGCCGGTTCAGGCGCGGCGGCCCCGGGTGCGGTCGAGCTGGCGGCGGTCCCGCTTGGTCGGCCGGCCCAGGCCGGGGGCGCGGCGGCCCGGCCAGGCCTGGGGGTCGCGAGGCGGCGGGGGCGGGCTGTGGTCGACCAGGCAGCCGGCCGCCACCTCGGCCCCGACCCGGGTCTCGATCGGCCGCACGACCTCCACGACCCGCTGCCGGTCGCCGACCCGGACCCGGACCGTGTCCCCCTCCTTGACCGGCGCCGCCGGCTTGGCCCGGGCCCCGTTGACCTGCACGTGCCCGGCCCGGCAGGCCTGGGCCGCCCCGGACCGGGTCCGGGTCAGCCGCACCGCCCACAGCCAGCGGTCGACCCGCACCTTGTCCGGGTGGTCCATGTCCTGGCCGGGCCGGCGGCTAGTGGCCGTCGGCCGGCGCGATCCGCCTGGCCTCCGAGTTGGGGCTGGGGTTGGGGTCGGGCTGCTCGTCGGTGCCGAAGGCCTTGCTGATGGACCGCAGGGCGGAGGTGACCTCGCTGGGGATGACCCAGAAGGTGCTGCCCTGGCTCTGGGCCAGCTGGGGCAGGGTCTGGAGGTACTGGTAGGCCAGCAGCTTGGGGTCGGGGTCGTTCTCGTGGACGGCCTGGAACACCGTCCCGATCGCCTGGGCCTGGCCCTCGGCCTTGAGGATGGCCGACTGGCGATCGCCCTCGGCCCGGAGGATGGCGCTCTGCTTCTCCCCCTCGGCGGTGAGGATCTGGGACTGGCGCACGCCCTCGGCGGTCAGGATCGCCGCCCGCTTGTCGCGGTCGGCCCGCATCTGCTTCTCCATGGCCTGCTTGATCGGCGCCGGCGGGTCGATGGCCTTGATCTCGACCCGGTTGACCCGGATCCCCCACTTGCCGGTGGCCTCGTCCAGCACGCCCCGGAGCTCGCTGTTGATCTTCTCCCGGGAGGTGAGGGTCTCCTCCAGGTCCATCCCGCCGATGACGTTCCGCAGGGTGGTCACGGTCAGCTGCTCGGCCGCCTGGATGAAGTTGGAGATCTCGTAGGCCGCCGCCCGGGCGTCGGTGACGTGGAAGTACAGCACCGTGTCGATGTTGACGACCAGGTTGTCCTCGGTGATCACGGGCTGGGGCTGGAACGACACCACCTGCTCGCGCAGCTCGATCGTCGGCCGGACCCGGTCGATGAAGGGGATGACGAAGTTGAGGCCCGGCTCCAGGGTCTTGTGGTAGCGGCCGAGCCGCTCGACGTTGCGGGCCCGCGCCTGGGGCACGATCCGCACCGAGCGGAGCACCACCACCGCCACGAGCAGGGCGACGACGACGGCGACGATCAGGACTTCCATTGGTTCACTCCCGCGGGTACACGAGGGCGGTCGCCCCCTTGATCTCGATCACGTCGACGGTGACGCCGGCGGGGATCACCAGCGACTCGTCGTAGGCGCGGGCCGACCACTCCTCGCCCCCGATCCGCACCCGGCCGGCCTGGCCGGTGACCTCCTGGACCACCCGCGCCTGCCGGCCGACCAGCGCCGCCACCCCGAACCGGTGCTGGGGCCCGTACCGTGGCCGGAGCTGCCGGCTGACCAGCGGCCGGATCCCCACCAGCCCGGCCACCGCCACCACGGCGAAGGTGACGAACTGGGCAAGCTCCCCCAGCCCGAGCGCGGCCACCGCGGCCGCCGCCAGGGCGGCGACGGCCAGCAGCCCGAGCGCAGCCGTCAGCGTGAAGATCTCGGCAACCCCGAGGATCGCCGCCAGGATGATCCAGATCACCGCGTTCATCGCCGCGCACTCCTCTCACAGTCAGAATACGCCCGCCGCGCGCCCAACAACGTCAGGTTGGTGACACCCCAATGACCAGGTCAGCCACGCCGGAACCAGCAGCCGGCCGCCCCCACATGCCCGGCTACGGCCTGGCCCCCGCCGATGGCGGCGACGGCCTGCTCCCCTGGTCGTGGGCGGCCCGGCGCCTGGAGCGGGCCCGCCACTACTGGGTGGCGACCAGCCGGCCCGACGGATCCCCCCACCTGGCGGCGGTGTGGGGCCTGTGGCGCGACGACGCCTTCCACTTCAGCACCGGCGGCCGCTCCCGCAAGGCCCGCAACCTGGCCGCCAACCCGCGCTGTGTGGTCACCCCCGAGCAGGCGACCGAGTCGGTGGTCGTGGAGGGCGTTGCCGAGCCGGTGACCGACCCGGCGGCCCTGGCGGCCCTGCAGGCCGCCTACCGGGCCAAGTACGGGGAGGGCTTCCCCGACCCGGCGCAGAACCCGGTGTCCACCGTCCGGCCCGGCGTGGTCTTCGGCATCATCGGGCGCGAGCCGGAGTTCACCACCATGGCCACCCGCTGGGTCTTCCCGGCCCGCGACCCCAGGAGGCGAGACGCAGATGGCTGACGTGCTCGAGCGACTTCGCGACGCCCAGAACGCCCACGACCTGGACGCCTTCGTGGCCTGCTTCGACCCGCGGTACCGCAGCGAGCAGCCCGTCCATCCGGACCGGGCGTTCGTGGGCGCCGAGCAGGTGCGGACCAACTGGGCCGAGGTCTTCGCCGGCGTCCCCGACTTCCGGGCCGAGCTGCTGCGCTCGGCCCATCAGGGCGACACCGGCTGGGCCGAGTGGCACTGGCACGGCACCCGCGGCGACGGCACCCGCCTCGACATGCGCGGGGTCACCATCTTCGGCGTCCGCGACGGCCGCATCCTCTGGGGCCGCCTCTACCTGGAGGACGTCGAGGGTGGCCAGACCATCGACCAGGCCGTCCACCACATGACCCATGGCCGCGAGTGACCGGAGAATCGCTCGGCGGCCGGCCGGGTCGGCCTACAGGGTCCAGCGTTTCAGCTGCGCCACCCTGACGATCACGCCGTTCTGCCTCCCGTAGGCCTCGGCCGTCTCCTCTCCTCGACACGGCTCCGGGATAAGCTACTGCCCGTGTCCGGCCGGCAGTCCATCAGAGGGGGTCGCGGTGTTCGTCCAGGTGATTCAGGGACAGGTTGACGACGCGGGGCAGGTCCGGGCG
>JBJMHP010000089.1:0-3037 GCA_045807325.1 Actinomycetes bacterium | reverse complement strand
AGCCAGGAACCCGCCGAGGATGGCGCCGACGATCCCGATGATGATCGTCACGATGATGCCGCCCGGGTCGTCCCCGGGCAGGATCGCCTTGGCGATGGCCCCCGCGATCAGGCCGAGGACGATCCAACCGATGATGCCCATGCCGTCGTTCCTCCCACGTCAGTGGACGATGACGCACAATTAGACCTCGCGGGCACCCGGTTGGTTTCAGGGCGCGTAGCATCCCTCGGTTCGGCGGCCCGAACCCGGGTAGTTGGAGAGCACCATGCCCACCGCAGTCGACACCACAGCCCTCCAGGCGGCCCTGACCGGGCTGGCCGAGCAGGTGGCCGCGGCCTCCTTCGGCGCCCCGGCACCGGGCGACCTCGGCGCGGCCCGCCGCCGCCGGCTGGCCTGGCACCTGGACGACTACCTGCTGCCGCGGGTCCGCGACCTGGAGGCGCCGCTGGTCTGCATCCTGCTCGGGTCGACCGGGGCCGGGAAGTCGTCGCTGCTCAACGGCCTGGCCGGCGCCCCCATCAGCCCCAGCGGGGTGGTCCGCCCGACCACCATGCGCCCGGTGGTGCTACTGGCCCCCGGCCAGGTCGACGCCTTCATGGCCGGCAAGGTGCTGGCCGCCCTGGCCGACGCCGACCGCCTCCAGCTGGCCATCCACGACCGCGCCTTCCCCGAGATCGCCCTGGTCGACGCGCCCGACGTCGACTCGGTCGAGGCCCAGAACCGCCGCACCGCCGAGGAGCTGCTCCAGGCGGCCGACCTGTGCCTGTTCGTGACCACCGCCCAGCGCTACGCCGACGCCGTCCCCTGGGAGTTCCTGCACCAGGCCAAGGCCAGGGGGGTGCCGCTGCTGGTGGTGGTCAACCGGCTCCCCCGCCGCGAGACCGACCAGCGGGCGATCCTGGACGACGCCCGGCGCCGCTTCGAGGAGGCCGGCCTGGGCACGGCCGGCCCAGGCGGCCGCGACCTGCCCATGCTGGGCGTGGCCGAGGGGGCCCGCGACCCGACCACCGACGGCCTGGAGGCGGGGGCCATCGAGCCGGTGCGCCGCGCCCTGGCCGACCTGTCGGCCGACACCGGCGCCCTCACCGCGGTCAAGGCCCAGGCGCTGCGGGGCGCCCTGGCCGGCCTGCCCGCGGCCACCGACGAGGTCGCCGCCGACCTGGAGGCGGACCGCCGCCGGGCCGACGCCCTGCGGGCCCCGGTGCAGCGGGCCTATGACGGCGAGCAGCGGCGGCTCCAGGACCGGCTGGCCGGCGGCGAGTTCCTGCGCGGCGAGGTGATGCGCTCCTGGCAGGAGTTCGTCGGGGTCGGCGACGTCGGCCGCTGGCTGTCCACCGGGATCGGGCGGGTCCGGGCATTCCTGGCCCGCCACCTCCAGCCGGCCCGGGGCGCCCCCGAGCTCCAGCGGACCAAGGAGCAGGCGTTCGAGGAGCTGGTCGGGGCGCTGGTCCGGAGCGCCGACGTCGCCGCCGGCAACGCCGCCACCCAGTGGGCGGCCGACCCGGCCGGGGCGCTGCTGCTGGAGGCCCACCCCGGGCTGTGGGGGCACGGCCCGGAGCTGGAGGCCGACGCCAGGGCCCAGCTCACCGAGTGGCTGGGCCGCCTGACCCGGATGGTCGAGGAGCGTGGGCAGAGCCGGCGGGCGTTCGCCTTCGCCGCCTCCCTGGGCGTCAACGCCATCGGGGTGGTGGCCATGCTGGCCGTGTTCGCCCACTCGGCCGGCCTGACCGGGGGCGAGGTGGCCATCGCCGGCGGCACCGCGGTGGTCAACCAGAAGCTGCTGGAGGCGCTCATCGGCGAGGCCTCGGTGGCCGACATCATCCGCGCCGCCGAGCGTGACCTGCGCCGCACCCTGCGCTCGGCCCTGGAGGGCGACGCCCGCCGCTTCCTCGACCTGCTCGCCCCGGCCGGCGAGGGCCCCGAGGCGCTGCGGGCGGCCGCCGGCCGGGTCGTGGCCGAGGCCGAGCGGCTGATCGCCAGCCTGAGCGGAGCAGGCGCCAGGTGAATGGCCGCAGGGGCTCGGGCCGGGACCTGGGAGTCTGCCTGGAGGAGCTGGAGCGGGTCGCCGAGGCGGCCGAGCGGCTCGGCCTGGACCCCGGGCCGGCCAGGGCGACCCTGGCCGAGGCGAGGACCCGGCTCGGCTTCCCGGGCACCGCGTTCGTCTGCGCCCTGGCCGGCGGCACCGGCGCCGGCAAGTCGAGCCTGCTCAACGCCCTGGCCGGCCGGGAGGTGAGCCGGCCGGGGCCGACCCGGCCGGTGACCGACGAGCCGGTCGCCTGGGTGCCGGCCGACGCCGCCGCCGAGCTCGGCCCGCTGCTGCGCTGGGTCGGGGTCGACAAGGTGGTCGGCCACCACGACCCCCGCTTCACCGACCTGTGCCTGCTCGACCTGCCCGACTACGACTCGGTCGAGCCGGCCCACCGGGCCACCGTGGACCAGGTCCTGCCCAGGGTCGACGCGGTCTGCTGGGTGCTGGACCCGGAGAAGTACAACGACCGGGTGCTGCACGAGGACTACCTGCAACCGCTGGCCCACCACGCCGACCGGGCCGTGTTCGTGGTCAACCGCCGCGACGTGATCGGCGACGCCCGCCAGGTGGCCGCCCTCACCGCCGACCTGCGCCACACCCTGGAGGCCGACGGCATCTCCGGCCGCCCGGTGTTCGTGGTCTCGGCCGACCCGCCCGACGGGGCCGCCCCTGGCGAGCTGGAGGACCTGCGGGCCTGGCTGTCCGAGCGCCTCCAGGCCAAGGCGGTGGTGACCGAGCGGCTGGCCGCCGACTGCCGCCAGCGCGGGGTCGAGCTGGCCCGCCTGGCCGGCCTGGACGGCCAGGACGCCGGCCGGCCGCTGGTCGGCGGCGACGCCCGCCGGGAGGCGCGGCGCCGGGCGGTGGCCGCGGCCCGCTCGGCCGTCGACGTCGAGGGGGTGCGCCGGGCCTGCCGGCGCCGCACCCTGGCCGAGGCCCGGGCGTCCGGGTCCGGCCCCTTCGGCCGGCTCCTGGCCGTGGTGGCCAGGGCCCGTGGGGGCGGGGAGCGGG
>JBJMHP010000088.1:0-3975 GCA_045807325.1 Actinomycetes bacterium | reverse complement strand
CAGGGCCGCCTCCCACCAGGGCTGGTGCAGCGCCCACCTCGACCCGGCCACGGCCATGGCCACCGTCACCCCCGGCTCCAGCGTCCCCCAGCGCTTCGACCACCTGGCCGACCGCAACCTGGCCATGGTCGAACGCCACCTCGACGACCTGCGCCGCCCGGCCCGGACCCGGTTCCCGCATCCCCCTCCGGAGCGCTAGCCGCATGCCGCCGCCCGACCCGCCGGCGCCGGGTCCCCCGGTGGGGGAGCGTAGCCCAACCACGGATGGGCCGTCCCGCGTCGTCCACAGGCCCCGAGAGGTGCCAGCAGCTCGCCGGATCCGGGTCGGGGTCGACACCGGCGGCACCTTCACCGACGTGGTCGCCTTCGACGAGGACACCGGCGAGCTGGTGGCGACCAAGACCCCTTCGACCCCGGCCGACCCGGCCGACGGCTTCATGGACGGGATGGCCAAGGTCCTGGCCGCCCTCGGCGTCGGGCCGGAGGCGGTCACCGCCGTCTGCCACGGCACCACCGTGGCCACCAACCAGCTCCTGGAGGGCAAGGTCGGCCGGCTCGGGTTCGTCACCACCGAGGGGTTCGGGGCCCTGCTGGAGATCGCCCGCCAGAGCGTCCCCGACGGCTACGGCAACAGCTACTTCTGGGTCAAGCCGCCCCGGATCGTGCCCGCCGACCTGGTCAGGACCGTCGGCGGCCGGCTCGACCACACCGGGGCCGAGCTGCGCCCCTTTGACGAGGACCAGGCCAGGGCGGCGGCCCGCTTCCTGCGCGACCGGGAGGTGGCCGCGGTCGGGGTGTGCTTGCTGCACGCCTACGCCAACCCGGCCCATGAGCGCCGCATGCGTGAGCTCCTCGCCGAGGAGCACCCGGAGGCGGCGGTGTCGCTGTCCAGCGAGGTGCTGCGCGAGTACCGGGAGTACGAGCGGGCCATGACCACCCTGGTCGACGCCGCCGTCAAGCCGCGGGTCGGCCGGTACGTCGCCACCATCGCCCGCCGGCTGGCCGCGACGACCTCGGCGCCGGCTGGACCGTCGTTCTACGTGATGAAGTCCAACGGCGGGGTGCTGTCGGCCGCCGAGGTCGTCCGCCAGCCGATCTCCACGGTGCTGTCCGGGCCGGCGGCCGGGGCCCTGGGGGCGGCCCTGGTGACCACGACGGCCGGGTTCGAGCGGGTCCTGACCCTCGACGGGGGCGGCACCTCGACCGACGTGAGCGTGGTCCTGGAGGGCGAGCCGACCCTGACCACCGAGGGCAGCGTCGGCGCCTACCCGTCCAAGATCCCCATGATCGACGTGGTCACCGTCGGCGCGGGCGGCGGGTCGGTGGCCTGGCTGTCACGCGAGGGCGGGCTCAAGGTGGGGCCGCGCTCGGCCGGGGCCGACCCGGGCCCGATGTGCTACGGCCGCGGCGGCACCGAGCCCACGGTGACCGACGCCAACCTGGTCCTGGGGCGGATCCCACCCCACCTGCTCGGCGGGGAGGTGCCCCTGGACCCGGCCGCGGCCGCCGCCGGCCTGGAGGCGCTCGGCTCCAAGCTCGGGCTGGACCTGCCCGCCGTGGCCGCCGGGGTGCTGGAGATCGCGGCCTGGAACCAGGCCAACGCCCTGCGCCGGGTCACCGTCCAGCGCGGCCTGGACGTGCGCGACTTCGTCCTGGCCACCTTCGGCGGGTCGGGGTCGCTGGCCGTCTGCCGGCTGCTGGAGCTGCTCGGCCTGCCCGCGGCCCTCGTCCCCCGCGACCCGGGCAACCTGTCGGCGTTCGGGCTGCTGACGGTGGACGTCAAGAACGACGAGGTGCAGACCGCGGTCGCCCGCCACGCCGACCTCGACCCGGCCGCGGCCGCGGCCACCCTGGCCGCCCTCGAGGCCCGGGCGGCCAGGTCCCTGGACGCCGAGGGGTTCGCCCGTGGGGAGCAGCGCTACCTGCGCTCGGCCGACCTGCGCTACTACGGCCAGGCCTTCGAGGTCCGGGTCCCGGTCCCCGACGGCCCCGTCGACCTGGACCTCACCGAGGCCACCGTGGCCGCCTTCCACGACGCCCACCAGCGCCTCTACGGCTACAGCTTCCGCGACGACCCCACCCAGCAGGTCGAGTGGGTCAACCTCCGCGTCACCGGCATCGGCCCCATCCGCCGCCCCACCCTGCGCCCCCTGAGAGGGGAGGGCGGGGAGGGGCCCCTGGGCGTGCCTCACCCCCATCCCCCGGGTGGTGGTGGGGCCCCCACCACCACCCGGGCCGCGTGCTTCGACCCGGCTCGTGGATTTGTCGATACGTCGATTTATCGCCGGGAGGATCTGGACCCAGGTGAGCTCGTCGCCGGGCCGGCGGTGGTGGAGGAGTACGGGGCCACGGTGCCGCTGCTGCCCGGGTTCCGGGCCGAGGTCGACCGGTTCGGCAACCTGATCGTGACTCGGGAGGCGCCGTGAGCGGGGTCGACCCGGTCACCCTGGAGATCGTCGAGGGGACGCTGGCCTCGATCGAGCGGGAGGTGGAGACGGCCATCGGCCGGACGGCCAGGTCGCCGATGATCCGGGACGCCCACGACTTCCGGGCCGGGATCCACGACGCCCGGCTGCGGAAGCTCACCGGGCGGTCGTACTCGGCCCTGGTCCACCCGGTGGCGCGGGACTTCCCCCTGGACACCATGCGGCCGGGGGACGTGTTCTTCCACAACGACGTCTACCTGTCGGAGGGGGGCATCGGCCACCTGCCCGACCTGTGCGTCACCGTGCCGGTGTTCGCCGGGGGGCGGGTGGTCGCCTTCGTGCAGGCCTTCGGGCACCACGACGACATCGGCGGGGCCGTCCCCGGGTCGATGCCCTCGCATGCCACCAGCGTGTTCGAGGAGGGGCTGATGGTCCCGCCGATCCGGCTGTGGGACCAGGGGGTGCCCAACCGGGCCGCCCTGACCATCATGACCCGCAACTCGCGCATGCCCGACTCGCTGGCCGCCGACCTGGACGCCGAGTGCTCGGCCTGCCTGATGGGTGCCCGCCGCCTGGCCGAGCTGTTCGACCGCTACGGCGTGCCGGTGGTCGAGGCGTGCTTCGACGCCATCGTCGAGGCGACCACCGAGGCCTTCCGGCGCGAGATCCTGGCCCGCATCCCCGACGGCACCTGGGCCTGGGAGGACTACGCCGAGCACGACGGCGTCGACCCGCCGCGGCTGCACACCCAGCGCATCACCCTGACCAAGACCTCCGAGGCCGGCGGCCGCCTCGTCCTCGACTTCGCCGGCACCTCCCCTCAGGCCAAGGGCCCGATCAACCACGCCGGCGACTACGCCGACGGCAACTTCCTGGCCAAGTGGCTGGCCCCGATCCTGCGCAACCTGGCCGACACCCCGGAGCGGGCGGCCGAGCTGGACGTCAACGAGGGCGTGGTGCCGCTGCTGGAGCTGCGCTTCCCGCCCAAGGGGACCCTGCTCACCCCGGTGTTCCCGGCCCCGACCAACGCCCGCACCTTCGTCATCCTGCGGCTGCTCGGGGTCCTGGCCGGGGTGCTGGCCAAGGCGACCGGGGGCGCCATGCCGGCCGACCAGGAGACGATCCGCTACACCGGCGTCTACGGCGACGACGCCGACGGCCGCCCCTACCTGATGCGTGAGGTGCTGGGCGGTGGCTCGGGCGGCCGCCCGTACGCCGACGGCGAGGACACCGTCCACGTGGTCCCCGACTCGCGCAACATCCCGGTCGAGTTCGCCGAGTCACGCTGGCCGTTCCTGGTCGAGCGGCTCGGACTGGCCGTCGACTCCGGCGGCCCCGGCCGCCACCGCGGCGGCCTCGGCTACGAGAAGCAACTCAGGATGCTGCAGGATGGCCATTTCATGTCGATCGCCGACCGGTCGATCCTCGCCTGCTGGGGCGTGAAGGGCGGCCGCGCTGGGCGTTCCTTCGATGTCACCATCGACCTCGGTGGCCCGGACGAACGTCGTGTCGACGCCCTCGCCGACGCTGAGCCGGTGCGAGCCGGGCA
>JBJMHP010000087.1:0-7664 GCA_045807325.1 Actinomycetes bacterium | reverse complement strand
CAATGGCACGTGCTCAGCCGATATTTCCGCGGCCCGGAGGGGTCCGGGGAACCCCAGGGGGTGCCCCGGTGAATCGGGAGGGGTCCGGGGAACCCCAGCGGGGTGCCCCGGTGGAGCAGGCATGAACATCGGCCTGGTCTGTCCGTACGAATGGACCGTGCCTGGCGGGGTCGGCAACCATGTGCGGGCCCTGGCCGGAGAGCTGCGGCGGGCCGGCCACCGGGTCGACGTGCTCGCCCCGGCCGAGCGGCCGGTGGCCGAGCCCGGCTTCGTCGGGCTGGGCGGGTCGGTGGCCGTGCCCTACAACGGCTCGGTGGCCCGCATCGCCTTCGGCCCCCGGGCCCTGGTCCGGGTCCGCCGGGCCGTCGGCCGGGGCGGCTACGACCTGCTGCACGTGCACGAGCCGCTGTCCCCGAGCGTCGGCCTGCTGGCCGTGGCCGGCACCCGGACCCCCACCGTGGGGACCTTCCACGCCAACCTGGGCCGCTCCCTGGCCCTGGAGGCGGCCGGCCCGCTGCTGCGGCGGGTCTACGACCGGCTGGACGGCCGGATCGCGGTCAGCGCCTCGGCCCGCGACACCTGGCAGGGCCGCTTCGGCGGGACCATGGCGGTCGTCCCCAACGGGGTCGCGCCCGAGTTCCTCGCCGGCCCCAAGCCGCTGGACGGCTGGGCCGGCGACGGCCCCACGGTGCTGTTCGTCGGCCGCCTCGAGCCCCGCAAGGGCGTGGCCTACCTGGTCAGGGCGTTCCTGCGGCTCAAGCCGGCCTTCCCGCGGCTGCGGCTACTGGTCGTCGGCCGCGACGACAAGCACCAACAGGACAAGCTCATGGGCATGGTCCCGCCCCGGCTCCGCCCCGACCTGGTGTTCGTCGGGGCCGTGCCCCAGGCCGACCTGCCGTCCTACTACGCCTCGGCCGACGTGTTCTGCGCCCCCTCGCTTGGCGGGGAGTCGTTCGGGATTGTCCTGGCCGAGGCCATGGCCGTCGGCCTGCCGGTGGTCTGCTCCGACATCGGCGGCTACCGCGACGTGGTCCATGACGGCACCGACGGGCTGCTGGTCCCGCCCCGCGACCCCGAGGCCCTGGCCGCCGCCCTGGGGGGCCTGCTCGACAACCCGGCCCGCCTGGCCGCCATGGGCGAGGCGGCCGCCGCCGCCGCCCGCCGGTATGCCTGGGAGACGGTGGCCGGCGAGGTCGAGGCGGTCTACCGGACGGCGCTCGGCGAGTGAGGGGGGTCCGGGGGCCTCAAGGTCAGGCCCCCGGTCGCAGGGGGTTTCGGTACACTGCGCGCCGGAGCGGCGAGTCGAGGGAGGCGGCGTGGACGTGGCGGCGGCCCTGTGGGGCGGGATCATCGGGGCGATCGTGGCGGCGACGGTGTACGCCGGGTTCCTCGGGCTGCGGTGGACCCGCCTGGACCTGCTCCGGTTCGAGGGCGGCCTGGTCCTGCGCGAGCGCACCAACATGGTCTACATCTACGGGGTGACGGTGCAGGTGGTCGCCGGCGCCCTGCTCGCCCTCGGCTACCGGCAGGTCTTCCAGCAGCTCGACTCGGCCACCTTCGTCGGCTGGGGGGCCCTGCTCGGCCTGGCCCAGGGCGTGCTGGCCGTGCTCCTGCTGCCGGTCTTCGGCAGGCTCAACCGCAACATCCGGGCCGGCGACGAGCCGCCGCCCGGCCCGCTCGGGCGTGCCTACGGCGGCCTGACGCCCCTGGCCCTGCTGGTCGCCTCGGTGGTCTTCGGCACCTGGGTCGGCATCGTCCTCCTTCCTTGAGCACGCTCACGCTCCTGCGGGAGCAGATCGCCGCCAACCGGCGCGCCTATCAGGTCACCGTGGCCATCGTGGTCGCCACCCTGGCCCTGTTGGGGCTGCTGGTCACCCTGGCCCTGGGCCTGGGGGTGACCGGGCTGGGGGCCGGGCTGGGCCTGGCCGTGCTGGTCGTCGGGTTCGCCCCCGGGCTCGGCGAGCGGGCCGCCCTGCGCGACGCCGGCGCGCAGGAGGCCGACCCGGCCCGCTGGCCCCGCTACGCCAACCTGGTCGAGGGCCTCAGCCGGGCCGCCGGGCTGCCCATGCCCCGGCTGTACGTGGCCGACAGCGACGCCGCCAACGCCTTCTCGGTCGGCCGCGACCCGGGGCGGTCCGCCCTGGTGGTCACCACGGGCCTGCTCGGTGGCCTCAACCGGGTCGAGCTGGAGGGCGTCCTGGCTCACGAGCTCAACCACATCTGGAGCTGGGGGGCGCGGCCGGCCACCCTCGGGGTGGCCCTCGGCCGGGTCCCCGGGCTGCTGCGGCTGCTGGCCCCGCCCCGGCGCGAGTTCGACGCCGACGAGGGCGGGGCCCGCCTTACCCGCTACCCGCCCGGCCTGGTCAGCGCCCTCCGGAAGCTGGCCCGGCAGCCGGGCCAGCCGCCCGACCGGCCCGGCCTGCGCCACCTGTGGATCATGGCTCCCGGGGACGCCACTCACCCGCCGGTGGACGAGCGGATCGCCGCCCTCCAAGAGCTGTGAGCGGGCGGCTGAGGCCGACCCGCAGGGGCTCGGACACCCGGGCCACGAGGGGGCCGAGCACGGCCAGGATGAGCACGTAGGTGGTGGCCAGGGGCCCGAGGGTGGGCTCGCGGCCGGCGGCCACGGCCAGGCCGGCGATCACAATCGAGAACTCGCCCCTGGGGATCAGGGCGGTGCCGGCCCGCCAGCGACCCCGGGGGCCGACCCCGACCCGCCGTGCCGCCCACCAGCCGGTGGCGACCTTGGTGGCCGCCGTGACCAGGGCCAGGGCGGCGGCGGCGAGGGCGACCGGGGGGATGGACCGGGGGTTGGTCTGGAGCCCGAAGAACAGGAAGAACACGGCCGCGAACAGGTCCCGCAGCGGGGTCAGCAGGGCCTGGGCGGCCTCGGCGGCCTCGCCGGACAGGGCGATGCCGACCAGGAACGCCCCCACCGCGGCCGACACCTGGAGCTGCTCGGCGGCCCCGGCCACGACCAGGGTCAGGCCCAGGATGACCAGCAGCAGGACCTCGTCGCTGGGGCTGAACACCAGCCGGCTCAGGGTCTCGCCGTAGCGGACGGCGACCACCAGCACCAGGGCCACCGTGCCGAGGGCGACCCCGACCGGCAGGGCGCTGGCCAGCAGGTCCTCGCCGACCAGGAGCCCGGTCAGCAGCGGCAGGTAGGCGGCCATGGCCAGGTCCTCGACGACCAGGATGGACAGGACCACCGGGGTCTCGCGGTTGCCGATCCGGCCCAGGTCGCCCAGGACCTTGGCCACGATCCCCGACGAGGTCACGTAGGTCACCCCGCCAAGGACCAGCGAGGCCAGCACCGACCAGCCGAGCAGCAGCCCCGCGACCACCCCAGGGGCGAAGTTGAGGACCAGGTCGACCAGGCCGGCCGGGGCGGCGGATCGTAGGCTGCCCACCAGCTCGCTGGCCGAGTACTCCAGCCCGAGCAGCAGCAGCAGCAGGATCACCCCGACCTCGGCCCCGACCTCGATGAACTCCTGGGCGGTGACCAGCGGCAGCAGCCCGCCCTCGCCGAAGGCCAGCCCGGCCAGCAGGTACAGGGGGATGGCGGACAGGCCCAGGCGCCCGGCCAGCCGACCCAGGATGCCCAGGCCCAGGATCATCCCGCCCAGCTCGAGCAGGACGGCCGCGCCGTGCACGGCCGGTCAGCCCCCCAGCAGCTTGCTGAGCTCCTTGATGCCGTCGGCGGTGCCGACGACGACCAGGGTGTCGCCGCGCTCGAGACCGGCGTCGGGGGTCGGGGCCGGGATGGCCCGGTCGCCGCGCAGGATGGCCACGATCGACACCCCGGTGCGGCTGCGGGCCTGGGTGTCGGCGATGGCCCGGCCGGCATAGGGACTGCCCGGCCGGATCGGCAGCCAGTCGATGGCCAGGCCCTCGATCCGCTGCAGCCCGGCCAGGTGCTCGACCAGGCGGGCCGCCCCCAGCAGCTCGGCCAGGGCGTCGGCCTCGTCGTCGGTGAGCCGGATGACCTCCTGGCAGGCGTCGGGGTCGCTGCGGTCGTACACCAGCAGGTCGCGCCGGCCGGTGCGGTGGGTGACGACCCCGAGCTGCCGGCCGGCCTTGGTGGTGAAGTCGTGACGCAGCCCGACCCCGGGCAGATTCGTCTCCTGGATGTCCATCCTGGCGGTGCTCCTCTTATCGATAGCCCTGGCGTTCCAGCTCCACGGCCGCGGTCTCCGGGACCTGGACGGTCCAGCCCCGACCGGCCAGCTCCTCGCGGCTGACGGTCTGACGCAGGACCTCCTGGCCGCCGTAGCTGACCACGAACGTCCAGGTCGCCCCCTGGTCGACGACCTCCTGGAAGGCGGTCGTTGCCCGCGGCTCGGCCACCCCGAGGGCCAGCCGCCCGCCGTCGGCCCCGGCCGCGTCGACCTGCAACGGCAGGGCGGCCCGGTTGTCGACCCGCACCGTCCGGTAGCTGGGCCGCCCGCCCAGGGCGGCCTGGCCCAGCCAGATCGCCCCCAGGACGGTCACCACGACGGCGGCCACGGCCAGGACCAGCACCGGCCGGTCCATCTCGGATCCCGGTGGCCGTACGCGAACGCTCATCTGCAAACCTCCAGCTCGTCCCGCGCCGGCCGCGGCCGGGCGGCGCCGTCATCAACCTGCGGGCTGGAGGGGCGGGGGAGCGCGGGCCCCGGCCGCGGCGGCCCGGCGGCCGCCGGCGCGGCTGGCCAGGCGGCCGGCCACGACCATGGAGGCGGCGACGACGGCGGCCGCGAGCAGGCCCGGCAACGCCAGGCCGGGCCGCCCGGAGTCGTCACGCTTGCCGAAGGGGGCGAACAGGGACCGGGCCCGCTCGTGGATGAGGCCCTGCCCGAGCCCGACCACCGGGCCGGCCGCCAGCGAGGTCGACGCGTCCTCGTCGAACGCCGCCCGGCCGGCGGCGCCCGGACCGAGCAGGGCCAGGCCGAAGACCAGGGTCAGCAGCGCCCTGGAGGCCCGCGGTCGCCGGTTCGCGCACATGCCCCCGACGGTAGCGTGTTTAGGCCACCTTGACCTTCCCGGATCCTCCATGCCCACCGCTCCGGGGATCGTCACGGCATACCGGGTCCCCGAAATGGCATCCCCCGATCCCCTGCGCGGTCGCACCGCCCTGGTGCCTGAGCCGGCCCGGCGGCGTTGAAGCGGGCCAGAGGGCTGGTGTAGCCTGGGAACTTCAAATGCGCCCCTGAGCAGGCAAAACAGAGCCGCTCGACGGGGCTCGACGGAGCGGCGAGGAGTTCTCCAGCATGGAGCCGAGCAACCAGGTCACCGGGACCGCGCGGGTCAAGCGCGGGCTCGCCGAGATGCTCAAGGGCGGCGTCATCATGGACGTCGTCACCGCCGACCAGGCGAAGATCGCCGAGGAGGCCGGGGCGGTGGCCGTCATGGCCCTGGAGCGGGTCCCGGCCGACATCCGCGCCCAGGGTGGGGTGGCCCGCATGAGCGACCCCGAGCTGATCCACCAGATCATGGACGCCGTCTCCATCCCGGTGATGGCCAAGGCCCGCATCGGCCACTTCGTCGAGGCCCAGGTGCTCCAGGCCCTCGGGGTCGACTACGTCGACGAGTCCGAGGTCCTCTCGCCCGCCGACGAGGCCCACCACGTCGACAAGTGGCAGTTCACCGTGCCGTTCGTCTGCGGCGCGACCAACCTGGGCGAGGCCCTGCGCCGGATCGCCGAGGGCGCGGCCATGATCCGCTCCAAGGGCGAGGCCGGAACCGGCAACGTGATCGAGGCGGTGCGCCACATGCGGGCCATCGGCGGCGGCATCCGCCGGCTGGCCGGGCTGCGCGACGACGAGCTGTTCACCGCCGCCAAGGAGCTGGCCGCCCCCCACGACCTGGTGGCCGAGGTGGCCGCCGAGGGGCGGCTGCCGGTGGTGCTGTTCACCGCCGGCGGCATCGCCACCCCGGCCGACGCGGCCATGATGATGCAGCTGGGCGCCGACGGGGTGTTCGTCGGCTCGGGCATCTTCAAGTCCGGCGACCCGGCCCGGCGGGCCAGGGCGATCGTCGAGGCCACCACCTTCTTCCGCGACCCGGAGATCGTGGCCAAGGTGTCGCGCGGCCTCGGCGAGCCGATGGTCGGCATCGCCGCCGTGCCCGAGGGCGAGCGCCTGGCCGGCCGCGGCTGGTAGGCGATGGCCGACGCACCCAAGATCGGCGTCCTGGCCTACCAGGGCGACGTCCGCGAGCACCTGGCCGCCCTGGCCGCGGTCGGGGCCGACCCGGTCGAGGTCCGCACCCTGGCCGACCTCGACGCCGTCGACGGCCTCATCGTGCCCGGCGGCGAGTCGACCGTGATCGGCAAGCTGGCCGCCCGCTACGGGCTGCTGGCGCCGCTGCGGGAGCGGGTCGCGGCCGGGCTGCCGGTGCTGGGCACCTGCGCCGGCATGATCTTCCTGGCCCGGGAGGTCGAGGGGCCGCCCCAGGACCTGCTGGGCGTGCTGGACGTGCGGGTGCGGCGCAACGCCTTCGGCCGCCAGGTGGCCTCCTTCGAGGCCGAGGTGGACGTCAAGGGGGTCGACGGCGACCCGGTCTCGGGCGCGTTCATCCGCGCCCCCTGGGTGGCCGACGCCGGCCCCGAGGTCGAGGTGCTGGCCGAGGTGGACGGCAAGGTGGTGGCGGTGCGCCAGGGCAACCTGCTCGCCACCGCCTTCCATCCCGAGCTGACCGGCGAGGTGCGCCTGCACCGCTGGCTGGTCGACCTGATCGTGGAGAGGAGAGCGACATGAGCGGGCATTCCAAGTGGTCGACCATCAAGCACCAGAAGGGCGCCAAGGACGCCCGCCGAGGCAAGCTGTTCGCCAAGCTGATCCGGGCCATCGAGATCGCGGCCCGGGAGGGCGGCAGCAGCCCCGAGGGCAACCCGACCCTGGCCGACGCCATCCAGAAGGCCAAGGACAACTCGGTGCCCAACGACACCATCGACCGGGCGGTCAAGCGGGGCGCCGGCGAGCTCGGTGGCCAGCGCCTGGAGCTGGCCACCTACGAGGCGTACGCCCCCGGCGGGGTGGCGATAATGGTCGAGGCCCTGACCGACAACCGCAACCGCACCGCCGCCTACATCCGCCACGGGGCCACCACGGGCGGCGGGAGCCTGGCCGACGCCGGCAGCGTCGCCTACCTGTTCAACCGGCGCGGCCAGCTGGTCGTGCTCGGCGACGGGGTCGACGAGGACCGGGTCATGGAGGTCGCCCTGGAGGCCGGGGCCGAGGACGTCGAGGCCGGCGAGGAGGGCTTCACCGTCACCACCGCCCCCGGCGACCTGCGCGCCGTCCGGGCCGCCTTCGACGCCGCCGGCATCCCCTACGCCTCGGCCGAGGTCACCATGGTCCCCAGCATGTCGGTCCCCCTGGAACGCGACCTGGCCGTCCGGGTCCTGCGCCTGCTCGACGCCCTCGAGGACCTCGACGACGTCCAGGACGTCTACGCCAACTTCGACATTTCGGATGAGGTCATGGCCGAAGTGAGTTGACCATCACTGGTCCAAGGAAGAGTCCCGAGATATCAAAGTTGGCTTGATGTCCCCCTCAGCTTCTGCATGAGGATGCTCCTGACCCGTCCACGCGGTCTTCACCGGCGCTGGCATGGCGGGCAGGGGTTCACGGTGCGGCACAGGTAGCCGTGCGTCGCGTGCAGTCCCCCCACATCCTGGG
>JBJMHP010000086.1:0-15801 GCA_045807325.1 Actinomycetes bacterium | reverse complement strand
CTGGCCCGCGACGGCAAGGCCGCCACCCTGACCATCCGACCCCTGGCCCGGCTGTCGGGCCGGGACGAGACGGCCGTGGCCGAGGAGGGCGAGCGCCTGCTCGGGTTCCTGGCCGCCGACGCCGAGGCCCGCGAGGTCTGGCTGGCGGTGGCGCCCTAGCCCTCGATGTTGGACATGACGTGCTTGATGCGCGTGTAGTCCTCGAACCCGTAGAGGGACAGGTCCTTGCCGTAGCCGGAGTGCTTGAAGCCGCCGTGGGGCATCTCGGCGACCAGGGGGATGTGGGTGTTGATCCAGACGCAGCCGAAGTCCAGGGCCCGGGCCATGCGCATGGCGCGGCCGTGGTCACGGGTCCAGACGCTGGAGGCGAGGCCGTACTCGACGCCGTTGGCCCAGGCCAGGGCCTTCTCCTCGTCGTCGAAGCGCTGGATGGTGATGACCGGGCCGAAGATCTCCTGCTGGATCATCTCGTCGTCCTGCTCGAGGCCGTGGACCACGGTGGGCTCGTAGAAGAAGCCGCCGCGGTCGAGCCGGTGGCCGCCGGTGGCGACCTCGGCGTGGCCGGGGGCGCGCTCAAGGAAGCCCTCGACCCTGGCCAGCTGGTTGGCGTTGTTGAGGGGGCCGTAGGCGGCCTCGGTGTCCTCGGGCGGGCCGGTGGTGGTGCCCTTGGCCTGCTCGACCAGGGCGGAGAGGAAGTCGTCGTGGACGCCGCCGCCGGCCAGCACGCGGGTGGCGGCGGTGCAGTCCTGGCCGGCGTTGAAGTAGCCGGTGGCCGCGATCATCTCGGCCGCCGCCTCCACGTCGGCGTCGTCGAACACGATCACCGGAGCCTTGCCGCCCAGCTCCAGGTGGACCCGCTTGAGGTCGTCGGCCGCGGCCTTGGCGACCTCCTTGCCGGCCCGGACGCTGCCGGTGATCGACACCATGGCCGGGGTCGGGTGGGACACCAGGGTGGCCCCGGTCTCGCGGTCGCCGCAGACGACGTTGATGACCCCGTCGGGCAGGAACTCGCTCATCAGCTCGGCCATCCACACCGTGGTCACCGGGGTGGTGTCGCTCGGCTTGAGGACGACGGCGTTGGCGGCCGCGATCGCCGGGGCCCACTTCCACACGGCCATCATGAACGGGTAGTTCCAGGGGGTGACCTGGGCGCAGACCCCGACCGGCTCGCGCCGGATCATCGAGGTGTGCCCGGCCATGTACTCGCCGGTGGACAGCCCGTTGAGCATGCGGGCGGCCCCGGCGAAGAAGCGGATCTGGTCGATCGCCGGCGGGACCTCCTCGTCCATGGTGAGCTGGAACGGCTTGCCGGTGTTCTCGCTCTCCAGCCGGACCAGCTCCTCGGCCCGCTCCTCCAGGGCGTCGGCGATCTTGAGCAGGGCGAGGCTGCGCTCGGAGGGGGTGGCGTCACGCCACTGCTCGAAGCCGCGCTGGGCGGCCTGCATGGCCGCGTCCACGTCGGCCTGGCCCGACACCGGGACCTCGGCGAAGCCCTCCCCGGTCGAGGGGTTGACGAGGGTGGAGGTGCGTCCGTCGGCGGCGTCCCGGTACTCGCCCCCGATGAAGTTCTGCAGCTTGCGAAGCGACGCCATTGCCTGCTCCTTGCTCGTTCCCGTTGTCTGGCTGTCGGTCATGCCCGCTGGCGGCGGGCCAGCAGCGCGTTGCCCACCGCGATGGCGACTCCTCCAAGGAAGATCAGCGTGCCCATCACGTTGACCTGGGGCGGCACCCCGATCCGGGTGGCCCCGTAGACCCAGATCGGGAAGGTCTCGACCTGGCCGTTGACGAAGCTGGTGACCACGTAGTCGTCGATCGACAGGGCGAAGGCGAGCAGCGCCCCGGCCACGATGCCGGGGGTCAGCAGGGGCAGGGTGATCTTGCGGAAGGTGGTCCAGGGGTCGGCGCCCAGGTCCTGGGCGGCCTCCTCCAGGGTCGGGTCGAGCCCCAGCACCCGGGCCCGGACGGTCACGGCCACGAAGGCCAGGCTGAACATGATGTGGGCGATGGTGATGGTGACGAAGCCGCGGGCGAACTGGAGGGTGATGAACAGCGACAGCAGCGACGCCCCCAGCACCAGCTCGGGGGCGGAGATGGAGCTGAAGATGACCAGGTCGTAGAGGCCCTTGCCGCGGAACCGGTAGCGGCCGAGGGCGATGCCGACCATGGTGCCGAGCACGGTCGCGACCACGGTCGTGATGACGGCGATCAGCAGCGAGTTGCGCAGGGCGGTGCTGAGGGCGGGGATCGAGAACAGGTCCCGGTACCAGGTGAGGGTGAAGCCCTGCCAGCGCAGGTTCAGCCGGCCCTTGGTGTCGTTGAAGCCGAACACGATCATGACCGCGATGGGCAGGCAGAAGTAGGCGATCATGAGCCAGGTGTAGCCGGGCAGAATCAGCCGGGTCCAGCGGCGCCGGCCGCCCGGCACGGCCGGCGCCGGGGCGGCCTCGGGCGGCGCCTCCCGGCTGGCGATGGTGGTCACGCCTGGCTCACCTCCATCACCTGCTCGGTGCCGAGGGCCCGCGCGTAGGCGAAGATCCCGATGAGCAGGGCGGCCATGAGCATGAACGACATCGCCGAGGCCAGCGGGTAGTCGTTGTTGTTCAGGTAGACGGTCTGGATGACGTTGCCGATCATCGTGGTCTGGGTGCCGCCGAGGATGCCGGAGTTGACGAAGTCGGAGGCGACCGGCACGAAGGTGATCAGCACGCCGGCGAACACCCCCGGCAGCGACAGCGGGAACACGACCTTCCGGAAGGCGGCGGAGCGGCTGGCGAACAGGTCGTGGGCCGCCTCGACCAGGCTGGGGTCGATCCGCTCCAGGGCCACGTACAGCGGCAGGACCATGAACGGGAGGTAGTTGTAGGTCAGGCCGCCGATCACGGCGGTCGAGGTGGCCAGCACGTGGAAGTCGTCCGGGAGCAGGCCGACGTCCTTCAGCGGCCCGAGCAGGATCCCCTGGTCGTTGAGGATGAACTTCCAGGAGGCGGTCCGGATCACGAACGAGACGAAGAACGGCAGCAGGATCAGGAACAGGTAGGTCGACTTGCGGGCGCCCCCGTAGAAGGCGATCCAGTAGGCCGTCGGGTAGGCCAGGATCAGGCAGAGGACGGTGACGATCAGGGCGTAGACGATCGAGCGGATGAACTGGGTGTGGTAGAACTCCCAGGCGTCGGCGTAGTTCGACCACTGCCAGGTGAACCGGAAGCCCTGCTCGGCGTTGCCGCTCTGCAGCGACAGCGACAGCATCACCAGGATCGGGGCGACGAAGAAGATGGCCAGCCACAGGCCGCCCGGCAGCCCGACCAGGTAGGGGACGAGCCGCCCGCGCCTGCCGCCCGCGCTCATCGGCCTAGGACTGGATGATCGGCTGGAAGATCCGGTTCCACACCTGCTCTTCCTCGACGCTGAGGGTGCGGTAGCGCTTGGCCTTGGCCAGGTCGCTCTCGCCGGGGAACACCAGCGGGCTGGAGATCACGCCGTCGAGGGTGTCCTTGTCCTCCCCCTTGGCCTTGGCCGCCTGGGCCTGGAGCTGCTCCTTGGCCGCCGGCACCGGGGTGATGTAGGAGATGTAGGCGGTCAGCTTGGCCGCCACGTCCGGGCGGTACACGTAGTCCATGTAGGTGATCGCGTCCAGCGGGTGCTTGGCGCCCTTGGGGATCATCATGTTGTCGGTCCAGAGGGCGGCGCCCTCCTTGGGGATCACGAACTTGATGTCGGGCGAGCCCGAGTTGTTGAGGATGAAGATGTCGCCGGAGTAGGCCATCGAGATCCAGGCGTTGCCCGAGCTGAGCACGTCCGCCTCGCCGGCGTTGTCGATGTACTCGCGCAGCTGCGGGCGCAGCTCCTTCATCTTCTCGGCGGCCCGCTTCCAGTCCTCCTCGGTCGACTTCACCGGGTCGATGCCCATCCCGATCATGACCATGGTCGGGTAGTCCTCGACGTCGCTGAACATGGTGATCTTGCCCTTGAAGGTGGGGTCGAACAGGTCGTTGAAGCTGGTGATCGGTCGCTTGGTCAGCTTGGGGTTGTAGGCCAGGCCGGTCAGGCCGGACTGCCAGGCGATGGTGTACTTGTTGTTGGGGTCGTAGCTCGGGTCCTTGATGGAGGGGTCGGCGTTCTTCTGGAAGTTGGGCAGCTTGGAGTGGTCCAGCTCGACCAGGAACTTCTGGCGCAGGAGCTTGTCGAGCGAGGCGCCGTTGGTGATGACCATCAGGTCCCAGCCGGTCGGCTGGCCGGCCTTGAGGGACGGGGTGATCTTGCCCAGGAAGGCCTCGTTCTCGTTGATGACTTCCTTGTAGTTGACCTTGATGCCCGTCTCCTTGGTGAAGTC
Organism: Actinomycetes bacterium; assembly: GCA_045807325.1. Taxonomy (GTDB): domain Bacteria; phylum Actinomycetota; class CALGFH01; order CALGFH01; family CALGFH01; genus CALGFH01. The sequence goes on along the minus strand of JBJMHP010000086.1, from coordinate 11,471 downwards.
CTGGAGCGACGGGTACACCACCTTGCCGCCGACCTTCTCCTGGTCCATGTACAGGGGCCAGTTGGCGAAGTCGAGCACCCCGGCCTTGGTCTGGCTCTCCCAGAACCCGGCCGCCTGGGGCGCCTTGTCGTTGCCGGACCCCTCCACGCCGCAGGCGGCGAGGAAGGCGGAGGCGCTGAGCAGGCCGGCGCCGCGCAGGGCGGCCCGCCGGCTGATGCGCGGCATGGTCATCCCGCGCAGCAGCGCGGGGTCGAGCGGGCGGTTCGTGGTCACGGCGTGGTCTCCTCCTTGGTGCTGGCGCCGAGCACATAGGTGTGCTCCGGCGGCCATTCCAGCCATCCCACCTGGCCGGTGAGCACCTCCGCTCCGGGGGTGGCGGAGGCGTTCTGACGGTACACCGCGACGGCGGTTCCGGCGTCGGTGACGGTGCGGTACTGGGTCGAGGTGCCCAGGTAGACGACCTCGGTGACGGTGACCCGGAGGGCGCACCGGTCTGGTGGCGGCGGGTCGTGCTCGCCGCGCAGGACCATCTTCTCGGGCCGGACGGCCAGCTCGACCTCATGGCCCTGGGAGGTCTCGCCGGCGTCGGTCACGAGCACGCGCTGGTCGGGGCCGAGCCCGGCCAGGGCCCAGGCGTCGCCCTTGCGCTCCAGCCGGCCGGTGAGGATGTTCGAGGTCCCGATGAAGTTGGCCACGAACCGGGTCGCGGGGTGCTCGTACAGCTCGCGCGGGCTGCCGAGCTGCTCGATCCGGCCGGCGTCCATCACCACCAGCCGGTCGGACATGGTCAGCGCCTCCTCCTGGTCGTGGGTCACGTACACGAAGGTGATACCGACCTCGCGCTGAATCCGTTTCAGCTCCAGCTGCATGGCCTGGCGCAGCTTGAGGTCCAGGGCGCCAAGCGGCTCGTCCAGCAGCAGGGCCCGCGGCCGGTTGACCAGCGCCCGGGCCAGGGCGACGCGCTGCTGCTGGCCGCCCGAGAGCTGGCGCGGCCGGCGCTTCTCCCGGCCCTCCAGCTCGACCAGGGCCAGCGCCTCGGCCACCCGGCGGGCGATCTCGCCCCTGGCCACCTTCTTGCGCCGCAGCCCGAAGGCCACGTTCTCGAAGACGTCCATGTGGGGGAACAGCGCGTACTGCTGGAAGACCATGTTGACGTCGCGCCGGAAGGGCGGGACACCGACCACGTCGCGGCCGTGGAGCAGGATCTGGCCGCTGGTCGGCTCCTCGAAGCCGGCGATCATCCGCAGGGTGGTGGTCTTGCCGCAGCCGGACGGCCCCAGCAGCGAGAAGAACTCGCCCTCGGCGATCCGCAGGTCGATGCGGTCGACGGCCTTGACGTCATGGCCGCCGGCGGTGAACTCCTTCTCCACGCCGACCAGCTCGATCGCGGCCAGGTCGTCCCCGTCCGGGTCGATCGTGCGGACGCCCGCCTGGACCCTCGTGTCTGCCATCGTCTCCCCTGATCTCAGGCGGTCGATCCGCCGATTCGACCACACGGGCACGATGGGACGCTAGCATCCCGACCCTGCCCGTCCATGTACGAATCGGCGCTGCTCAGAGGGTGGATCTGCCAGATCGTCACCGTAGGCATCACCTCGAGCCCCTGCCCTGGAGGACGTCGGCCGCCTGCAGGGCGAGCCAGAACTCGACCCGGTCGCCGGCCCGGTCAAGGTCGCGGCCGGTCAGCTCGGCCACCCGGCGGACGCGGTAGCGCAGCGTGTGCCGGTGCACGCCAAGGGCCCGGGCCGCGGCCTCCCAGTTGCCGTTGTGCTCCAGGAACGCCCGCAGGCTGGCCACCAGGTCGCCGTGCTGGCGGTGGTCGTAGTCGGCCAGGGGGCCGAGCAGGCCCCGGGAGATGGCCTCCAGGGCGGCGTCCTCCTGCCGGGCCAGCAGCAGCCGGTGGCTGCCGAGGTCGCCCACGGTGGCGACCGGGGCCCCCCGCCCACCCGGGGCGGCCGCCTCCAGCGCGAACCGGGCCTCCTGGTAGGCGCGGCGCAGGCCGCGGGGGTCGGCCTCGGGCATGCCCAGCCCGAAGCGGGCGCCCGGCCCCCTGGCCAGGACCGCCTCGGCCACCGCCTCGGCCACCGTGCGGGCCTCGGCCGGCCCGGCCGCCTCGAACAGGGCGACCACCGTGGCGTCCTGGATGCTGCAGACATAGGGTGCCGGCCGCCGCGACAGCCGGTCCTGGACGAGCAGCCGCAGCCCCTCCACGGCCGCCTCGGAACGGTCGGGCTCGGAGCCCCTGGCCACCAGCACGGCAATGGCCGGGGAGGCGCCGAGGCCGAGAAACCGCAGCCGCCTCCGGGTCTCTGTGGCCGACAGCTCCCCCTCCAGCAGGGCGTCAAGGAAGTCGCCGACCAGCCGGCGCTCGGTCCTGGCCACCGCCTGGGCCTTGGCCAGCTCGAGGGCCACGGCGGTGGCCAGGTGGTGGACGACCACCTGGTGGAACGGCTCGGGGCGGGTGCCCCGGTGCAGCACCAGGAACCCGGCCGGGCCGCCCCCGACCAGGACCGGCAGCAGGGTGCGGCTGCCGCCCTCGTCCGAGAGGCTGAGCGAGAACTCGTTGCCCTCCGGCCGCAGGGCCTGGATCTCGGCCCAGACGGCCCGCGGGGGCAGCAGGGCGGTGGCCCCGCGGGCCGCCGCCATGACCTCGCCGCGGACGTCCAGCAGCAGAGCCCTGGTCCCGGTCATGCGGGCGTACGCCTCCAGCAGGGCGTCCAGCCCCGCCCCCTCGACCAGCAGCCGCGACAGGGTCTGCTGGACCGTCCCGGCCCGCTGGAGCAGCACGTACTGCTCGTTGACCAGGCGCGAGAACAGGGCCTCGGTGATGGCGATGAACGGCACCTCGAACGGCACCTCGAACACCGGGAAGCCGGCCCGGTCGGCGGCCTCGCACACGGCCGGCGGGGTGGCCTTGAAGGCGAAGCCGAGCCCGACCCCGAGGGCGGCCAGGTCGGCCTTGGCCAGCTGCTCGACGTAGGCGGCCTGGCCCGAGGGGCCGCCGCGCATGCCCCGGCCGGTGGTGAGCAGCACCTCGCCGCCGCGCAGGAAGCGGGTCGGGTCCTTGAGCTCTGACACGTGCGCCCAGCGGATCGGCCGGTCCAGCCCGTCGGCCCCCGCGACCAGCCCCAGGTGGAGCTCGCCGATGGCCAGCAGGTCGGCAACGGTGGTGGTCACAGGCCTCCCCTCTGCGCCGAAACGTACAACAGCGTACCCGGGAACTGGACGGCCGGGCACTACCCGCGGCCCGCGGGCGGCTGACAGCCTGCGGGTCTCCGGGGGTTCGGGGCTGTCGATCGGTCGGGGTGGCGCATGCGGGTTGTGGTGGTCGGGGGCGCGGGCGCGATGGGGCGCTGGACGGTGCGCGACCTCACCGAGTCCGAGGGCGTCGGCGAGGTCGTGGTGGCCGACCTGGACGGGTCGCGGGCCAGGGAGGCGGCCGGCTGGGCGGCCGCCCGGTCCGGCAGCAACGGCACCGCCCGGGTCAGCGGCCTGGCCCTGGACGCCGGGGACGGCGAGGCGCTGCGGCGGGCCTTCGACGGGGCCGACGTGGTCTGCAACTGCGCCGTCTACTCGACCAACCTGCCGGTCATGGAGGCCTGCGCCGACGCCGGGACCCACTATGTCGACCTCGGCGGCCTGTTCCACACCACCAGGCGCCAGCTGGCCCTGCACGACCGGTTCGTGGCCGCCGGGGTCACGGCCGTGGTCGGCATGGGCGGCAGCCCCGGCACCACCAACGTGCTGGCCGCGCTGGCCGGGCGCGGCCTGGACCGGGTCGAGGAGGTCGAGGTCCGCCTGGGGGTGGCCGACTTCGCCCCCTCCAGCGCCCCCGTGCCGGTGCCCTATGCCATCCAGACGATCCTGGACGAGTTCTCCGTCCCGGCGATGACCTTCCGCGACGGCCGGCTGGTCGAGGTGCCGGCCATGAGCGACCAGGAGGAGCTGGACTTCCCGCCGCCGGTGGGGCGGGTCCGGGTCGGGCACACCCTCCACTCCGAGGTCGCCACCCTGCCGCTGCACTTCGCCGACCGCGGGATCCGGTCGGTCTCGTTCAAGGTCGGCTTCCCGGCCGCCTTCATGGACAGGCTGGCCCTCCTGGCCGCCCTCGGGCTTGCCGATACCTCTCCGGTCGAGCTGCCGAGCGGCCCGGTGGTGCCGCGCGAGCTGCTGGTCCACTGCATCACCAGGACCGCCACCATGCCCGGACCCGACACCGCCCCGGACGACGCCGAGGCGATCTGGGTCCGGGTGCGAGGGCGACGGGCCGGACCTTCGGGGGATCCGGCCCTCGCCCCTCGCGACGTATCAGTTGACGGCTCACCGGTTGAGCGGCTGGCCGAGTGCGTGGTCCGGCCCCACCCGGCCTGGCAGGCCGGGGCCGGCCAGCTCGACACCGGCGTGCCCCCCAGCATCGTCGCCCAGTTCCTGGCCGCCAAGGTGATCGACCGGCCGGGCGTGCTCGCCCCCGAGGACGCCGTCCCGCCCGAGCCCTACCTGGCCGAACTGGCCACCAGGAACATGGAGGTGACGCTCGTCACCAGGGAACGTCCTCGAAGCGTCGGCGTAGCCGCAGGGGGTTCGGGGGGCGGAGCGTAGCGCAGCCCCCCGATGGATCAGGACGACGACGACCCGAAGAAGAGGTGTTGCTAATGAGCTTGCCGCAGATGCGGAAGCTGGCCGGCGAGGTCCCGGGCCCGGGCAGCCGGGCCCTGGAGGAGCGGCGTCGCAAGGCGGTGGCCAGGGGGGTGGCCACCATGACCCCGGTGTACGCGGCCGCCGCCCACGGGGCGGTCCTGGAGGACGTCGACGGCAACCGCTTCATCGACTTCACCGGGGGCCTGGGGGTGCTGAACGCCGGCCACACCCCGGCGCCGGTCGTCCAGGCGGTCAAGGACCAGGTGGAGCGCTACCTGCACACCTGCCAGCACGCGGTGATGAACGAGCCGTACGTGGCCGTGGCCGAGGCCCTCAACCGCATCACCCCGGGCGACTACGACAAGCGGACGCTGCTGGTGAACTCCGGCGCCGAGGCGACCGAGAACGTCGTCAAGATCGCCCGGGCCGCCACGGGCCGCCCCGCGGTGGTCGTGTTCGACAACGCCTTCCACGGCCGCACCCTGCTCGCCCTGGCCATGACCGGCAAGGTCTCGCCCTACAAGCAGGGCTACCAGCCGTTTCCGAGCGAGGTCTACCGGGTCCCGTACGCCTACTGCTACCGCTGCCCGTTCCACCTCACCTACCCCGACTGCGGCATCGCCTGCGCCGACTACGTCGAGGAGGAGATCAAGGTCCACGTCGGCCCCCAGAACGTGGCCTGCGTGATCGTCGAGCCGGTCCAGGGCGAGGGCGGCTTCATCGCCCCGCCGCCGGGCTGGCTGGAGCGGATCGCCGACATGTGCCGGCGCCTCGACATCCCCTTCGTGGCCGACGAGGTCCAGTCCGGCTTCGGCCGCACCGGCACCCTGTTCGCCACCGAGCAGCACCCGGGCGTGGTCCCCGACTTCACCCTGTCGGCCAAGTCGATCGCGGCCGGCCTGCCCCTGGCCGCCGTCACCGGCCGGGCCGAGCTGATGGACGCCCCCGGCCCGGGCGGGCTCGGCGGCACCTACGGCGGCAACCCGCTGGCCTGCGTGGCCGCCCTGGCCACCATCGAGCTGTTCGAGCAGGGCGACCTGCTGGAGCGGGCCCGGCGGATGGGCGACACCCTCGGCCGGCGGCTGCACGAGCTGGGCGAGCGGCACCGGGTGGTGGGCGAGGTCAGGGGCCTGGGGGCGATGATGGCCATGGAGCTGGTCACCGACCGGGCGACCAGAGAGCCGGCCAAGCAGGCCGCGACCCAGGTGGTGGCCTCGGCGGCCCGGCAGGGGCTGCTCACCCTCAAGGCCGGCATCCACGACAACGTGGTCCGCATCCTGGCCCCCCTGGTGATGGAGGAGCAGCTGCTCTCGGAGGGCCTGGACATCCTCGACCGGGCCCTGGCCGAGGCCTCGGTCTGAGCCGGCCGCCGCCTGGGTATCCTCGGCCAAGCTGACCAGGCCGCCCCGAGCCGTGAGGAGCGACGGACCGTGAGGACGACGATGTGGGCCGGCGGGGCGGAGCTGACCGGGCAGGGCGCGGTCGAGGTGGTCGCCAACCCGGCCACCGAGGAGCCCCTGGCCGAGGTGCCGTCGGCCTCCCCCGGCCAGGTCGACCGGGCCGTGCAGGCGGCCAGGGCCGCCCTCGGTGGCTGGCGGCGCACCCCGGCCGGCGACCGCGGCGAGCTGCTGCACGGGGTCGCGGCCTGGCTGCGCGCCCACACCGAGGAGCTCGGCCGGCTGATGACCCTGGAGGGCGGCAAGCCGCTGGTCGAGAACACCGACGAGATCGGCTGGACGGCCAACGCCCTCAGCTACTACGCCGAGCTGGGCCGCCACGAACGGGGCAGGGTGATCCCCTCGATCGAGGAGGGCCAGCTGTCGCTGGTGCTGAAGGAGCCGGTCGGGGTGGTGGCCACGATCGTGCCCTGGAACTACCCGCTGCTGCTGCTGGCCTGGAAGGTGGCCCCGGCACTGGCCGCCGGCAACACGGTGGTGGTCAAGCCGTCGCCGTACACGCCGCTGGCCACCCTGCGCCTGGCCGAGGCCTTCGCCGGCTTCCCCGACGGCGTGGTCAACCTGGTCACCGGAGGGGCCGAGGTCGGCGAGGCCCTGGTCGTCCACGGCGGCACCGACCTGGTCGCCTTCACCGGGTCGGTGGCGACCGGCCAGCGCATCGGCGCCCTCTGCGCCGAGCAGGTCAAGCGGACCCACCTGGAGCTCGGCGGCAAGGACGCCTTCATTGTCTGCGACGACGTCGACCTGGAGGTGGCGGCCCCGGGGGCCGCCTGGGCGGCCTACCTCAACGCCGGCCAGGTCTGCACCTCGGCCGAGCGCTTCTACGTGCTCGAGCCGGTGTTCGACGAGTTCGTGGACCGGCTGGTCAGCGTCACCAAGGAGCTGCGCCTTGGCGACCCGCTGGACCCGGCCACCGACGTCGGCCCGATGGTGGCCGAGGCGCAGCGGGCCAGGGTCGAGGGCCAGCTCGAGGGGGCCGTGCGGGCCGGGGCGAGGCTCCTGGCCGGCGGGGACCACGGCGGCCGCGAGCGCGGCTGGTTCCTGGCCCCGACGGTGGTGGTGGACGTCGACGACACCATGGACCTGCTCACCACCGAGACCTTCGGGCCGGTCGCCCCCGTGCAGCGGGTCGGCTCACTGGACGAGGCCATCGCCCGGGCCAACGCCCTCCCCTACGGCCTGGGGGCCAACGTCTACACCCGGCGGATGGACCACATCCTGCGCTGCATGGAGGAGCTGGAGGCGGGCACGGTCTGGTTCAACGACCCCCTCACCGACAACGACGCCGGGCCGTTCGGGGGCATGAAGATGTCCGGCAACAGCCGCGAGCTGGGCCCGGAGGGCCTGGAGGCGTTCCGGGAGACCAAGCACGTCCACCTCGACGCGCGCGCCAACCGGAAGCCGTGGTGGTATCCGTACGGTCAAGAGAGTTAGCCTGATGGACCGCGTCAAGCACACGGCCTGTCCGGCCGATGGAGGCGGCATGTCACTTCTCCGGTCCCCAGGGGTCGGGCCCTGAGCCAGACCGTCCGTGTCCAGCCCACTCGGGTGCAGCGCATCCACGGCCGCCGCGCTGCGGCCCGGCGCACCCGGCGCCGCTTCTACGCCGAGCTACCCTTCCTGCTCGTCGCCGCCCTGGTCCTGACCGTCCTGGTCAAGGGGTTCCTGATCCAGGCCTTCTTCATCCCCTCGCGGTCGATGGAGCCGACCCTGGACGTCGGCGACCGCGTGGTCGTCAACCGACTCGCCTACCGGCTCGGCGACCCGGCCCACGGACAGGTGGTGGTGTTCCTGCGCCCGACCGGGACCGACCAGGCCCCGGAGGCCGGCCCCATCTCCTGGGTGCGGCGGGCCGTCGCCCAGGGGCTGGGCGGCACCCCGCCGGGCAGCGAAGACCTGATCAAGCGGGTGGTCGGCCTGCCCGGCGACGTGCTGGAGGGCCGGGACGGGCACCTGTGGCGCAACGGCCGCTTGGTCGAGGAGCCCTACCTGCGCCCGAACACCTTCACCTCCGACTTCAAGAAGGTGCGGATCAAGTCGGACAACTACTGGGTGATGGGCGACAACCGCGAGGACTCGGCCGACTCCCGGGTGTTCGGCCCGGTCCACCGCTCGGCCCTGGTCGGCCGGGCCGTCCTCACCGTCTGGCCGGTACCCCACGCCGGGGGCCTGTAGCCGGCCGGCAGAATTCGCCGGCCGGCTACAGGTGGTCGTCGGCCGAAGGCCGACTCCACGCCGTTGGTTTTCTTGTTGTGGGGACAAAGGAGCAAGATTACCTGTGTCCGGAGTCGAGGCGAGGGAAGGAGACGGCTGGATGGTGCTGGCGGCCCACCGAGTGCAGATCACCGAGCGGGGACGGCGGCGCGTGGTCGGGGCGCTGCTGGCCGGCGCGGCGCTGCTCGTCCTCTACTGGGCGGCCTGGCTCCTGGACCGGTCCATGCTGGCCAGCGACACCCGGCCCGCCTACTACGAGTTCGAGGCCGCCTTCGCCCTGGCCGACGCCTGGCTGGCCTTCTGCCTGGTCGCCGCGGCCCGCGCCCTGACCGGCCGGCGACCCACGGCGCTGCTGTGGCTGCTGGCCGCCGGCGGGTCGGCCGGGTTCCTGCTCGGCATGGACCTGCTCTACAACCTCCAGCACGGCATCTGGTTCGCCAGCCACCGCGGCCTGCTCGAGCTGCTGCGCAACCTGGCCACCGCGGCCGGGACCATCGGCCTGTTCGCCTGGACCTGGCCGCGGCGGGCCGAGCTGCTGGCCGGCACCTGAGCACGGCCATGGACCCGCTGGCGACGCCGGACCGGCCGGTCGCCGGCCGCGACTACCCGGCCGACCGGGAGCAGTTCCAGGCCTTCTTCCCCGACGAGGCCGCCTGCCACCGCTACCTGGAGCGGCTCAGCTGGCCACACGGGTTCCTCTGCCCGGCCTGCGGCGAGGGAAGGCCGCCGTGGCGAGGGTCGCGCCAGCGCCTGGTCTGCCGGGCCTGCGGCCACCAGACGACGGTGACCGCTGGAACGCTGTTCCAGGGGACGCGGACGCCGCTGCGCCTGTGGTTCGCGGCCGCCTGGCTGGTGGCCACGGCCGAGCAGGGCGTGTCCGCCCGCCACCTGGCCCGCGCGCTCGACCTGGGCAGCTACGAGACCGCCTGGACGATGCTGCACCGCTTCCGGCGGGCGATGGTCCGCTCGGGCCGGCCCCGGCTGGAGGGTCGGGTGGAGATCGGCACCGTGCTGGTCCCGGGACGACCCGACCCGGCCGCCGAACCGGCCCCCCTGACCGCCGCCGTCGCCCTCGAGGACCGGGGCGAGGCCCCCGGCCGGGTCCGCATGCAGCGACTCCCGGCGGACGGGGGCCTGGTCGCCTTCGTGGGCAGGGTGGTGGAGCCGGGCACGCTGGTCAGGGCGACGCGCCTGGAGGCGTGGTGGCCCCTGGCCGAGCTGGGCTTCCCGACCGAGCGGGCGCCGCGCCTGACCTACCTGCCCGCCGTCGAGCGGGCCCTGGCCGGCTGGCTCCGGGCCACCCACCAGGGCGCGACCTCGCCCGCCCAACTCGACTGGTATCTCGACGAGTTCACCTTCCGCTTCAACCGCCGGGCCTCGACCCACCGCGGCCTGCTCTTCTACCGCCTTCTCGAAGAGGCGGTGGTGACCCCGCCCATGCCATATCACCGGGTGGTCGGAGCCGCCGAGGAGCCGGGTGGGGAGTCGGGCCGCCAGCCTGCTCGGGAACCGGCGGAGACGCGGCACCCCGATGCCGCGACGGGTCTTCTGCCGGGTCGGTAGGCCGGTCGTCCTATCCCCTCCGCTCCATCGAAACTGGAGCGAACCGGATAGGCCCGTCAGGGCAAACACCGACTTGACGACCAGGGAAAAAGGCGCGAACATACGTTTGGATCGAACATTTGTTCGACTCGGCTCAGCGACGTTCACGCGAAGGGGAAGCCGTGGACAGGACCGCCGTGCGCAGCCGGGTCGGGTTGACGCAGGGCGCCGTCCGCATCCCGGCGGCCGCTCCGCTCGACCGGGACCGGGTGCGCTTTCGCACCCTACTCTTCCGCTACCTGGCGGTGGGGTTCATCCTCCTGGCCACCGTGGTGGTGGCCAACCCCGGGGCGCCCACCGCCCCCGGCGACCCCGACCCCTGGGACTACCAGCGCGAACAGGTTGACGTCCAGGGCCGGGGCGTGCTCAACGCCTATGGCCGCATGAGCATCCGGGCCACCGCCTGGCTGGCCAAGTCCTCCATCGAGCGCCAGCGCGACATGCTTCGCCTCAGCCTCTTCGACGCCCTCATCGGTCCGGGGGCGGCCCAGTCGGTGGGCGGCTGGCGCGCCCGCAACGCCAACCTGCTGGAGGCCGCCACCAAGGCGGCCCTGCTCGGCCTGATCGCCTGGGGGGTGATCCGGCGCCCGGCCTGGCGCAACGTCACCGTGGCGGCGCTGCTGCTGATCGTGGCGACGGTGGCCATCACCCGCCCGTACTCGACAGTCTCGGCCGCGACCCGGCCCGGGGTGGTCGTGCCCAACGCCATGCTGACCATGGTCACCCGCATCGCCCCCGACGGCGGCGCCGGCGACCAGGCTGACGCCGAGCCGACCCAGCGACGGCTGCTCACCGGGTACTGGCGCTCGTTCGTGGCCCATCCGCTGTCGCGCATGCAGACCGGCACGACCGTCCTGGCCGAGGCCGAGCCGGGCAAGAAGGCCAGCGTGCTGGACTCCCTGCGCAAGAACGTCGCCGCGGTCAACGACTGGGCGGTCGGGCACCGCGGGCCCGAGCGGGCGTTCATGGCCACCTCGGCCCTCGGCTACGTGCTGCCGTTCGCCGTCGGGCTGGGGGCGCTCGCCATGGTCGCCGCGTGCGCGCAGACGATCCTGTTCCTGCTCTGCCTGGCCGGGCCGTTCGTCCTGCCGGTGGCCGTGGCCGGCCGGCGCCACCGGCGGGCCCTGGTCCGGTTCTGGCTGGCCCCGCTGCTGGGCTCGGTGGCCGTGCTGGCCGCCGCCTCGCTGCTGTCGTTCGTGGTCGTCCGGGCCGCCGAGACCCTGCACGCCTCCGACGAGTACGTCGGTCTGCTGCTGGCCGGGTCGACCTGGCCGGCGCTGGCCGCCTTCCTGATCGGGCGCTGGCTCACCCACCGGCGCCAGCGGCTGGGTCCCTCCCCCGCGGTCCCCGCCGACGCCGCGAACGCCCCGAGGAGCTGATCGCATGAACGCCGAATCCACCGCCTTCCGCGCCTCCCGGCCGGCCGTCCTCGCCCCCGGCGGCGAGGGCGCCCGCGCCGCCGCCGGGCTGCTGTCCTGGCCCATGCGGCTGGCCGCCACCCCGCTCGGCCGGCGGCTGCTGGCCGCCCTCCTCCTCGGGGTCGTGCTGGTGTCCAGCGTC
>JBJMHP010000085.1:0-7458 GCA_045807325.1 Actinomycetes bacterium | reverse complement strand
CCCCTGGTCGACCTGACCGCGTTGCGGCACCCGGCCGTGGCCGGCGCGAATCTCGTCATGGGCGTCAGCGGCGTCGGCATGTACCTGCAGCTGACCCTGATCACCCGTTACGCCCAGACCCCGCCAGGGGCCGGCTACCGGCTCCTCGCGGGAGTGCCCCGGCCTTCAGGCCGGGGGTGAACCGCGTCGCGAGGCCGGTTCTGCTGCTCGATGTAGGCGCGGAGAACGTCCAGCGGGGCACCGCCCACCGACCCGGCAAAGTACGACCCGGACCACAGCCGCTTCACCCGCCAGTAGTGTCGGGCCAGTTCGGGGAACTCCTGACGCAGCCGCCGGGAGGTGACGCCCTTGAGGCTGTTGACCAGCCGCGACAGCGCCACGGTCGGGGGGAAGCGGACGAGCAGGTGGACGTGTTCGGTCTCGCCGTTGAACTCGACCAGTTCGCAGCCGAAGTCCTCACAGACCGCCCGCATGATCGCCTCCATGCGGTCCAGGTGGATGGCGGTGAACACCGGATGCCGGTATTTCGTCACGAAAACCAAGTGGGCGTGCAGCGCGAAAACGCAATGTCGACCTGTACGAACGTCTCGGTCTTGTCGCATGAACCAAACATACTGTGTGGCATGCGACTCCGGTACAGGCACCGTATCTACCCCGATGCCGCCCAGCGGCAGGCGCTCGCCCGGGCGTTTGGCTGCGCCCGGGTCGTCTACAACGACGGGCTGCGCCTGCGGGAGGACGCTTACCGGGCGGGGCTGCCGTATCCCTCAGACGGCGAGCTGTCCCACCGCCTCACCCTCGCCAAGCTGACCCCGGAGCGGGCGTGGCTCGGCAAGGTGTCCTCGGTGGTGCTGCAACAGTCCCTCGCCGACCTGCACCGCGCCTACCGCAACTACTTCCGCGCGCTCAAGGAGTACAAGGCGGCCAGGGCGCGGGGCGAGAAGGCAAAGCTCAAGGTCCGCAAGCCCCGGTTCAAGAACCGTCGCCACGACCAGGCGGCCCGGTTCACCGCCAACAGCCGTTTCCGGGTGCTGCCCGACGGTCGCCTGTCCCTCCCCAAGGTGGGCGAGCTGAAGGTCCGCTGGTCCCGCCGGCTGCCCGCCGCCCCGTCGTCGGTGACGGTCACCCTGGACGGTGCCGGCAGGTTCCACGCCTCGTTCGTGGTTGAGGTGCACCAGGCGCCGCTGCCTGCCGTGGACGCGGCGGTCGGGATCGACCTCGGCCTGTCGGCCTTCGCGGCGTTGTCGGACGGTCGGAAACTAGACAACCCACGCTGGTTGCGGGCTCGAGAGAGGGCGCTGCGGCGCTCCCAGCGGAACATGGCGCGCAAGCGGAAGGGGTCGAGGAACCGGGAGAAGGCCCGCCGCAAGGTCGCCCGCCTGCACGCGAGGGTGACCGACACCCGCCGTGACTTCCACCATCAGCTCTCCACCCGTCTGGTCCGCGAACACCAGACGGTGTGCGTGGAGACGCTGAACGTGGTGGCCCTTGGACGGAGCAACCTCGCCAAGTCGATCCACGACGCCGGGTGGTCGACGTTCGTCGGGATGCTGGAGTACAAGGCGAGGCTGTACGGGCGGACGCTGGTCAAGGTCGACCGCTGGTATCCGTCATCGCAGTACTGCTCGGCGTGCGGGCGCAGGGACGGCCCCAAACCCCTCAAGGTCCGAGAGTGGACCTGTCCCGGGTGCGGCACGACGCACGACCGGGACCTTAACGCCGCGCGTAACATCCTGGCCGCCGGGCTGGCGGTCGCTGCCTGTGGACCCGGTGTAAGACCCGGCTCGCGCCGGGCGGTCGGGGAAGAAGCAGGAACCGCCCTGGCCGGCGCCGCGTGAGCGGTACCACTAGGAATCCCCGCCCTTCAGGGCGGGGAGGATGTCAATGGAGGTGCCCGGCGCCCTCCAGGCTCCTGGTCCGCACCAGCTCGGCGACGTGCTCGACGAAGGCGTCCAGGGCCATGGGGACCTCCTCGCCCGAGCGGTAGCGGACCGAGACCGACCGCTGCCCGGCCTCGCGCCGGCCCACGACCACGATCAGGGGGATCTTGCGGGTGACGGCCGCGCGGATGCGGGCGTTGAGCCGGCCGTCGCCGGCGTCGACGTCGGCGCGGAAGCCGCGCTCGACCAGCAGGTCGCGGACCTCGCCGGCGTAGCCGGCCAGCTCGTCCACGATCGGGATGACGCGGACCTGCTCGGGGGCCAGCCAGACCGGGAACGCCCCGGCGTAGTGCTCGGTCAGGTAGGCCACGAACCGCTCGTGGGAGCCGAGCGGGGCCCGGTGGATGACCACCACCGGCTGCTGGCTGCCGTCGGTCGCGGTGTAGCCCAGCCCGAACCGCTGCGGGGTGTAGAGGTCGACCTGGTTGGTCGAGGCGGCGAACTCCTTGCCGGTCACGGCCCGGATCATGAAGTCGACCTTGGGCCCGTAGTGGGCGGCCCCGCCCACGTCCTCAACATAGGGGATGCCGGACTCCTCCATCGCCTCCCGGGTGATCCGCTCGGCGTCGGCCCACATGGCCTCGTCGTCGTGGTATTTGTCCTTGTTGTGGGGGTCGCGCAGGGCCAGGACCATGTAGAAGTCGGTGATGCCGAGGGCCCGGTAGTAGTCGTCGTGCATCCGCATGACCTCGAGGAACTGGTCCTTGGCCTGGTCGTGGGTGCAGTAGATGTGGGCGTCGTTCTGGGTGAACCCCCGGGTGCGCATGAGCCCGTGCAGCTGCCCCGAGCGCTCGAACCGGTACACGGTCCCGTACTCGGCCACCTTGAACGGCAGCTCCCGGTAGCTGCGCAGCCGCGCCTTGTAGACCATGTGATGGTGGGGGCAGTTCATCGGCCGCAGGTAGTAGTGCACGCCCTCGATGTCGATGGGCGCGTACAGGTCGTCGCGGTAGTACGGCAGGTGCCCGGACAGGTAGTAGAGGTCCTCGCGGGTGAGGTGGGGGGTGACCACCCGCTGGTAGCCGAGGCGCCGCTCGGTCTGCCTGGCCCACTGCTCCAGCTCGTCGCGGACGATGGTGCCGTTGGGCAGCCACAGCGGCAGCCCCTGGCCGACCTCCCTGCTGAAGGTGAACAGCTCCAGGTCGGCCCCGATGCGGCGGTGGTCGCGCCGGGCCGCCTCCTCGAGCTGGCGCAGGTGGGCCTCGAGCTCCTCGCGCCGGGGCCAGGCGGTGCCGTAGATCCGCTGGAGCTGCGGGTTCTGCTCGCTGCCGCGCCAGTAGGCGGCGGCGCTGCGCAGCAGCTTGAACGCGGGGATGAGCCGGGTCGAGGGCAGGTGGGGGCCGCGGCACAGGTCGCTCCAGCGGCGCTCCCCCGTCGCCGCGTCCAGGTTGTCGTAGATGGTCAGCTCGCCGCCCCCGACCTCCATGACCTCGGGGTCGGCCTCGTCCCTGGCGTCCAGCAGGTCGAGCTTGTACGGCTCGTGGGCCAGCTCGGCCCGGGCCGCGGCCGGCGAGGCCAGGACCCGGCGCTGGAAGCGCTGGCCGGCGGCGACGATCTCCCGCATGCGGGCCTCGACCCGTTCCAGGTCGTCCGGCTGGAAGGGCTTGGCCATGTCGAAGTCGTAGTAGAAGCCGTGCTCGATGGGCGGGCCGATCCCAAGCTCGGCCTCGGGGAAGAGGTCCTGCACGGCCTGGGCGAGCACGTGGGCGGTGGAGTGGCGCAGCACGTCCAGCCCGTCGTGGCTGGACAGGGGGACCGGCTCGACCTCGACGTCGGCGTCGGCGACCCACGACAGGTCCCGCAGCCGCCGGTCGGGGGTGCGGACGACCACGATCGCGTCGGGCCCGGCCAGCTTCAGCCTGGCGGCGGCGACGGCATCGGCCGCCGTCGTGCCCGCCGGGACGACAAGAGGCTCGACCGCGGCGGACGGGCTGGGTGCGGACACGACGATCTCCTCCGGGTGGCTGATGCCCCGGCCGGGAATGGCCGGGGCCGGTGCCATGGTAGCCGGGGTCCTGAAACGAGCCCGGTGCCCCCGGGGCCCTGGGGCCGGCCGGGGGCACCGCTGCGTTGGGCCGGTGCCCTTCTGGGGCTCGTCGACGTTCGCGCTCAGGCGGTGGCCGTCCGGCGGCCGGGCAGGCTCGCGTCCCCCATCTCGGCCTCAAGTTCCTCGTCGGACGCCCGGTGCCCGAGCGACTTGAGCACGATGACCAGGGCCGCGCCGACTGCAAGGCCGATGACGATGGCGAGGAACCACAGCAACGGCTTCTCGATCAGCCCGATCACCCAGATCCCACCGTGCGGGGCCCGGGAACCGCACTTGAAGGCCATGGACAGGGCACCGGCCACGCCGCTGCCGGCCATCATCGACGGGACCACCCGGATCGGGTCTGCGGCGGCGAAGGGGATGGCCCCTTCGGTGATGAACGACGCCCCCAGCAGCCAGGCCGTCTCGCCCGCCTTGCGCTCGGCGTCGCTGAACAGGTGCTTGCGCAGCACGGTGGCCAGGGCCAGCGCCAGCGGCGGGACCATGCCGGCGGCCATGACCGCCGCCATCACCTGGGTGTTGCCGCTGGCCAGGGCGGCCAGACCGAAGGTGTACGCCACCTTGTTGACCGGGCCGCCCAGGTCGAAGCCCATCATCAGCCCGAGCAGCAGGCCGAGCAAGACCGCGTTGCTGCCCGACAACCCGTTCAGCCAGTGAGTCAGGCCGGTCTGCGCGGCCGCGATCGGCTTGCCGATGACCACGACCATCAGGAAGCCGACCAACAGCGTCGCGACCAACGGGATGACCACGACCGGCATGATGCCGGCAAAGGCCCTTGGCACCTTCAGCCGCACGAGGTACAGGGCGATGGCGCCGGCCAGCAGACCGCCGACCAGGCCGCCGAGGAACCCGGCGCCGACCAGGTTGGCCAGCAGCCCGGCGACGATGCCGGGGACGAGACCTGGCCGGTCGGCCATCGCGTAGGCGATGAAGCCGGCCAGGATGGGCACCAGCATCGAGAACGCCGTCGCACCGATGAGGAACAGCAGCCCGGCCCACCCGGCCTTCTGGACCACCTGGGTGTAGTCGGTGATCGCCTGATACGTGACCCCCTCGAAGGTGCCGCCGTAGACCTTGGGCTTCACCGCGCCCCCGCCCAGCAGGAAGCCGAGGGCGATCAGGATCCCGCCGGCGGCCACGAACGGGATCATGTAGCTGACCCCGGTCATCAGCCAGCCCCGCAGCTGATTCCCGAAGGCGGCAGCCCCACCGCCCCCACCGCCGCCGGTGGGGGTCGGGGGCACCGGGCGACCGGCATCGCCACCCCCGGCGGTCGGCGTGGCGGTCGCCGCGACAGGGGCGGCGCTGACCGCCGCCTCGGCCTCGGCGATCAGGCCGCCGGCGTCGTTGATGGCCCGCTTGACCGAGGTCTGGACCAGCGGCTTGCCCGCGAACCGCTCGCGGTTGCGGACCTCGACGTCGGCCGCGAACACCACCGCGTCGGCCCCGGCGATGTCGGCGTCGGCGACCGCCTCGGCCCCGGCCGCGCCCTGGGTCTCGACCTTGATCTCGTGCCCGGCGTTGCGGGCGGCCTGCTCGAGGGCCTCGGCCGCCATGTAGGTGTGGGCGATCCCTGTGGGGCAGGACGTCACGGCGACGATCTTCATTGCCCCAGCACCTCCTTCTTGACCAGGGTGACGACGGCCTCGGGGTCCGGGGCCTGCATCAGGGACTCCTTGAACGACGCGTGGATGAGGCGCCGGGCCAGCGAGGCGAGGATGCCCATGTGCTCGGCGCCGCCACCCTCGGGGGCGGCGATCAGGAAGATGAGGTGGGCCGGGCCGTCGGCGGCGCCCCAGTCGATGCCCTGGGTGCTGCGGCCGAAGCCCAGGGTGGGCTCGACCACGGCCACCGACCGGCAGTGCGGGATGCCGATGCCTCCCTCCAGCCCGGTCGGCATCTGGGCCTCGCGGGCGCGCACGTCGGCCAGGAACTGCTCGAGGTCGGTCACCCTGCCCGCCCGCTGGAGCCGCTCGGCCAGCGAGCGGGTGGCCTCGCCACGCTCGGTCGCGGACAGGTCGAGGTCGACCAGGTCGGGGGTGATGAGGTCCGCCATGGGCGTCAGCTCCGTTCCTTGAGGGGGCGGTCGGGGTCGATGCGGTCGGCCAGGACGACGGCCGCGTAGTCGAGGTCGTCGGGGGTCGGCATGCGGCTGCCGGGAAGGCTGGCCGCGGCCGCCCCCCAGGCCAGGGCCTCGCGCAGGGCGTCGGGGCCGCCGCCCCCGCCGGCGAGGAAGCCGGCCAGCATGGCGTCGCCGGCCCCGACGGCGCTGCGGGGCCGCTCCACGGTGGCCGAGCCGAAGGTGGCCCCCGAGGCGTCCACCAGCACCGCCCCGTCGGCC
This sequence comes from Actinomycetes bacterium, assembly GCA_045807325.1. Taxonomy (GTDB): domain Bacteria; phylum Actinomycetota; class CALGFH01; order CALGFH01; family CALGFH01; genus CALGFH01. The sequence goes on along the minus strand of JBJMHP010000085.1, from coordinate 1,130 downwards.
CCCAGGCTGGCCAGCACGGTGCCGGCCCCGCGGCCGCGCAGCTCCTCGGCGGCCGCGATCACGTCGCCGAGGGTGAGGACGGGGCGGCCGGTGGCCTCGGCCAGCTCCTCCCGGTTCGGCTTGATCAGGTCCGGCCCGGCGTCGAGGGCGGCCACCAGCGGGGCCCCGCTGGAGTCGACCGCCACCTTGACCTGGGCCGAGCCCAGGCGCTCGACCACCTGGGCGTAGAAGTCGATCGGCGCCCCCGGCGGCAGGCTGCCGGTGCAGGCCAGCCACTCGGCGTCGGCGGCGGCGGCCACGGTGGCCGCGGTCACGGCCTCGATCTCCTCGGGGGTCAGCTGCGGGCCGGGCTCGTTCAGCTTGGTCACGGTGCCGTCGGGCTCGACCACGCTCACGTTCGCCCTGACCGCCTCGGCGACCGGGACCAGCACCACCGGGATGTCGGCGGGAGCCAGCAGGGCGGCCAGCTGCTCCCCCTCGAAGCCGCCGCCCGGCAGCACGGCCCGGGTCTTGCGGCCGTTGGCGGCCAGGGCCCTCGACACGTTGACGCCCTTGCCGCCCGGGTCGACACGCGAGGACCGGGCCCGGAGCACGGCCCCCCGGTGCAGGGCGTCCACCTCGATGGTCCGGTCGACGCTCGGGTTGGGGGTGAGGGTCACGATCATGCGCGCACCACCGTGGGTCCGGCCGCCTCCAGCCGGGCGGCGACGTCGGCGTCCAGTCCGGAGTCGCTGATCAGCATAACCACGTCGGGCCGCCCTCCAAACTCGGCGAGGTCCCGCTCGCCGGCCGTACGACAGCTGCCTTTGTCTGATTGTTTGTACGTTCTACCCGCCGCTCGTCAAGACCGAACTTGAACGATATTGGTCGAGGCGGCCCGGTGGGAACCCCCAGGGGTCAGCCGGCGACCCACCAGCCGACCCCGGCGACCACGCCGAGCACGACCAGGACCTCGGCCCAGCTCCTGGTGCGGAAGGCCAGGCGCCCAGGAAGACGCTGCGGCGACGCCGGAACGGCCACCACACCGGCACCCCGGCCACGGTCAGCCCGTCGGCCAGCACGTGCGACAGCGACCCGGCCGGCTCCCCGTCGACGGCGCTGTTGGCCACGTAGACGGCCACCGCCAGGCC
>JBJMHP010000084.1:0-3618 GCA_045807325.1 Actinomycetes bacterium | reverse complement strand
AGGGGTCAGGTGATTCATGCCTCCCCAGCTTCACCACTCCATCGGAGTCGCTGTGCCCGATGCGTGCCCGCGGCCTCGACAGCGGGTCACCGGCTGGCAGCGAAGCTGCACGTCAGCAGGCCAACGCGTCAGCTAGCGTCTGCTCCCTCTCAAGGCGGTAGCGCCGGTTCGAATCCGGTCGGGCTACTCGAACTGAGTCCTGCTCACTCGTAGGTGAGCAGCGGCGCGACCGGCTGCCTGGCCAGCAGGCGCGCGGGAACGCTCACGATGGCGGCGAAGGCGACCGGCACCGCCACCGCGACCAGCAGCAGGGAGGACGTCGAGACGCCCACCTCGGGCAGGTCGCCGCCCTCCATGAGGCTCCACAGGCCGAGGCCGAGGGGGATCCCGACGACCACGGCCACGGCGCAGGCGCCGAGCTGGGAGACGACCAGGGCGATCACGGTCTGGCGGGGGGTCGCTCCCACCGCCCGGAGCACCGCGTGGTTGCGGGCGGCGTCCCGGGCGGCGAAGGTGGCCACGATGATCGCGTTGATCGTGGCCAGCGCCAGCAGCAGGCCGGCGGTGGCGAAGATGACCGCCCGGATCTGGTCGTAGAGGACGGCGACGGCGGCGTCGCTGGCGGCGTGTCCCGGCTCGGCGGGCCGAAGGCTCAGGAGGTCCAGGCTGTCGCGTAGGGCGAGGGCGACGACGATCATCGCCACCCCGAGCAGCAGCCCGGCCGCGTTGACGAGGAGCCGTCCGGGACGCCGCCACCCCGACCGCAGTCCCAGGACACCCGGCAGGGGGAGGCCGAGGCTGGCGGCGAGCCGGCCCAGCCGGCCGGGCCGCCTCGGCGGGCGTGGGCCGGCGACCAGTGACCGCAGGGTGCTCTGGCGGATGCCGCGCAGTGCCGGCCGGATGGTCCCGAGCAGGACCACGGTGAAGGCGACCGCGGCCACGATCGCGACCCGGCCCCAGGTCAGCGGGGGCGGCTCGGGCGTGCCGAGCACCGTCACCGAGGTCTCGGCGACGCGTGGCGCAAGCAGGCGGCCGATGCCCAGCCCGAGCACGGTGGCCCCGGCGGCGATGGCGAGGTGCTCGACCAGCAGCACGAGCATGATCTGCCGTGGGGTGACGCCGACCGCCTTGAGCGTGCCGACCTGGCGGACCTGCGTGGCCATCCGCCCGGCGATGAGCACCGCCGCGGTGGCCACGGTGAGGATGGCGATCAGCCCGCCGGCCGCGAACAGCGTGCCGGCCAGGATGTCGATGTCGGAGTGCGAGTCCGCCCGGCGCTGCTGCCAGGTCTCCAGGTAGGAGATGACCGACGAGGAGGGATCGGTCGCCTCGAGCGGCCGGTGGGCGGCGACGAACCCGGCGGCGTCGCCCGGATCGGCCAGCCGGAGCTGGAGCTCGAACCCCTCCTCGGTCATCCCGAGGTCACGCAGCTGCCGGGCCGTCTCGGGGGTGACCCACACCTGGGCCGGGCGGCTGAGCGGGAAGCGGCCCCGGCTGACGGTCGCGGCCACGCCGCGGACGGGGAACGGCCGCCCCCGGATCGTCACCGTGTCCCCGGGGCCGGCATGGAGGGTGGCGGCCAGGCCGGACTCCAGGACGACCCCGCCGCCCTCACCCAGCCATCGGCCGCTGGTCACCAGCGGCTGGTCGACCTCGTAGGGGCCGGGGTCGCGGATCTCGGCGGTGAGGTCCTCCTCCCCGCCGGCGACCGCGATCGACCCGTACAGGTGAGTCCAGGGCCCGCCGACCCCGACCACCCCAGGGGCCGTGGCCAGCCGGGCGGCCTGGCCGCGCAGCTCCTGGACGAAGGCGTGGTTCCCCGGCTCGTCCGGTGGGTGGTAGACGCCCAGGCTGACGTGGAACCCTCTGGTCGCCCGCCAGACCCGGTCCCAGGGGGCGTCGGCGCTCCCGTACACCGACGCGGCCACCCCGAGGACGCCGGTGGCGATCGTCAGGGCGAGCAACAGCAGCAGGGCCTGCGCGGGCCGGCGGCGGAGGTTGCCCCGGGCAAGGCGGGCGGCGAGCCGGAGCGAGCGCATCAGCCCTCGCCGCCCAGGTCGGCCAGGCCGGCCAGGATCCCGGCGGCCGACGCGCCCGAGCCGAGGCGGGTCTGGGCGACGATCGCGCCGTCGCGCATCCTCAGCAGCCGGTCGGCGGTGCTGGCCACGCGCGCGTCGTGGGTGACGATCAGCAGGGCCTGGCCCGCCTGGCGGAGCTCGGCGAACAGCCTGAGGATCTCGCCGGTGGCGCGGCTGTCCAGGTTGCCGGTCGGCTCGTCGGCGCGCCCCACCAGCGGCTCGGTGACCAGCGCCCAGGCCACCGCGACGCGCTGGCGCTCGCCGCCCGACAGGCGGTCGGGCAGCTGGCCGGCCCGCCCGGCCACGGCCAGCCGCTCGAGCAGGTCCATCGCCCGGCGCCGGGCGTCGCGGCGCGACACGCCCAGCAGCAGCGCCGGCAGCTCCACGTTCTCGACCGCCGTCAGCTCGTCGACCAGGTGGAACGCCTGGAAGACGAACCCGACGTTGCGGCGGCGGAAGATCGCCCAGGCGGTCTCCGAGAAGCCGTCCACACGTCGGCCGCCCAGGCGCAGCTCGCCGGCGTCGGGGCGTTCGAGCCCGCCGAGCAGGTGCAGCAGGGTCGACTTCCCGCAGCCGCTCGGCCCCATGACCGACACCGTCTCGCCCGCCTCCACCACCAGGTCCACGCCGTCCACGGCCCGGATGGACGACCCGTCGGCCAGGTACCGCCGAACCAGACCCCGCGCCTCGACCACTGTGCTCATGGCGATCCCCTCTCGACCCAGCGCCGCTCGCACACCTCCAGCCAGCGGATGTCGGCCTGCAGCCGCAGCGACGCCCCCTCGAGCAGGAGCGCGCCATCGGAGTCGGCCGGCTCGGCGAGGGCGAGCCCCTGGAGCTGATGCAGCTGGCGCAGGAGCTCCAGCCGCTGGGTGTCGACCAGGGCCACCGGGTCCGCCAGACCCGTCGCCGCCGCCACCACGAGCTTGAGGTGGAACTCCACCGGCGCCACCTTCGACCAGGTCACGTCGGCCAGCCACTGCTCGACACGCTCCCGGCCGGAGGCGGTCAGCTCATAGACCTTCTTGTCCGGGTGACTCGGCTGGGCGACCTCGACCGCCCGGACCAGCCCGGCCCGCTCCAGACGGGACAGCGTCACATACACCTGCCCCGGGTTCAGGGCCCCACCCGCCGGCCCCAGCGCCGTCCCCAGCCGCTGCCGCAGCTCGTACCCGTGCGCCGGCTCCTTGGCCAGCAGCGACATGATCACGTCTCGCATCGGCACCCACGCCAGGTCGGCAACGATGCGTTATCTATAACAGTTATCTACCACCGACTCAAGCCCCGTCGAGCCGAGCGCGACGAGATCGGCGCGCTCAGCGACCGCCATGCGTGCCCGGTCGATCCGCTCGACCGACCGGTCGTTCTGTCGAATGGTCTCGATGACGTCGGCCACGTCGAGCCTGTGCCAAGCACCGCCGGGCGTCGGCCAGCGGCGCCGTCGCGTAGGTCGATCGCCGGGTGCTCGTCCATTCGCAGGCCCTCTTCGATGTAGCGTTCGGCGATGGATGACCGCCGGCACGCGCCATGAGCACAGAGC